>JAGXIE010000112.1 GCA_024635765.1 Flavobacteriaceae bacterium | reverse complement strand
ATACTGAAAAAACCTCCTCTTGATCGCGGATAGGTGTGTTCCCGATTCCATTTGCCAGTGCTTGTAGAACCTGTCTGATAATCTAGTTTTGGTCGACCTATTTCCTTATAGACCAACCATACTTCATTACTATTCAAAGGATTTTGATCTGCCTCTTTTAAAATATCGATTACGTCGTTATAGGTTTGAGCTCTAACCACTCCTTCTTCGGCAACAATATTTTGAATTGCTTGGCGCAAATCGGTATCAGCCAATCCATCTAAACTATCGTAATATCCTTCTGGCTGTGTAGTTGCAACAACGCCATAGGTTGGATTTATTGGGGTTCCGTAAGATGCGATGGTAAAATCATTGTCCACAACGCGAATACGAAGACTATTATTAATAGCGAAAAAAGTCGGTGGCAAACCAGATAAGCGTATCACCATAACCTCATCGCCTTCATCTAATGTATCGTCCAATAATGTAATTGTGGTCATCGCTGTATTCGTTCCATTTGGGATCGTTATTGACGTGTTGCCAATAAAATCGGACGAATTAAAGGTGCCATTATCAAAATTTAGAGTAAAATTGAGATCAGAAGCTACATTTTGTTCTGAAGTAAACACAATATCAAACGTCTCTCCTTCATTATACATCGTTTGTGTCAAGGTTATCAAAATACCATTCAAAACGATCCCACTTCCATCGTTCAGCCTTCTTGGTGTTGGCGTTTGAATCAAATATCCATTGTCATTATTACCATTATCCAGTTGAATGGAATTGGTATTGTTATTGGCACCTTCGTTTATAATTTGTATGGAAGGGTTAAACTCTGAAAAAATTGACAACAAACCTTGTCCATCACTGTCATTTGTTTGGTAGAGCAATACATCTATCAAGGTGTCATCCACATAAGCCAAAACCGGTTCTTCAAAATCGATTTCATCTGCCTGGTAGATGGCAACCGCATCTGCGCCATTTTGAATCACAGCTAGCGGTATAATGTATTGAGGAAATGGAGATACAGTTGTACTGCCCATGACTAATAATCCATTGATATCCGTCTCATACCCATCTAGATCGTACGCGAGATAACTCATGTCGGCACCTGAAGCTGACCCATTAAAAAATACGACAACATAACCATCCAACGGAAAATTTGGCGTGGCCGATTTTATTTCAAGAAACTCCTTGTCATCCGTGCTCGGAGTATCACAATCCAGTTCATTGATACGCAAAACTTGACCAACTATGAGTTGAGTCATCAATAAAAATGTAATTAGGGAGGTAAAAAGTTTCATTCGATATTTTTTTCAAAGATAATCAACCACTACAATACCTTTCGAATTCTACTATATTAATTCATCTATTTAACATTCTGTCGTAACTTTTTCTAACTTTGTAATATGAAAAAAGCATTCTTCAAATTTTTAGCAAAATTGAATAAGTCTTTACTCCCGAGTTATTCTAAATGCCAGTTGGATCTATCAAAAGCCACCAAACTTCAACTAGCCATCATAGGCTGGAGGGTATTTGTCACAAAAAATGCTCTTGATTAATCAATACAGAGCGACATTCCATTTTTTTATAAATAAATTTAGCAAGCTTTTAACGCAATTATTTGAGCATAATGATGACTTTTAACCTCTCATTAGAAAGTCGTATTTTTGCGATTATTTATTATTTTAATTACCAATGGCCTAACACATGAAACTTAAAATAACTACTTTCCTACTGTTATTATGCACTATTATAACAGTTCAATCGCAAGTTTTGGAGCCTGTAAAATGGTCCACGTCTGTTGAAAAAATTTCGGATACCGAATATACACTCATTGCGATTGCAACTATTGACAAGGGTTGGCATTTATATTCCCAATATGTACCGGAAGATGGCCCTATAGCTACTGCTTTTACATTTGAAACTGATAATAATTTTGAATTAATAGGCAAAATTTCTGAAGAAAAGGGCAAAACAATCGATGATCCAGTTTTTGGGATGCGGATCAAATTTTTTGAAAATAAGGCAGAATTTAAGCAACGTATTAAACTTTTGAATGAACAACTTTCCATCGTGAAAGGAGAAGTTGAGTTTATGGTATGTGATGATGAACAGTGCCTACCTCCTACCTACATTGACTTGGATTTTGATTTAAATAAAGGAAATCAAAACGCAGACAATTCACAAACTTCAGAAGAAAGTGGAATTAATTTTCAAGCACCCGAAACTAATGAAGACGTCAAAACACCCATAGCCAAAGAAATAAAAAAAGAAGAAAAAGGAGATGAAAATAGAGGCTTGTTTTCCATTTTCATTATTGCTTTTTTATCGGGTTTTGCAGCTTTATTGACCCCTTGTGTGTTTCCTATGATACCAATGACGGTAAGTTTCTTTACTAAACAGAGCAAAAATAGGGCTGCTGGAATCAGAAACGCAATTATTTACGGTATCAGTATTATTGTAATTTATGTGCTTTTGGGCACTGCCGTAACCGCTGTTTTTGGAGCTGACGCTTTAAACGCTTTGGCGACTAATGTATGGTTCAATATCATTTTCTTTTTGTTGCTTGTAGTGTTTGCCTTCTCTTTTTTGGGCGCATTTGAACTTGTGCTTCCCCACAAATGGGTAAATAAGGTGGACAGGCAAGCTGACCGAGGCGGACTCATTGGTATTTTCTTTATGGCTTTAGCCCTGGCCATTGTTTCATTTTCATGCACGGGTCCGATTGTTGGAACCCTTTTGGTAGAGGCAGCCTCAAGAGGCGGTATAGCTCCTATCGTTGGGATGTTTGGGTTTTCGTTGGCCATAGCGCTTCCTTTTGCACTTTTCGCGGCATTTCCAGGATGGCTAAATTCATTACCAAAATCAGGTGGATGGTTGAATACGGTGAAAGTGTTTCTTGGATTTTTAGAATTGGCTTTGGCATTCAAATTCTTATCCCAGGCTGATTTAGTTTTGCAATTGCATATATTAGAGCGCGAAGTGTTTATTGCTATTTGGATTGCAATCTTCGGTACTTTGTCTTTTTATCTTTTCGGGAAAATCAAATTACCGCACGATTCGCCATTGACGAATATTTCTGTTGGACGATTGAGTTTAGGATTATTGGTGCTATCCTTCACAATTTATATGGTCCCTGGACTTTGGGGTGCGCCTCTAAACTTAATCAGTGCCTTCCCTCCTCCTTTAGATTATGCAGAATCGCCTTATGGAGTTGGAAACTCAAAAGTTGGTGGTGTTATGAGCAGCGAGCACGAAGAGCTACCAGAAGGTGCACATTTGTTGGCACCGCATCAAATTTTGGCGTTCAATAATTATGATAAAGGTTTGGCTTATGCAAAAAAAGTAGGGAAACCCGTAATGTTAGATTTTACAGGTTGGGCCTGTGTGAATTGCCGAAAAATGGAACAAAATGTTTGGGTAGAAGACCAAGTACTCAACAGCCTTAAAAATGACGTTGTACTCATTTCGTTATATGTTGATGACAAGCGTAAGCTAGAAGAAAACGAAATTACTGAATCCAAATTACGACCAGGCAAAAAACTAAAATACATCGGACAAAAATGGAGTGAGTTCCAAACAATTCGTTATAAAACTAACACACAACCATTTTATGTATTGATGGGTCATGACGAAGAAAATCTTATCGAGCCCGTAGGCTATACGCCAGATGCTGATGAATACTACGAATGGTTAAAAACCGGCATTGAAAACTATAAAAAGATAGGAGATTGATATTTGACTAAAAGCATATAGATTACCCATAGTGTTCTTGTTTATTTCCAATTTTAAGACTAAAACCAGAATTATACATTTTTGTAAGAACTGGAAAAATACTGAATTTAGGCTAGGTAGTAAGTCCCAATCGCTTTATTAATTGAGCTAAGATCAAAGAACCCAAAGCGAAAAGCACTGTTAGGCCCAATTGTTCAATAGTTATAGGTACCAGTGAAAGCGCGCTGGCAATGGGAGGTAAAAGATAGGCAATCAAGGTAATGACCATCGATAGTATGATTGCACCCCAAACCCATATATTTTTAGTTACTTCATTTTTAAAGAAAGACTCACTGCGTTTGGGCATATTGAATACATTAAACAACTGTGCTAATACTAAAGTATAAAAAGCCATGTTATTGATTATATTCCATTCAAGTTTAAGAACAAAATCAGAGTAAACGACGATACCGATTACCGAAGCACTAATCGATAATCCGTAGATTAGTGTAGCGTACCAATCATTGCGTGTCATGATAGGTTCTTTTGGATCTCGAGGTGGTTGTTCCATACTGGCTTCTTCTCCCTTTCCGAGACCCAATGCCAAAGCTGGAAAAACATCTGTAACCAGATTCAGGAATAAAATCTGTAAAGGCAGAAGTGGCGCCGCAAGGTTCAATAGAGCAGCAATCCCTACTGAAAGTATCTCGGCAAGGTTGCACGATAATAGATATATCACGAACTGCCTGATGTTCTGTAATACTACTCTACCCTGTCGAATCGCTAGCTCGATTGCAGTAAACTTATCATTTTTTAAGATTACATCAGCGACTTCACGAGCAGCCTCTGTACCACGTATGCCCATAGCTATTCCGATATCAGCTTTTTTTAGGGCTGGTACATCATTAATCCCGTCACCAATCATTCCGACGATATTCCCGTTTTTTTGATGGAAGGTCACCAAATCCAATTTCTGCTCGGGAGTGACCCGCGCAAAAACTGAAACATCTAATAGACGACTTATGGTTTCCTCATCGGCGTTTTTAATGTTTTCCAAATCTGTTCCCTGTAGCACTTTTTCAGATGAAGTATCATGCGCCAATAGTCCGACGTCTTGGGCAATCTTTTGTGCTGTCTTGGGATGGTCACCAGTAGCCATGACAACTTTGATTCCAGCTTTTTTATAGATCTCGATGGTTGCCTCGACATCTTCTCGCGCAGGATCTAGGAATCCAATAATTCCAAGAAAAACAAGATCTTTTGTTAGGTTTTCCTTTTCTGGCATTTTTTCTACTTCTTTATAAGCGAATGCCAATATCCGCAGGCCTTGGGCAGCCAATGCATCTATTTTTTCGTACCAGTCTTCCTTATTGCTAAAACTTATTATTTTTCTATCCTCCAAAATAGTATCACATACCTCAACTAACTTCTCGAAAGCACCTTTGGCATAAACATAAAATTCGTGCTCGTTTTGGTGCACTGTAGCCATCAATTTACGATCGGAATTAAAAGGCAACTCTAATTTTTCTGGATTCTCCTTTCTGATTGATTTTATATCATATCCAGCATTTTTTGCAAAATCAAGTAATTCAGATTCTATTGAATCCCCTTGTAAACCATTGTCAGTAGTGTTGACGTTGTTGCAGAGGATGCTCGCCCGCATCATTTTATCAAAGGCTTCATTTCCATTTCCAAAATCAAAACCTTCCATAATTTTTTGTTGGACATCTTCCAACTTAAAATCCGCAAAAACTATGGTATGGGCTTTCATTTTATCTTCAGTCAATGTGCCCGTTTTATCGGTGAAGATGATATTCGTGGCTCCTAAAGTTTGTACGGCCTCCAGTTTTTTGATGATGACCTGACGTTTAGATAATCGCAACATGCCCTGTGCCAAAGCAACAGTAGCAACAATGGGCAGTCCTTCTGGTATGGCTGCTACCGCTAATGCCACGCCTGTTTCTATCATCAAGAGTAAGTCCTTACCACGAATGATTCCCGTGATAATAATCAGAAGTGCAAAGATCAATGTCAACCAAATAAGCCATTTACTCAGTTGATTCAGCTTTTTTTTCAAGGGAGTGATATCCTTTTCAGCCTCTATTCCCATCTGCTGTATTTTACCCAACTGTGTATTTGCGCCTGTGGATGTTACAATAGCCTTACCAGAACCTGTCATAACCATGGTACCCCTGAAGAGCATATTCGATTGATCTGTTATGGGGGTGTCAGCAGGCAATATTTTGGTTGTTTTTGATATTGGTTCACTTTCGCCTGTCAAGGCTGATTCTTTAATTGATAAATTTTCTTCTGAAATCAATCGTGCATCCGCAGAAACAACATCTCCTGTTTGTAAGACCATAATATCGCCAGGCACCAATTCATTTGCCTTAATTTTTTGAATATTTCCTGACCGTACCACATTGGTCATTGTCTGTCCCATTTTTCGGAGAATTTCCAAAGAACGAATTGCCTTTAATTCCATAAAAAAACCGATAAAGACCGAAATTAATATGACAACAAGAATGGCGACTCCCTCGAGCCAATCACTAAAAAGAAATGCCAAGATGCCTGCTGTAGCCAGAATATAGATGATGGGGTCAAATAACTGGTCCATAAGAATTCGCCATGGGGACTTTTGCCTATCTTTTGGAATCTCATTTTGACCGTACTCTAATAAATGCTTTTCAATAGTTTTTTTTTCCAATCCATTTTTGATATCACTTTCGAAGCGATCTGCAATTTCTTGCGCGGAGCGCATAAATGGATTTTGAACCATAAGAAAAAATTAAGAAGTTATCTATTAAAACAGAGGTTTATGATTAAAAAAATTTGAGTAATAAGTTTTTGAAAAGGTCTTCTTCAAAATTATATTAATATCAAAACTCATTTGTCTACAAAGGAAAAATCTGCTCGAATTCCATACACGACGCATCAAAAATCAACCTATTTTGAAGGATGCGATTGAACTCATCTTTCGTTGGACTTAATAATATTTGGGTTTCCTTATCATTGTTGTCCTTCAAGGTTTCAAGCGGGGTAACAGAATCGAGTCTTGACAGACTTTCAGGCAGAGTTGCTCGCGCCAGAGAAAGGACACCTTTCGATTTATGTGATACCACCATTACGCTCCATGTATTTTCATCCAATTTTGTATTTAGGATCAGGTGCCCTTTGAACGGCTTCAATATCTGTTCCGAGCTAATTACAAATAAAGTATCTCTTAAAATAATTGACGAAATAATAGTATCCCCTTTATTGTCTATAGGGAAAGATTGTTTCCAACTGTGCACATACAACTTTCCGTTTTGGAGTTCCAAATTTGGATCTGACTCTATTTCTTCTTTAGTCAAATGCACCAAAAGTTCCTTTGCTTTTATAAAGGCTTTATTATCAATAAAGAGAGATATACTGTCCGTGCTGCACCAAAAAGTACCCATGTATGATTCTGGAATACTAGAAATTCTTTGGACATCAACTGGCTGGGGCTCGCCAAAAACCACTGGTGGTTGGCAAGAACATATAGAAATTGCCAAGAAAAAAACGCAAACAACTTTATAATATTTCATTTAGGTTGTTATTTGAATAGAATCTATTTAATAGCGATATAGCGCGTTAACTTTTGAGTAAGGATTCGGCATTTCGTCCTTTTCCAACAGATATACATTGCCTCCATTTAAAAATGTTTTGATAGCCATTTTGTTCATTAGCGAAATGTTGGATGGGCTGGTTTCCTCGTCAATACGCACATGTCGTTTTTTAGGATTGTAAATGCCCCATATATCTGATCTATTACGGATAAAAAGTGTATCGACTTTACCTTCCAAAGCTGAAGGAAACGCCTCCTCTACATCGGATGAAGCCCCACCCGAAGCTTCATGCTGCTTAAAAAGTTTTGCTTTTTCTTTACGATCTGCATCGAAAATCGGTTCCACTTTTTCCCATGCAAGTTCGTGCAAAAGAAACTTATCGGTTTCTGAAAGGTTACAAACAATAAGGTCATCTACCAGATGCTTGTAGCTACTTTCCTCTTTATAGATTGAGAAAAGATACTCTTGTGAAGCGATAACCAAAGGAGCACTTTTATCCTTTAATACTGTCATCAATCCCTTGTCTATGGCCCTGAAATAGCGTGCTATCTCATTCTTACGATCATAATCAGATTCTGCATGGCCATGGTACATTGCCCTTCCTCGTGCATCAGCTTGACTTTTGAATTGTAGGCTTTTCTGTTCATAATCGTGACCCACACGATCTTCCATACTTTCGGGAATTAAATCTTCAATGTTTATTTCTGTAATGCTATGGCGCGTCTGTTCATAAAGTTTCACGCTCTCCAGCTCTAAAGACAGTACATAAAAAATCCCATCACCTGCGAACATTGGCAACAATGGTTTCAGATAGAATTCGTTTGACACATAATTGTACTCCTGAAAATATACGGGGAGCGTATAGGTTTCAAAAAAATCATCAGATCGGAAAATCGCCAATCCGTCTGATCGATGTGTCCAAAATTTACTGTCATCAAGCAATTCTTCAATAGGAGCTAAAAGTGCATCAATTTCTTTTGGACCCATTTCTTCAAATTCTAGTTTATTCTTCACCTCTTTCAACTGGTTTTTAAGTCTTAAAGTGTCCTTTCCTGACCTTACCTCTTCCCCTTCACGATGGGTAGGGATAAAAATTGAGATACAAGTATCATTTTGTATTCCGTCTAATATTTCGATGTTCTTTTTTGTAATCAGTGTCATAATCTAATGTGTTTAATTAAAGTTTTTTTAAGTTTTATTTTGGCTTGAACTAGACATATTCGATTGTCATAAAATCACCTTGGCCATTTATAAAAAACATGTCCGTATACGATGAGTTATCGATATATCGATATATCGATATCATTATATAATTTGCCTTTATTTGATTTAGAAAATTATGAGGAGAATTTACAATACTATCTATTGTTTTTGTAGCCAATCGATAGCTTCATCAACTTGATCGCTTTCAAATCCTTTAGCTGAAATTCCAGGCACGATGGACCCGAAGGCTTGTAAAGATTCTTCAAGCCATTTTTTATCAGAAATTATAGCTAACGCACTGATGGTACCCAAATATTTAAAATCAAACTTTAATTCCTCCCAAAAAGCTTTGGCAGTATAGTCTAATTCTACAATCTCCATGAGCATTTTGATTTTTTTATGCTCTTGTTTGTATTGATCCATTATTGGATTGATTCGATCATAATCTTCTTTAGTAGTTTTCCCTGAAATGAGTATTCCAACAATATCATCAGGTAATTTTTTTATTATTGTAAACATGATTTCTTGTTTTTGTTTTACTCTATCCTCATCAGTAAGTTAATAATAACTAATTAGATTTCAAATTATTGAATCATAAATTAGTATTAAAATTGACTAAAAATAGGCCGTTTTGTATGGATATCAGCAACATATTAAAACAAAAAAAAGATATAGAAAGCATGGTGCAAGAAGAAATAGCAGGATTACCTACAGTGATCCAGAATGAGCTCCGCTCTGAAAACATTTAAAACAAAAAAACGCTCAAGTAAACTTGGCGCCTAGCAATAAATTGTTGATGGATTAACTGCGTTGCTCCAGAAGAGCTCCGCTCTGAAAATATTTAAAACAAAAAAACGCTCAAGTAAACTTGGCGTTTTTTCTTATTTAAATATTTATCCGTGACCTCGACTGGATTCAAACCTTTTCCTCAATTATGAGTGGCTGTCGGGGTTTATTGTTGCCTTGTAAAATCTGTTGACCGATATGTAAACTTTTCAGTTGAATTGCAATGCTGTAATTTGCTCATCTGTCTTGTTATAAAGATAGTGTTTTCAAGGCTTCAAAACAATATAAATCTCATCAAATACTATGAAATTTGTTCTAAATATTGAATAATTATTTCTTCTTTTATGCCACTGTATTCAGCGAATTCTTCTACAGTAATAAATTGATGTGGTTCTTTATCAAAGTGTTTTCTAATATCTTGTAATAGCTTCCTGCCATAGCGTTCACTTCTTCCAGTGATGCAATGGATGTCCTTTGGGAATATGCAAACTCTTACAATCTTCATATTAATACTTTAAGTATGCTTTATCCATCTATCATTTATACCTCATCAATATATGAACAATTGGCATAAAATGTCTTAATCGGTTGGGATGGAATTAGATATTCAATTCTTCTATCAAATCTAACTTGATTTGCTTCATAATCAAAAAAATATTGAATTATGGCAAGACAAACAGGTATTATTAAATTGAAAGGAACTATCGGTGGTATTTCCTTTTACAAAACGTCTGACGGTCATTTAGCACGCGAAAAAGGTGGGATTGATGCCAGTCGGATTGCGAATGACCCTGCGTTTCAGAGAACTCGTGAAAATGGGTCTGAATTTGGGACAGCTGGTAAAGGTGGAAAACTCATCAGAGTAGCGCTTCGAAACTTGATGCAGAATGCATCGGACAAACGAGTGACGAGTCGATTGACTCAAAAATTGGTCGCTGTGGTCAAAGCTGACGTAATCAATGAGCGTGGTTTCAGGACTGTCCAAGATGGTGATTTATCACTATTGGGAGGTTTTGAGTTCAATATCAATGGGAAGCTTGCTTCTTTATTGTTTGTGGACTATACCTCAACAATTGACCGTGTGGCTGGAACTGCTGCCACTGATTTTGCTGCTTTTGTGGCTTTGAACAGTATTGCTGCTCCTGGTGGAACTACCCACTTTAGACTTTCTGTAGGTGGTGCGGAATTGGATTTTCAAACGGAAACCCATGTTGTATCAAGTGAAGCTACTGCGATTCTTGCTTGGGACAGTTCCAACATCGCTGCAACAACTTTGACAGCGAACTTGACTGCCAACTCTACACTTCCAATTGTGCAGGTGATTGGCGTGGAATTTTTCCAAGAGGTGAATGGCCAAATGTACCCGCTTAAAAACGGCGCTTACAATGCTTTGGCTGTTGTTGGCATTGATACTCCATAGTCATGGAGTTCACGCTTGAGAGAGCTTATTTTAAAGAGGGTACCAATGGTACTCTCTTTTGCTCTCACAGTTTTTTGTGTCATACAATTGAGTTGCCTTGGAAAGAAAACAGACGTTCCATTTCATGTATTCCTGAAGGCGTTTATGAGATTGTTCCGAGGTTTTCTCCAAAGCACAACCATCATTTGCTTTTAAAGGGTGTAGAAAAAAGAAGCTTGATTCTAATCCATCCCGCGAATGATGCGCTGAAGGAATTGGAGGGCTGTATTGCTCCAGTACTTAATCTGACAGGTATCGGCAAGGGAGCGCAAGCAAGACCTGCATTGCAAAAATTATTGTCCGTGGTACACCAAGCCCAGGACCGAAAAGAAACCATTTTATTAACCATTAAATCTGTAAACTATGAACATTGTAGAACGTTATAAACAACCAACCCCTAAATTCTTTAAGACTTTACGAAATATTGGTATTGCCTTGGCAGCTGTGGGAGGCGCTGTGATTGCTGCACCGATTTCATTTCCAGCTATTGTTGTGACCGTAGCGACTTATTTGACTGTTGCTGGCACTGTGGCCACAGCTGTCAGTCAAGCTGTAGTTGAGGGTGATGATGCTGAAAAAACAGACAGTGACGAGGAGGGCTAATCACTATGCATTTTAATTTTGATGACAAAATAAGTATCGCTGGTGGTACTCTTTTTGCAATTGTCCCCAATATTCGACCCGATGACATTATTGTTACGGTTATTATGGCCTTTACTGGAGCGTTTGCCAGTTTTGTTGCCTCGATGCTTTTCAAGTTTTTAGCGAAAAAACTACTCAAACGTAAGATTGATAGCAATTAAAGCCCAGACATTTCCTGGGCTTTTTCGTTTCAATATTTTTTCGGAAGCGATTAAAAAAAGAGCTCCCTAAAAAGGAAGCTCTGAAAGACAGCACTCTAACCAAAAGATGCGCAACGTGTACTCTTTAAAGCCAACGTAATGAACACCTACATGGAATGGACTGCCCGATGTACGTATGCCCGCCAGTAACCATCTGCTACCTAAACGGACTCTAAATAATAACTTAAACATAATGCCCTTGTTTCACAGGACGGTGCGATTGGTGCAAGGGCTGTGGAAAAAATACTACCCGTGTTGTAGTGTGCAGTGTTCAGTGGCAGTCAGCTGTATCAGGCAATGAAAATTGTAAATGAAAAGAAAAAAGCGAGGGTGGAGATTTTTTTCAACAGGCGAAGCGAACCCTTGCAGCTCTCGCATCCGCACGCCTGTACCTTTGCTTTATGTTTGAGTTTTTTATTTTCTATTGATTATCGGATTAAGTGAATTAGTTTTCTATAAGTAATCCTCAAAATTTCGAATTAGCAGGTAATCTAAAAGGCGCGAGCCGCCTGCGAGTTGAGCGAGGGTGGTGTGGTAATAGCCCGTTGCATTTTTCTGCAAAAGGGCGTACCACAGCAACGGTTTACCGCAAGGGTGTCGCATTTTTTTGATTTTTATATTGTATCAGATGGATTTTTATAGGTAGTACGAAATATTCAAGTTTAGGCAAGTGCAAAGAATGAAGGAAGCAATGGAAGGTTGGGGAATAGTTTTCATTTAAGGTTTGGCCTCCACGAAACTTCAAGAGCATGCAGGGTTATAAGGTTTTGCTGAAATCATTATGGAAATGAACGAATGGCCAAACCGTAATGTAGAAACTATTGTGTGGTGGATGGAATTGCTGACTGAATGAGTTGCTCTTGTGTACACCTTGCAAAATAGGATAGCTTTTGAATGCAAAAATATGAATATAGCAAAGCGATATTTAGAAAAAGAAGGTCCCCGCTTTCGCGAGGATGAAGCTATCTTATTTGCCAACTTGAGAGGTTCAAAAAATGTGACACCCGCAGACCCACATCTTTAATCTATCCGCATGTGAATCAATATATACACTTCATTTAAACTACAAAACATTCAATCAAACTAAAATTTATGTGGGTTTTGCCCGAAGCGACCCGCAGGCTCGCATAAAGTGAAGCAGCGGTTGTACCCTTATAAATATTTCGCCTGCTTTTGCAGGCTCCATATTGGGTACCTGCTTTTCGCAGGTAAGGGTACAAGAGTAGCTGCGGGTGAGGAAGGAGAGAATGTGTGGAATAAAACAAATAAATAGTGCCAACGAGGACGTGTCGCCGCAGTGGTACTATTTATGGTATATGCAAGCCCATGAAATATTAAAACATTGTTTATTGTGAGATTGCTTCACTGCATGCCCAATGACACTTGAAACTGAAAAGTGGCTTGCAGATATGTTTTATGGAACAAAATGGAACGACTGACGAACACCTTATTACCTGCCTTCCCGAATGTTCAAGTTGTGACTTAAGGTTTTGATGGAGACAAATTTGATTTTCTTTGGATTTGAGGCCAAAGGCAAAAAGTACTGGCAGTAATTACAACGCTATAACTATTGTTTGAAGTTGTAAGTTTGAATGTAATTACTGTCTGTACTGCGGGGAACTGGAGTCTCTTGGGAATGAATGAGTGTAGGCACGGAACGAATGAATGAGTAAGTGCCGTATGTGGAGATTTAAAAGGCTAAATAATAACCCCATTATGACAAGGTTTGTTCTAATCTGTTTTTCCATTTTTCCCAATTGGGCATTTTTTCAGATAATAGAGTGTAGAATTTTTTATCATGACTGAATTGAACTAGATGGCACATTTCGTGTGTTATGACATATTCGATACATTTAGTTGGGGCTTTTATAATTTCTGGGTTGATTATTATTTTGCCATTTTTCTGACAACTCCCCCAACGTTTTGCCATTCTTTTGATATCGATATTAGGTTTATCTAGCTCAAATTCTTTGAATTTTAAAAACATCTCGTTTGCTATCGTGAAAAACTTTTTTTCAGAATGTTCATAATACCATTTTGCCATTAGATTTTTTGTAATCTTTTGTGCATCATAACCGCAATACTCCACATGAAAACATCCCCCTTTCAACTTTATAACATTTTTTTGACCAGGTCTTATTTTTAACAAATATCCTCTACCCAAGTAATAATGTGTTTCTCCAGAAACGTATTCCCGCTCCGGTGTTTTAGGTAAGAATTGTTCGAAATAATGTTGTTGCCGAATTATCCATCGCGATTTTTTTAATATCACTTTTTTAATTTCCTCCATGCTAGATGCTAGAGGGGCCAATACTCTTATTGAATTATCTGGATATACTTCAATCGACAGGGATTTTCTTTTCGATTGTTTTAAATCGAAAAACAACTCCTTTGTGCCGTAGTTTATTGAATGCATTAAAAATTGTTTTTAGCTACTTTTAGACACTTTTCTAGTATATTATCAATTTCATCAAATGTTATTTCTACACCCAAGTCTTTCCTATGACTGATTAGATAGTCTTCTATATCATTCTCCATTTGCCTTTGAATATCTAAATTTTTCTTCCAGTCTCTAATGGTCAAACCTTCCACTATTTTGGAAATCGCCACCGAAGTGTTTGCTAAATCATCCGTTATTTGTTTCACAATTTGTTCACCGTGTTTGTTACTTAACACCATATTTAAAGCTCCATAAAATGCTCTTGCTTCTGGTTTATGTAAAAGCAACTCTGGAATACCTTCTTGATAGCCCTGATGCAAGTCTGTTCTTGCTTTCAGTATAGTCTCTAAATATTTTGCTTCGTCAATTCTTCCCTCATTAAATTCTTGAATTGTCTTTTCGATTAAATCAGAAAACTTTTTATAAAATGCTTCATCTTTTTCCATGTTTTCGGAAATCACTCTTTTCATTTGATGTGCAATAAAATCTGCTTTAGAAGCTGATGACTTTCCATAGGTTTCTAAAGCTTCTTCTACTTGTTGCTTATCAAAAATATTAAGGTCAGATGTTAATACCTCAACTTTATCGGCATCAATATAGGTGTCTAACAATTTTTTAATTCTTGGTTCATATTCTTTATAAGACACCACTTCGGCGTAACGAAATTGGACAGAGATTCTCAAACTTTGATACTTCTTTAATTCCATTTTATAATAGCCTATTTGTTGCATTGTGAATTCTTGATAGAACTCATCTGAAGCCAAAGCTGTTTGTAAGGATTTAGCAAAGTTGGACAGTTTCTCATAAAACTCATCACGTAAATCTTTTTCAGCTAAATGACGCTCCAAGGCTTCTATATCATTTTTATTATAGACTTCATTAAATATGTCAGCCACTTCAGCATGTCTAATAGGCACTTTGCGCACTTCATCTGTGATATTCACTAATGCATTTGTTAAATCTTCTTCGTCAAAATCTTCGAGCGCACTATATTCTGTTAAGGCTTCGTCTAATTTCCCTAAAATGCCTACATAATCAATAATATGACCATGCTCTTTTCCTTTGAATAATCTATTGACCCTTGCAATTGCTTGTAGTAAATTATGCGCTACCAAAGGTCTTGCCAGATACAATACCGTATTTCTAGGTGCATCGAACCCTGTCAATAGTTTTCGAACTACTATTATAAGTTCCACTTCCGTTGAAGAATCATTAAATTTCTCGATGACCCAATTTTCATAGTCTTCTTGATTGCCATGTTTAGTCATGAGTTGATTCCAGTAGATTCTAGATTCGTTACTACTCTCTGACCAAACATCATCATTGTCTTGGCGGCTATCTGGTGGCGTAAATACAACTTTTGTATTTACTCTCAAGTCTGGATTGGTTTGATTCTCAAAATATTTCTGATACTTAATAGCCGTATCAATTTTAGGCACTGCTAACTGCGCTTTAAAGCCATATCCTTGCCAGTTTTGAGTGTAATGTTTTGAAATGTCGTAAGCAATTTCGTTTACCACATGTTCTGATTCGAAAATTCTACTTATTGAAGAGAATTTCTTTTTTAGGTCTTTTTGTGCTTCTTCGCTTAAATTTTCCGATAGTCTTTCAAATTCTTTATCAATTTGATTTTTATTGATTGTTAATTTGGCTGACCTTCCTTCATACAATAATGGCAATACTGCACCATCTTTAACCGCTTGGTCAATCGTGTATTTATGAATAAATCCACCAAATTTTTTAGAGGTGTTTTTTTCCGATTTCATTAAAGGTGTACCAGTAAAACCAATGTAAGACGCATTTGGTACTATGCGTTTCATATTGGCATGCGCACTACCGTACTGACTACGGTGACTTTCGTCCACAAGAACAAAAATATTTTGGGATTCATCTTTAAATGTAACTCTGCTAGATGCAATATTGAATTTATCGATGATGGTGGTGATGATTTCACTTCCCTTATCTTGCAACAACTCCATGAGGTTTGAACCACTCCTAGCCTTTTTTACACTTTTCCCACAGTTTACAAAGGTTTTAAAGATTTGTTTGTCCAAACTAATTCGGTCTGTTACGATAATCACTCTCGGGTTTTCAATTGAGGCGTCGAGTGCCAAAGCTTTTGATAACATCACCATTGTTAGTGATTTACCACTACCAGTGGTGTGCCAAATAACTCCGCCTTTGCGATTCCCTTCTTTGTCTCTTTGTTTTACCCTTTCGATGGTCTCCTGGACTGCAAAATATTGTTGGTAACGGCATATTTTTTTATCTGGACCATCGAACACTACATATTTATAAATAATATCGAGTAATCGATAAGGCTCACATAATGAATACAATGCTTTGTCTTGTTCAGTTACTAATCTATTTTCCGCTTGAGTATTATTGACCGGACGTTTAAGTAGTTTCTGAACTTCCGCCTCTATATTCTCTTTCCAAACGGCCCAAAACTTTGCTTCTGTACCTGTGACTGCATATTTAGCCGCATTAGGCTGTATGGCCATTAAAATTTGAGCATAATAGAATAATTTTGGAATACCATCTTCTTTTTGGTTACCAATATTTTGAGAAATTGCTTCTTCTAAAGATAGATTTTTGTCTCTTCGTTTGTTTTCGATAACTACAAATGGGATTCCATTTACGAATAAGACAATGTCTGGACGACGTTTTCCTTTTAATCCTTCTACAACAAATTCGTCAGTTACATGAAATACATTGTTTTGAGGATTTTGCCAATCAATGAATTTCATTGTGTAGGCTTTACGGTCTCCCTTTACTGTTTCATTAAAACTTTTGCCCAAGGTCAATAAATCATATACATGCTCATTCGTTCTTACTACTCCTTCAATAGGAACACTTTTAAGTGCGTTGATAGCTCCCTGAACACTGCCCGTAGAAAATTTATACTTATCCCCTTTATATTCAAAATGGTTAATGACATGTAATTGTTCTGCCAGAATATCATTAAGAATTACATTTGACAATAGCTCACCCCTTGCCTTAAAGGCTTGGTCAGGTGTGATGTATTTCCAATTTAGTTTTTGGAGCAACGATATTGCTGGTGCTTGAGAATCTTGTAACTCGTTATAATTTGCTGCCATTCTTTATTTTCTTATTATTTATTCCCTTCGGAAATTCTATACTTTTTTGGGGAACTAGATTAAGCACATATTTAAATTATCCTCCCAATTTTGCAAATTCTACTCTCGAACCATCTCCAAATTCCAATATCATTAGTTTATTGGTGAAATGCCAGATTTTTAAATTTTGATACGTTAAATTAACTTCAGTAGATATTAGGTGATGTATAATAATATCAGAAATCTCATCTGGATAATTTATTATTTCAGGAACACCATGCCATTCATAAATAATTTCTGAACCATCATCTGTCCATCTAAAAATTGTAAACATTGAAAGACCTGTATGATGCTGTTCATCATAAACCCTGATGCTAAAATCTGTAATCACGCCATTGTGCTCATGTCTCCAGATACCATACAGATGTTCTAACTGAATATTCATTAGTTCTTATCGTTAGGCGGATTAGGGTCGTTACCGTGACTATCCGGATTTTGAATTTTACCATCTTTTTTATGAGGAATCAATTCAGAGCCTTCAGATTTGCTTTTTTGTCTGCTCCAGTCCATCGCTTCTTTTTTTGTTTCAAAATGTTTTGAAGCTCTTTCGGCTTTTTCTCTTTTGGAATCCCAACCACCATTTGGGTTAGAAACTACGTGTCTTTCTTTTCTTGGCATTGTTTTAATAATTTAGTTCAACATACTTTTTAAAGCGATATCAGTATCCCATTCGCTATCAACATAAATTGGAAATTTCAGTACCACATTTTCTGAATGCTCTCTATGAATGGTACATTTTAAATAGTGATTCCCGTGATATCCTGCATGCGCGATACAATGTGTCTTATTAATGAATTCTTTCTTAAAATCATGGTGCTCATCCTTTTCTGCTATAGCTTCACTACCATAATTATATGCTTCCCATGTAATTTTTTCATATGGTTTTTTATAGTATGGAACGTTACCGAACATAAGCTCATATTTAATGTACTTACCTTTAAGGATTGCATAATTGTTTTCATGATATTGAGACGCTAACCCTTCCTGTGCTGATGTGTATACGCTTGTTTTCAATGAGAAAGCATTGTCAAAAATCTCCAACTTACCATTTCCGTTTAGTTTGTAAAATGAAAAACTATTTAAGTATTTTTTCCAATCAAAATTAAATTGTCTATAATTAAATTCCGAAGATTGAATAATGTACCTGTCCTCTAAATATTCTCCATTTTTTATAATTTTTGGAATACTTAAATACTCTTCTTTCATTTCTATCGCATCAATGAGATTTTTACCTATTCGAATTGAATTTACTGATGCTTTATGTTGAAGCTTTGCCGCTAAATCTGTGTGCAAACTTGTTGTTGTTAATTCATTACAGTTAGCAATCCCATAGTGTGACCACATTACTTCTTCATCATTCCCATAATCAATCCCAACTCTAATCTTTATTGGGTCTAGACCATGACTAACAAACGCAGAGGTTAAGTCTTCAGAAACTACTTGGCACAATACGCTAGCCGCATTTAAAGCATTAATAATACTGTCGTTCGGGTTTGAATTCTTTCTAACAAACTGAACAAACGCTGCATCTCCTTGCAATCTATGAACATGTCCACCAAAATGGCTTACCACGTTTATACATAGTGTTAATAAAGTATCTTTTATCAAGCGAACTTCTTCTAAAGAATACTTTAGAGCTAATCTTGTTGAACCTTTAATATCAATAAACATCGACACGCAATGATGCTTGAGCATTTGATTTTCTCCTAACTCTTCGAAGTCCGGATGATTCCCAATAGTAACTTTATCAAATGAATATTTATTTGGACCAAAATATTTTTTTAATTGATTAGAATCGAATTCTAAAATAGTTTTGGAATTTGGCTCAATAGTAGCTGGAACGGAAGAAAAAGTTCTTTTACTTTCGTTAAGCAAAACATAAGGTGAATTCAACCCTTTTTGAAGTGTTTGACCAGACCTGCTCAAAACACTCTCAATACCTGATTTATAATTTTTAAATAAACTCATACTATTTTGATTAAAATAATTAATAAAAGAAGAAATAACTGAACAAAAACCAACCTAATTGCCCAACTAATTTTGAAATATTTTGATTTAAGTCCTTTAGAAATAGCATAAATCTGTTTTGCCATATCCTTACAGGCTTTTTTATCTTTTTGTTGCTTATATTGTTTTAAAAAGTTCTCTTCCTCCATATCTGCTATGGAATTAAAAAATACTAATGAATGGTAGTTTTTACTACTTGAATTGTTAGTTTTTAAAAACGGAAATACGGCTGCAATTGTAAAGCCTATACTTACCAAACCAATCACCAGAATTACGGCGAGTAGAACTATTATCCAATTTTTAGAGTCTGAATTGTCTAATGCCACTATATCATTAAAACTGGTTACTATAAACCCAAATAAAAATGCACTATACGCCAATAAAAAATTTCCTTTACTGTTAGCACCTTCTATGTAATGGTCAAACCTATTAAGGACGTACCTTGATTGTTCTATTTCTTTAATTTCTTCCATACTAATTTAATTTTACTCTTATTTTTCCTGTTAATAACTGCTGCATTAAACCTTGTTTTTGTGTTTTTAGCTTTTGCAATTGTTGTTGTAAGGATGTTATCTCATTATCTGCAGCCATTAAAACTTCTGCTACTTTTTGTTGTTCTTTAAGAGATGGTAGAGGTATTTTAATACTTTCAAAGTCTGTTTTTGATAACTCTAAAAATGTGCTGCCAGATGATAAAGCAATCATTTTAGGTTTAATTGTCTGAACTGTATAATAAAGATAAATGATATCAATTTTGTTTATCTCTGGAATAATGTTTTTAAAGCCTTGATTAGTCGCCATCGGAATCGTATTTATAGCACAAGCTCCTATAGTTGCTCTAGTACATACAATTAGTGAGTTTCTAGGCAGCAAATTAGCAGAAGAATTCTTTAGACCACTTTCACTAATTGTTCGTTCGGTTTGAATTATATTCATCAAGCCATTCAGTCCAGTTATTTCTGTAGGTGTACACCATGGAACACCTCCATTCCAATATTCAGAATTTGATGTGCTTGGAGTTCCACCGGAAAGAACTTTTCCTATTTGTTTGATTTTGACAAATGAAATCTTTTTATCAAACCCAGTAAACCGTTTTTTGCCAGAAAGCAACTGTTGCATTAGTGATTTTTTTTGTTGTTGCTTCTCTTTTATTAATGCCTCTTGTTTAATAGTTGCCACATCCCAAGTCGCTAGGATTTGGGCTATTTCTTGTTGCTCTGGTATTGTAGGCAATACAATTTTAAACTTCTGTATATTTCCCTTTGAAATACCATATACTTTACTACCTGTAGCAATTGTTTTAAGTGCCTTTTTTACATTAGGGTTTTTAAAAATATAGGTTCTAAAGCCTGCAACCGTTTCGTTATCAATAGCTCTTAACGCAAAGGTGTGCAAGCCACTTATTGCTGCTTTACCATTTAAGTTTTTAATCTCTATTGCTTCACCTACACCTGCATAATCTTCTGATGCATCTGCAATAATCACATCGCCATCTTTTAAATATTGAATGCTAGCTGGCAACATCACATCGCTATTTAACTTTGGCACTTTAGCTTCAATTTCAAAGTCTAGCAATGGTTTTTTGTATGTTGCGTGAATATCACCGTAATGGATATAATATAAGTCACTCTCTTCATCATAATTGAGCTGGTCACGTGAAAATGAGGTTGTATTAATAAACTGAAACACCTCGTTAATTTTTGGTGTTGACCATCCATCAGGAATTACCCCTAATTTGGCATCTTGGTGGACTTTTGTCGGTGTTGTGTCGGTGTTGTGCTCCATTATAGTCCTAGCTCTTTTAAATAATTGTCCATTTGCGCACGCACCTCCACCAACTCGGATTCCAGTCTTTCAATTTCCTGTTGTGTTGCAGCAATATCTACTGGTTCTTCTTCTTCAAATGTGTCCACATAACGTGGGATGTTGAGGTTGAAGTCGTTTTCAGCAATTTCTTCAAGGCTTGCCAAATGGCTGTATTTTTCTGTTTCTGTGAAGCCTTTATAAGTCTCCACTATTTTTGAAATGTCCTTTTTGCGCAAAATGTTTTGCTTTTTACCGTCTTGATAGTCTTTGCTGGCATCAATAAACAACACTCTTTTCTCGCTCGAACTCGCACGCGCTTTGTTAAAAATCAGAATCGCTGCAGGAATACCTGTCCCAAAAAAGAGGTTGGATGGCAAGCCAATAACTGCCTCCAATAAGTTTTCTTCAATTAGATTTTGACGTATTCTGCCTTCGGCACTACCTCTAAACAGTACACCATGTGGCACAATGACACCAACTTTACCCGAAGGCAATGCAGTTTCTATCATGTGTAATATAAAAGCATAATCACCTTTGGATTTTGGTGGCACTCCTCTTAAAAATCGTTTGTAACGGTCGGTTTCGGCATTCTCATGACCCCATTTATCTAAACTGAAGGGTGGATTTGCCACTACCACATCAAACTTCATTAAACTATCATTCTCAATTAGTTTTGGGTTGTTGATTGTATCGCACCATTCAATTTGAGCAGAGTCCATACTATGTAAAAAGCAGTTCATTTTACTTAATGCCCAGGTATCACCATTAGATTCTTGGCCATATAGTGCAAAATTATTAGTTGGATTGCCTTGACTGTCTTTTACTTCTTCTGCTACTTTAATCAATAGTGAGGCAGAACCACAGGTAGGGTCAAAAATACGGTCACCTTCTTTTGGGTTGACTAGTTTAGCCAAGAGACCAGAGACTTCTTTAGGTGTAAAAAATTCACCGCCTTTTTTACCAGCTCCAGATGCAAATTTTTCTAATAGATACATGTATGCATCTCCAAGTATATCTTGCTTGCCATCCCAAAGTGATGGTCGAAAATCCAACTCGGGTTGGGCAAAGTCGTTAATCAGATTCTTCAAACGACGGTTACGGTCTCTGGTTTGACCTAATTTGTCAGAATTGAAACTGATGTTACGAAACACGCCATCTAGCTTTTCTATATTTTGTTCTTCTATCTGTCCTAATACCTTATCGATGATGCCACCAATATCTTGATGGTCTCTGTTTTCATAAATATACTTGAACGTGCAGTTTTTAGGCAAGATGAAACGTTCCCTGCCTAACTTCCGCTGGATGAGCTCTTCATTGTCGCCATACTGCATTTTGTATTCCTGATAATGGTCTTCCCATACATCACTTAAATATTTAATAAACATAAACACCAAAATGTAATTTTTGTATTCAGACGAGTCGAATGCTCCTCTAAAGGTGTCGCAAGCATTCCATAAGGCTGCGTTGATTTGTTCTTGAGATGGTTTTTTATCTGACATTTTAATTGAATTATCTATTGTTAATATGATTTAATAATTGATTGTTAATTAGAAGTTCCCTTAACTCCGAGATTTGGGCATGCAAGTTTTTTTCCATTATGGCTAATTTGCCTAGTGAAGCCATATAAGCTTGCTCTTCGAGTGCAGGAAGTTGTATTGGGATATTTTCTACCACCTTACGATTTACAGTAGGCGTGTAGGTTCCTGTTAAGTTCTGTTTAATGTAGTTTTGCACTGGCAACTGGTTGATGTACCAGGCAATGAAATCTGGGTTTGCTTTTTTTGGATTTACTTCGATTACATATAAGGAAGAAGACGCAATGTAAGGCCCATTTAAATCCTTCTCCGAATATACTACTGCATTATTATTTTGGCCTTTAGAAATAAAGAGAATATTACCCGTTTTTAGGACATACTTATCTTTTATGTCCTCCGCAGGCACTTTATAGCAGTCTTGACTAATAGCAGTATAGTCATTGATGAAATCCTTTAGCTGAATCACTTTATATTGACCGTCAGGATTGTTCTCAATTTTACTTCTAAAGGAATATCCGGAAGATATGCCTTCACCATGAAGAATTTTTTTTAATGTTGTATTTTTAACTTGCATAAATAAATTACATAATTGCTATACTGCAAATATACATAAAATATTTTAATGTGCAAATTTTTATTTACATAATTGTTATACTGTATTTTTTATAGATAGAGTAGTTCATTCTATAAGTATTAAAAATTCTTTTTTAATACCTTCACTTACTTTTACTGGAATGTCTAATTGTTTTGTTAAAATACCCCATAGTTGTGTAGCCTTTTGTACATCTTTAATAATTCCTTTTGGATTTTTTATTGCATACGCTTCAGCTATTGTTAATACATCTGTCAAATTGATATTATTCCTTTTATTATTAATGGACAATGCCCTTGCTATATTGCTATAGTTGAAATTAATATTTAACGGATAGGTCAAGTCATAGGCTGGTGCTAAACTCCAAGTGTCTGCTTCTTTATTAAATATGAAACTATGGTTTTTCAGATGGTCGTCTATGTTGGCAAACACCAAATTAAATATCATCCTTTTAAAAAGCTCTTGAATATCTCTATGTGGCACTTTGAGGTCTAATGCTAATTTGAATACATTTTCATAAGTGGCATTTTCTGGTTTTTTAAAATCCCATCCTGTTAGGCCAGATGCCGTTAGGACGTGTTGTTTTTCTCCATTTTGCCGGTCATAACGTAAGGTTGCAAAGTGCTTGTTCTCTATTAGTTTTGACGGCATCATTTCGATTCCCACTTCTTGGGCCAACTGATAGTAGGCGTATTCAATTTTTTCTTTGTTGTAGCCCCATTCCTCATTCATACATAATTTGACCAGAAAATGATTATAAGCATCACTGTATTCCACATCGCCAGGAATTATGCGACCTGTTTCTTTATGCTCTGAAATTAATATTTTCGGCCGCGCACCACCTGCAGAGGTTCCTATCTTAAAAATATTCAATAAGGCTGCATCATTTAATACATCTTCAGCCGTTGCGTTTTTTAGGTCCAACACTTTATTCAATATCTCTACAATTTCGTCGATATTGATGGTTGTTGATTTTGGAATTTTGGCTATAGGATGGTATTCTATTGCACCCATACCCCGATTAGACACATAGGTAAGCTGCTCAAGGGGTGTGATTTTTTTAAATTCTTTATTTTTCGCTTCGAACCATTCCTTGAAAATAATATTACCGAACATGTCTGGCAATGAATCTGCTATCATTGGTGGTAAGCCTCTGAATGTTTCTCCTTCAAACTGTTTAAATACTTGAAGTGGTTTTATACGTTTAAATATATAAGGAAATAAATTCGTGTACTGATTTGACTCTAAAAACTCTGGATTGTATTGGAAAAAAGAGGCGCGTTTATCAACATCGTACCCCAATTTTCCTATCTCTTGACCGAACACAATGACTTCTATGATATTGTTTTTTGCCATTTAGTACAGGGAGTTAATGTCATTTGTGTTTTCTATATCTTTTAAAGCCTGATATAGATTGTTTAATAAATCAAAATGATTTGCAATTTTTAGTACAGTATCGAGTGTTGCATTTTTACCATTTTCAAATTTTTGAATCGTGTATCTAGACAAGTCTAATGCTTCTGCGAGATTTTCTTGTGACATTTCGTAACTTTGCCTTTTCTGCTTACAGAGCTCTCCTAGTTGTACTTTTACATCTTTAATTGTTACCGTATCAATCATTATATTGTTTATTATAATACACAAATATAGCAAATATTATCATATTGTTTATTATAATACACAATAATTAAGTTCGTTTATCAACACTTTTTTCATCAAAAGCAATTAAATTGAATAATTGTCGCATTCTTGATCGTACACGATTACCATATCTTTCCTCTAATTCTTGAGCATTTAGATTGGTTGTTGCATGCGTATTTATTTTGTTTTTCAGAAATAGGTCATAACGAGATAAAAGAATTTCGCCCATAACGTTGCAATCTTTACCAAAATGTCTTCCGGTTGTTTCGACACCTAAATCGTCAAAACAATAAAAACTACTATTGCCATATTCTTCTATGGTCTTATAGCCAAGATTGTTAAACGAAAATGCGATATTTCTTGCAGGAATCACTTCATAAGGTTTTTGATGTGGCACGATATGACGTAGTAATTTCATGAGGCTTGTTTTTCCACAACCTACAGGGCCCGATAATAGAATGCCCTTATTGAGGTCAATTTCCAATTTTTCACATGCATCGAAATCGCGAATAAAGTAAATACACAACTTGTACAAAATGACCTCATCTTCTTCATAAATCTTAAAGTTTTTGCCGAATAACAATTTACCTTTTGCATTGAGATATATTAGAATTTTTTTAAAATCATAGTTAATTGTTGTGCCATCGAACGTTCCCAATTCATATTGCACTGCACCTTCAATGATAATTTGAGGTTGGTTTGGATTGAATGTGGTTTGTATTGGTTTCATCACAATGGTTGATTATAATTTTTGTTTTTATTGGTATGCAGGTTGTCCTTATTCTGTACTTGTGCGCTTACGTTGTTTTCTTCGTTTTCCCGAAACTGAATCATCCACCCTTCTGCAGCAGCTCTCCAATTTTCTATTTTGGATTTTCCTTTTTTCCAACCTACCGATTCGTAGTGGCTGAAAAACTTTTCGGACTGCGCAGCTGGCCATTTGTTTTCTTCAAAAAAAATACTGACCTCTTTTTTATTTTGCGGTTTAAAAACGTTTGATTGTTTTTTCTGTTTGGTATTGTTTATATAAGGACCCAATACTTGTTCACCACTTGTACCGATTTCGGTTCGCTGTTGGTTCGTTGCTTGTTCGCTACTTGTACTAAAATTGTACATCTTTATTTTGCTACCGATGTTAGGGTTTTTAGAAGGCATATAAATTATGTATTTCCAATCGCTTAAATCCTTGATGCATTTATGATAAGTACCTTTTGAACCTATTCTGGAAAGCGTCATTACCTCATTTCTATTAATAAAAAACTCTGATGAAAACCGTGCTTGATTCCAAAAATTAAACAATGCCATATACATACTGACGTGTGTTGTATTTAATCTTGTATCCTTCGATAATTTCAGAAAGAAATTATTGAGATGAGTGATGTAGTTCACTTCTGGCATTGCTATTTATATGATGGGATTGGCCAAGTTGAATCTGCGATTTTCAACTCCATAGAAATTATCGGTTATCAATACGATTTTCTTTCATGATGAGATTGATTTCTTCCGCATCGTAGAAAATAATCCCACCAATTTTGGAATATGGCAAGGTGCCATTAATCCGTAAATTTTGAAGTGTACCTGGACTCACTTGCAACATTTCCATTACCTCTGAAGATTTGAGATACTTTTTTTTACCTGATTGTGGCTTGTTGTCCATTAATTTTTTGAGCTCTTCAAAAAGTTGCGTTTTGAATTCATAAAGGTCGTCTGTGGTAAGCACTTGTGTTGCCATGTTAAAAAGGTTTTAAATGAAAGAAACTGCCGAATTTTTTACAATTCAAAAGCAGTTTCTTTGCGTTGATTTGACATTCGTTTTACAAATGTGTGGATGTTTGATAGTATTTATTCCCAAGTTGGGAATGGGTTGTGGATTAATTTAACATATTAAATATGCATATATAGTCATATACAATGCATTAATACTTTTCGTCATCGTCATCCATCTTACGTTCCAAAGCTATTTTGAGCTGGGTCAAAAAACTTGTTCTGTCCTTTTTACGTTCTTTAATTTCTAAATAGGTGCGATAGACATTCCCTAATTCCAAGTTGAAGAGTTTCTCGAAAATTATGGATATCTTCTTAATTTCAGCTTCACCATTTCGAATCGCTCCAGAGGCTTGTAATGCATAAATTATTTCAACCAAATCAGTTTTGGAAGCTGTCCATGAAAGGTCATTGAAAGGAATTGAAATGTTATTATCTGAATCTATATTGTTTTGTAATTTATGGAGACGTTTCAACTCTTGTTTGTAGTGATAAATAAGCATATCAAATGCAATGATTTGTGCGACCATATTGTCGTGGCTTGTGGAAAAATCTGGGTCGGTGTAATAATGGGAGGTATCTGAAATGAGATTTAGATTTTCTTTACCTCTAACAAAATAATATTTGTCGAGTCGAGAATCACATTGCCGATAGTATCGCACAAAATCAATGTATTTTAAATTATTGCATTGTAATTTTTCAATTAGGGCATCAATGTAAATGCGCTGCTTTTTTATGGAGCCTTGAGGTTTTTCTAATACATATCTATGGAGCTTCACAAAATATTTAAAATGTCCATATATGAGTGGTTTTTGAACTTTGAAGAAAAATATTTCAGCTTCAGGAGTTGAGAATACTTTTTCTTTAATAATATCACGCAATCTATGTAAATACTCTTGTGAAATGTTGATACCCGAAATTAAATTGTTGAGGTCGGACAGGTCTGATTCTACGTAGGGTTTAATTTCGGTCTTGTACTCTGTAATGATTTGGTTTAGGGTGTTTTGCATTCGTAGGGATTTTTAGTTGGTTCATCATTTTATAGCATAAAAAAACCCTCTGAAGAGAGGGCTATATTCGTTAATTCGATTTAAAATCGAACCTTGTCAAATTTAAAAATAATCAATCAATTATATGGATGTGATTTCTTTTTTATAGATAATATGCTGGGTAGGACAATTATTCAAAAATATTCATCTTCTCGTCATAAATAGGACTGTCTATCGCTAAAAAATTTAAGAGACTATGAAACACATGATTTTGTGATAACGTTTCATTAGGCTTAAGCTGATTTGAGTCATCTGACAGCCATACAATAAATGGAATGTCCAATTGTTCTTTTGGTGCAAATGCTGCTGGTATTCCATGCATGTATAAATTATTTTCCCCTAAAGATTCGCCGTGCAGACACCAATAACCTCGTACTATTGTATACTTTCTTTCGTTTTAAATCATCAATTAAACTGAAAAGAATATAATCTGAATAAACA
This sequence comes from Flavobacteriaceae bacterium, assembly GCA_024635765.1. Lineage (GTDB taxonomy): Bacteria > Bacteroidota > Bacteroidia > Flavobacteriales > Flavobacteriaceae > JBPOFM01. The sequence continues at coordinate 32,251 of JAGXIE010000112.1, read as the reverse complement.
ATGGTTTTGCCATACGAACTGATGAGCCTAACTCAACACTATTTCAGACTGGTTTGAAGGTCTCAAAATGAGGTGGATATCTACTATTGTATTTAGGTGTATGAATTGTACTTGTGTATAAATTCCCAATAATTTGTTCTTATTACTGCTCTATTTTGCTCTTGTAATCCTTTTAAAAGAATTTCATCATAAATATTAAAAGTATCAACTATTACTAATTTTGAGAGTTAAGAATAATATATATAAAATGGGTTTCAATTTCTTGAAACCCACTTGTCATTATTTGGCTAATTACTTAAAGACTTAAAAAAAGATATGAATCTACAAAATGAGATTTATTTCAAAATCACTTTTTTAACGACCCCATTTTCATTGCTATCCTGAATGTTCATCAAATATATTCCAGGTAATAGATTACCTATATAAACCTGATTGTTAACCACATTTTTTGTGTCAAATACCTTTTTCCCAGTTAAATCAAATAACGTTATGTTAGAAATTTCATTATCAGATTTAATATTCAAAATGTCGGTCGTTGGATTCGGATAAATGTTAAAAGTTGAAAAATCATTATCGTCAATTCCTAATACGTCATCAAAGTTATAGACTCGAGTAGAGCTATTAAACGTAACATTGTATTCTCCAGCAACAGAAGTAATTCCTCCTCCATCAATCACAGCTGTTCCTGATGGAAAAGTAGAACCACCCCAATTATATGGTAAATCCCATGAATTGTTACCTCTAAATTTTACAGAACCATCCGTCAAAGTAAGATTATTTATTGTCCAATTTATTCCGTCTGTGGATGTCATTTGATGTACGTCCACAGGGCCAGGGTTCCCAGCTTCACCGGGCCAACCTCCTGCCCCATCACCAACAATGGCAATAGAGCTAGCACCACTACCTACCAATTCAAAAGTATATACAAAGGTATCGCTATTAAAACTTACGTTATAATTTCCTGAAGTAGTTCCTATCCCTCCACCATCAACTACAGCCGTACCCGATGGAAAATTTGTACCGCCCCAATTATATGGCAAATCCCATGAATTATTACCACGGAATTTTACCGACCCTACAGTAAGCGCAAGATTAGAAATTGTCCAATTGACACCATCAACAGTACCCATTTGGTTTACATCCACGGGACCAGGATTTCCAGCATCACCTGGCCAGCCTCCAGCGCCATCACCAACTATGGCAACAGACGCCAGACCACCACCAGTAACTAACACAAAATTATAAGCGAATGTATTGCTGTTAAATGTTACGTTAAATGTTCCAGCAGTTGTAGGCATTCCACCTCCATCGACTGTACCAGTTCCAGAAGGAAAAGATGAGCCGCCCCAATTAAAAGGTAAATCCCAAGAATTGTTACCGCGAAATTTAGCAGCACCTGCCGTGACGGTTAAATTTTCAATGCTCCAATTAACTCCATCGGTTGAAGTCATTTGATTAATATCTGTTGGACCCGGGTTTCCAGCTTCGCCTGGCCATCCACCAACGCCGTCACCAACTATGGCCACGGACGTCAATTGCGCTTGAGCGAACGATATCGTCAAGAAACAAAAAAGTAAAAATGTAATTTTTTTCATAATAAGAAGATTATTTAATTAATATAAATTTAGTGTTAGCGCCCTGCTAACAAGGTGTTATAATTTTTTGAGTTCTTTTAATTCAGATGGTGTTGCTTCCTTAATGCTGATTGCAAATCCACCTCCAGGTGCCATATATTGCTTCAAAAGACTTTTAGAATTTACGAGTGCTTTTTTAATTGTATAAGCTTGAGGATTTTTATCCCAACTGGCGTCCTTTGCATCTGAATAGATTGTTGCTAAATATTCTTTTCCCTTTGGCAAATAAGAAAAAGGCACTGTTGCCGTTCTGCTGTTCTCATCTGTAACTCCACCAACAAACCATTCGTTTTTTCCTTTTGTCTTACGGGCAATTGTAATATAATCGCCAGGTTCTGCTTCCAAAATATAGGAGTTATCCCAATCGACCGCCACATCCTTTATAAATTGAAAGGCATCTGGAAAACGGTCATAATTATCGGGTATATCAGCAGCCATCTGTAAGGGACTGTACATTGTAACATAATAAGCCAATTGCTTTACCAAAGTTGTGTTCACACGTTGCTGACCACCAGTATTGTAATAAGTCAAATCTGTTTGAAAAATGCCTGGTGTATAATCCATCGGTCCTCCCATAAGTCTGGTAAATGGAAGAATTGTGGTGTGTTCAGGAGCTAAACCACCCATTGCCTCAAATTCAGTGCCTCTGGCAGATTCTTGTGCAATCCAGTTGGGGTAGGTTCGGTTGAGACCAGTGGGGCGTACTGCTTCGTGGCTATTAATCATTATTTCATAATCGGCCGCGCGTTCTGCGACATGGATGTAATGATTCACCATCCATTGACCGTCATGATGTTCACCTCTAGGGATAATTTGTCCGACATAACCTGTTTTTACGGAATTATACCCATTGTCTTTCATAAATTGAAAGGCTCTGTCCAGACGGCGTTCGTAATTAGTTGCAGAACCTGAAGTTTCGTGGTGCATCATGATTTTCACATTTTTTGATGCTGCGTACTCATGTATTGCGTTGACATCAAAATCTGGATACGACGTTACAAAGTCAAAGACATTTTCCTTCCAATTACCTATCCAATCTTCCCAGCCAACATTCCATCCTTCAATCAGTACTGCATTAAAACCGTTATCTGCTGCAAAATCAATATAAGCTTTGGCGCGCTCATTTGTGGCCCCATGTTTTCCATTAGGTGTCAGCTTACTAAAATCATCTTCTAATTTTACGTTTGTTTCTGTGCCAAAAGCCCAAGTGCTTTTGCCCGCCACAAAATACTCCCACCATATACCAATATATTTAACAGGCTTAATCCAAGAGACATCTTCGTAAGCTGTAGGTTCGTTGAGGTTTAAGATGAGTTTGGAAGCCAATATATCAGTTGCCTTATCGCTAACTACAATTGTTCGCCAAGGTGTTTGGGCATTGGTTTGGATGTATCCCTTATTACCTACTGCATCAGGTGTTAAGTGTGAACTCATTCTAAAATTTTCTGCATCTACGTTCAATGACATTGCTGGGTAATTAATCAGAGCTGCTTCATGAATGTTGATATATAAACCATCGGATGATTTCATCATGGATGGCGTTTGAACCGCTAAATTTTTTATGGGCCACTGCGCACTGATAAAAGCAGTCGCCTCCTCCATTAAATTTGGTATTTCGGAGATTTTGGAGGTAGTATAGGCATATTCATTCGTGTCATAATCTCCAGGAATCCAAAAAATTTTATGGTCACCTGCCAAGTTGAATTCGGTATGCTCCTCTTTGATAATGAAATAATTGAGGTCTTTTTGTTTTGGAAATTCATATCGAAAGCCAAGACCATCATTAAACAAACGGAAACGTAACCGAATAAACCGATTGTTCAGCGTTGGTTGCGATAGGGTGACCAAAAGCTCGTTATAATGATTGCGAATGGTTTTTACTTCGCCCATAACTGGTTTCCATGAATTATCTACAGAGTCCTCTTTGGAATCGCTAATCACAAACCCATCCATAAACGAAGGATGATTGACCACTTCTATTCCCAATGTACTAGGTTTAATGACAGCTTTTCCTTTATATACCAATTGGTATTGAGGTACGCCATTTTTCAACTCAAAAGTCAATACCAATTGTTTGTTGGGAGAATTGATAACTTGAGCCTTGACATCAGTTGCTATAAAAAACAACATCACGATGCCAAGAAATACAAGTTTATTCTGTAATTTTAAAAATTTAGATTTTGGATTGAATTTCATCATTAATGCTTATCTGCTTAATTTTTTAAAACCATATATTGATATGGACTCAAAGTCAAAGTTCCATTTAACGAGACATTTTCCCCTGTAAAGGCATTTGTCCATGTGCCTGATGCTAATGTAGTTGGTACTATGTAGGCTGCATTTGAGTTGGTCAGGTTTGACATAACAAACACTTTTTCTGATGGAGATTCCATTGTAAAAGCACTTACTGCAGCACTACTATATCCATTATAAGTACCTGTCTTTATAGCTTCGCTGCTTTTTCTAAAAGCAACAATCTGTTTATACGCTTCAAATACATCAGCATCTGCTGTACTCCAATCAATAGGTGTATGGTTAAAGAATGGGATTCTCTGGTTATAACCAATTTCCTGTCCGTTGTAAATCATCGGAACAGATTTCATATACGCTGCCACTACAAACGTTGCCAAAGAACCGGGTTTTCCTCCGAATAACTCTAAAGGAGTACCATCAGTAATGTTCACATCATGGTTTGAGGTATAACGTACAATACGATTTGAATTGTCATAATTATTATTATATTCAATTGCATTTGAATCCTGAATATAAGTTGCTGGCTTACCTTCAGAAAATACCTTTTTAAGAGCATCAAAATAGTTAAATCCAAACGTGTAATCAAACCCAACTTCAAAATGATTCCTGCGAGTACCTTCTGCTAAAAACAACATTTTTTGATTCTTGATAGACTTTAAAGTGCTAATCGCTTCCGACCAAAAACTTTGTTGCACCCCATCGGCAAAATCACATCTGAAGCCATCAATATTTGCATTAAAGACCCAATAAGACATCGCATCAATCATTGCTTTTCGAAGCTCTACATTATCAAAATTCAATTGTGCGACATCATTCCATCCTGTGCCAGGAGGCGCAATAATCTCACCATTCTCGTTTTGTTGATACCATTCTGGATGTTCTGAAATCCAAGCATTATCCCAAGAGGTGTGATTTGCCACCCAGTCTAGAATAACAGCCATGTTCATGGCATGTGCTTCATCGACTAGGGCCCGTAAATCTTCCAAGGTACCAAACTCCGTACTTACCGATTTGTAATCTTTCACGGAATAAGGAGAACCCAATTCGCCTACTGAATTTAATTGCCCAACAGGATATATCGGCATCAAGTAAATGACATTGGCCCCTAATTCCTGAATATGACTTAAACGTTGTCGAACACCATTGATATCGCCAGATTCGCTGAACGCCCGTAGATTAACCTGATAGATTATTGCGTCCTCCTTATTGGGCATGTTAGTGAACGGCACGCCATATTGTTCATAGGATGGATTGTTTACGGTAGTTCCTTCATCATCAGAACCACAAGAGGTCATGACAGTAAGGGAACAAATTGTAAATAGGATATTTAAGACTAAATTTTTCATTGAATTATATTTTTAAATTTGTTACAACTGCGTTATTGAATAAATTGCCGTTGGTGGATTATTAGCACCTACTTCAAAAATGATTTCATAAGTGCCAGCAACATTGATTGTGTGAGCCCCTGGATTGTCGATATACATAATTCCATCGACAATATTCCCGTTGTTACCATCTTCAGTCCCATAATTAATAGTCCACTCATCATTAAGCCTGAATTTTAGAGCACCAGGAACCAAGTCACCAGTATATGTCCATCTTGAATTTCCAAAATCGTAGGTCATATCAGTATCAGCATTCCAGCCTCCCGGCGTAGCATCACCAATAATTCCCCATGAGTAGGAAACCAAATTTACAGAGTATATTGCAACGGCTGGTTCGTTTGGATTTACGGAAAATGTCACTTTATAGAAGTCTCCTAAATTAATTGTATGTGCACCAGGATTGTCCAAATAGACTTCTGCATTCTGCACTTCACCATTATTTCCGTTTTCAGTACCATAATTAGTGGTCCATTCGTTATTAAGCCTAAACTTAAGTGCACCTGCTGCCAATGGTCCGATATACTCCCATTGTTGATCGATATAATTAAAGCTCATGTCAGTGTCAGCATCCCAGCCTCCTGGAGTGGAAGGCCCGATAATTCCCCATGAATATGGGACTATGGTATAGGTCAAATTATTGAGATTTACAGTAATTTGATAAGATCCATGAGCTGGAAAACTTAAATCCCCATCCGCTCCTAGAGACAAATTGCCATTGGAGTCCAAACCGTAAAATTCGTCCCAATCTTGTTCTGGTGTGATTTTAAATCCTAAACCTTGTGGTACACTAACGGTTAAATAACCTTGATAAATACCTGAAGAAATTGCGGGCAATATGGCAGCAGTAGCAGGATCCCATCCATTATAAGCGCCTGGGATATACAAGTTACCTGTTGGAAGTTCCTGCACGTAAGGCGTCACAGTGATTGCAACGGGATCAGAATAGACGAATCGATCCATATAAGCTTCCACCCGAACCATCAATTCTCCTTCCACATCAGGAGCAAGTCCAAGTTCTGCGGCATAGTCATTAAGGTCATCGCCTAAAATAGAGGTGCTTAACACGTCTGAACCCACTGGTATTCTTACTGCATTTGCCCAACCATTTTCACCAAACGTATCTGCAGTGGCATCAATTGCCAACGTATAAGTTACTGGAGCTGATATTGGATAAATAACGTCCAGCCAAGAAACCGTCATTACCGGCTGAAAGTTGTTATCCTCTGATAATATAATGCTGTTAGGAGTTGCTTCAATAGGCGCAGCAAAACTTACCTCTTGAAGCGTAGTCAATTCCGCATCCTTTTCGCAGGATGCACAGGCTAAAACGATAAAGCCCAATGCAAGAATTCTATTGATTAAATTTTTCATAACTGTATTTTTTTAATAACCTGGGTTTTGTTGCAATCCTTGATTGGCATCCAAAGCAGAAGTCGGAATTGGGAATAATTTTCTGAAATCCTGGGATGCTCCCCGGAATTCATTTGGATTCAAAAAAGTTCCGAATCGTATCATGTCTTGACGTCTGTGCCCTTCCCAATTTAATTCAAAACCTCGTTCGTTATAAATGTCTGTTATTGTAGGATTTCCATCCAACCCATTTAAGCCTGCTCTTTGTCTCACTTGGTCGATAAAAGGTTTTGCAGCTCCTGCATTACCCAATCTCACTAGACATTCAGCTTTCATCAATAAGAAATCTGCATACCTATATATCGGGAAGTCATTGGAAGCACCACCACCATCCATAATACCAGCAGGATAAAATTTAAGACCTCTAATCCCTGCTTGAGGAGCAGCACCTGGATCATCCAAAGAGGCAACTTCCATCGTATACGTTACACCACCTGGCTGTGCGCCAAAAACAAATTGTCTTGTACGGACATCATTGGCATCAAATTGCAGAAAATACTGCTTTGGAACGATGGTACCATTCCATCCACTATATCCAAAAAGTGCCTGCCCATGAGCACCAAACAAAGTCCTTACACCATAAATATTTCTGGATACGATGTTTACACTTGCATACATTGCCAAAATTGTCTCATCGTCTGGGAGCACATCTCCAAATAGTTCATAATATTGAGAACCAAATGGGCTCGAATCGCTTGCTGCTCCAGAATGTAAAGAAAAACCACCTTCATCAACAGTTTGACAAGCTTCTAAACAGGCTTGCCATTGCGGTGTTCCCGTATAAACTTCTGCATTCAAATATACTTTGGCCAATAGCGCATACCCAGCCCATTTATTGAATCGACCATAATAGTTACCTCCTTTTTCTGGCGATAACAAATCGACATTGTCTGTAAGCTCCGTAACAATGAAATTGTAAACGTCCGTGCGGCTTGCCTGTGGAATTTGATCTACCGTTATGCTATTTTCTGTGTAAAACGGTACATTTCCATAACTGTCAATCAGTAGATAGTAGAAAAATGCTCTCAACACTTTTGCTTCTGCAATTTTGGAAGCTTCTGCGTTGGCATTTGTCAATTGTTCCACCGCAAGATTGGCGTTGAAGATGGAGCGGTACAACCAGTTCCAAGTATTGTTTATGATGAGGTCTGTCGGCAACCACTCGTGTTTAAACAATCTAGCAAAATCCAATTGCCAGTCACCCGTATTTCTGTGGGGAATGACTTGTTCGTCCGCACTCATGGAGGTCATGTCATACCAGCCATTATCAGCGCCTGCATAACCAACACCATCCCAATTGCCAGCAACTTGAGCATAAACGGCTGCAAGTGCCACATCGGAACCTTCAGGAGTTCCGTAGAATTCATTTGCTTCATACCTGTCATAGACATTTTCATCCACATTTGTACAAGCACTAAACAAGAGGATGCTTAAACATCCAATAATCAATAGTTCTTTTCTTTTCATTTCTTTTTTATTTTAATTTTACATCAAGACCGATGACAAAGCTACGTGTACGAGGATAAATGCCATTATCTCCTCCAAAGCCATTTCCACCGGAAAAATTAAGTTCGGGATCAATTCCCGAGTAGTCGGTGATGAGTATAAGATTGTTCCCTGTCAATGACAATCTTACAGAATTAAGATATTTTGATTCTTGAAAATCGAAGGTGTATCCCGCCGTTAAATTATCCAATCTTAAGAACGAACCATCTTCCAACCAGAGGTCTGAACCATAGCGAGAGCCAGAAATTCCTAATTCTACTGCACTTTCCAATACATTTGAACGCCCTACGTTTTCTAAATAGCTCAAGCTTGATTTAAGACCATTATATATTTTGTTTCCTCCAGAACCCCTCCATAACATAGATACATCTAAATTTTTATACTGAAATGTAGGATTGAATGCATAAGTGTATGTCGGTAGAGCTGACCCTTGCAATATACGGTCTGGACTTTGGTTACCTTGGTCAATGGTACCATCTCCATTGACATCCTGAACAGTTTCAGAATTTGCATCATCTTTACCAGTGTGGTGCAAAATATTGAAGGTTCCAATTGGCTGCCCTTCAATCAAATATGCATTAGGACCCCAAGGTACATAATTTGTATTCAATGGTACGCCGTTGATGCTGCCACTTAAATTTAACACTTCATTTTTAAGGAAGGATACATTCCCTGCCAAGGTTAGCAACATATCGTCCCTATCAATAAGGTCATACGCCAAGGATAGCTCCAAACCTTGGTTACGAATGCTTCCCACGTTTGCTTTAATCGTGCTGAACGGAAATGGAGGTTGCGGTACGGTATAGTCAAATAAAAGATTATCAGTTGTTGCAGTATAAACATCAATTGTACCTCTTAATCGATTATCCAGCATGGCAAAATCCACTCCGATATTTGTTTGTTTTTTGGTTTCCCAACGTAAATCGGCATTGGCATTTTGGACGACGTTAAAATTTGTAATTTGTTGCCCTCCAAAATAGGTCACTCCAGAACCTCCTACAAGTGAAAGTGAATTTTGTGGGAACAGACCCTGTTGGTTACCTGTGACACCATAACCGCCACGAAGTTTCAATTGGTCAAAAATCTCTTGATCTGCCATAAACGGTTCTTGGTCTATTTGCCAGCCCAAGGAAGCCGATGGAAAGTATCCCCATTTATTGTTCTCTCCAAAAACAGAAGACGCATCACTTCTAAAGCTGACTGTCAACAAATATCTATTAAGATACGAATAATTAACACGACCCAAAAAGGACACTAAAGTTCGGTCATTTTTATAAGAGGAAATATCTCCAGGGCGTACACTTGACAAATCTCCCAATTGGAGGGCATTATACGTTGCAATATTGTTTATAAATCCTCTGGCTTGCGCATAATTACCTTGGTAGGTTTGCCTCTGCCATTCATATAACGCCAATGCATTAACATTATGGTCCCCAAATTCTTCTTTGTAAGAAAGACTGATGTTCATCAATTTTTCGTCTTGTCTATTATTTGTGATATTTGCAAAACCGTTTTGGTCTATGGCATTCGCACTAGTGGATTCAACAGGAAGAAAAAAGCCATTTGTAAAATTAGTTTTTCTCCAACTTCCAAACCAACCAACGGAAATTCCTTTGTAAACATCTAAATCTGCCTTTAGACTGCCAAATAAATTATCTTGCTGTCCCTCGTTCACAACAGTTTGGGCTACTGCGTAAGGATTGAGGTATTGAAAGACATTGGGATCGTTATAATAACTACCATCTATATCGAATACAGGGTCTGTAGGACGCATCAAATAGGCGTTTGTTATTAAATTGGATGTAAAAGAAGCACGACCAATGCTTTGAACAGTGCCTCTATTTTCAATAATACCACTGTTGAGGTTATAGGTCAATGTCAAATGGTCATCCAATGCTTTCTGGGTCGCAACGATTCTTCCAATATATTTTTGATTATTGGAGTTAATCACTACACCATCCTGTAAAATGGCACTGATGGACCCTCTGTAATTGAACTTTTCTGTCCCACCCCCAAATGATAAGGTATGGCTTTGCGTAACTCCAGTTTGTGTCAGTAAATTGTACCAATCGGTATTTGCACCATGATTAGCTGAAGCTGGAACTCCTGACAGTTGTGCCTGTGTCCACCATTGGTCGGCATCAAGCATATCGAGCTTCTTTGGTATATAATCCACTGAAGTACTTCCAACATATTGCAATGTGGTGCTTCCTGCCTTACTTTTTTTGGTACTTACAATGATGACACCAGCAGCCCCACGAGACCCATAAATTGCAGTCGCTGAAGCATCTTTCAAAATATCCATGGTTGCGATTTCGCTTGGAGGTATTTGGTTCAGCAAATCCATATTGCCTTGGATACCATCAACCACAACCAATGGGTCGTTTCCTCCAATCAGCGAAGAAATACCCCGTATCCTAACACTTGGCGCAGAGCCAGGCTCGCTTCCTGTTTGATTAATAACAACACCTGCTGCTTTTCCTCCTATCAACTGCAGTGGACTTGTAATGGCGCCTTGATTCATTTCGTCTTCTGAAATCGATGCCACAGCACCTGTGACATCCTTACGTTTGGTAGTACCATAACCTATAACCACGACTTCATCCAATGAGCTGGCGTCAGGTTCGAGAGTAATAATTCCTACATTCGCATTAGCAGAGATTTCCTTATCCTTATAACCTATGTAGCTTATGACAATAATAGAGTTTGCGCTTGAAACGTTAATACTAAAGTTACCATCCAAATCGGCAGCAACACCATTGGAAGTGCCTTTTTCTATTACATTAGCTCCTAATAAAGGAATCCCATTTTCATCAACAATTTGTCCAGTAACCACTATTTGTTGAAATAATTCATCGGTGTAATTGACACCATTAGCAAATATTGAATCAGCCTGTGCCAATCCAAATCCAATTAAAAGCCAAATAAAGATTTTTGTTGGTTGTAAAATCAAAATGTGATAGAGACTCTTTTGTTTATTTTCTTTCATGATGGTAGGAGTGTTTTACTCATTTAGTTAAATTGTTAAAAATTAATTCTACAAAGGTTTGTGAAAGACCTTTGGCCTTGTTAACGATTTAATAACATTTCAAAAATAGGTGCAACATCAACTCAAATAAAATAAACAATGGATAAATCAAGAAAAAATATTACTTAAAATACGATTGAGTAGTTGTTTTTCAGATATTTGTGATAATTTTTTATTATTAGCAATCAAGATTAATATTAAAAAAATCAAGATTAATTATTTGCTATATTTGCAATACTCTGTGAAATTTTTTGGATATTCATAAAAATCAGGGTCAGTTTTTGAGAATCGATGTTAATGACTAAAAATTTATCATTTAGAATCCTTCTAATTTTATGTTTGACTTTTATGAGTTCGACACAATCATTCCAAACAGATTCAATTTTTGCTAAACTTGAAGAGGCCATCGGTAAAAGGGACATGTATACCAAACAGAAATACGCAAAAATTTCTGCTCTCAAAAAACAATTGGATAAGCATATCTACTATGAAGATAACCGAAAAATATACGAGGATAATCTCCTTCTATTCAATGAATATCAATCTTTTAATTATGACTCCGCCTATTATTATTTAGAAGAAGCCAAAGCAAAGGCTATTTTGTTGAAGGACACATTAAAATTATCACAAGCAAGAATCAAGGAAGGATTTGTCCTTATGTCCTCCGGATTATTCAAAGAGGCCATCGATACGCTCAAAATAATAGACACAGAATCATTATCAAATCCTCTCAAATTTGAATACTATGCTGTAAAAGCACGAACTTTCTTCGATTTGGCAGACTATACACGTGACTTCCGTTTCAGCCAAAATTATATCCAACACGGCAATGAATTTTTAAATCAAGCTTTATTGTATGTCGAACCAAATTCAAATGAGTACTGGAATACAGAAAGTTTGAGGCGATTAAAACAGAACGATTGGGAAGGTGCTCAAGAGGCATTTACCTATTGGATTGCAAATTTTGAATTGCCAGCTCATTACTATGCCATAGCCACATCTTCGTTGGCATATGTCTATTCTGTGCAGGGTGATGAAGAGAAGCAACTTGAATATTTGGCTCGTGCTGCCATAGCGGATATTCAGAGTGCAACAAAGGAAACCGTTGCCATCCGTAATTTGGCAAGTGAGTTATTTGAAATTGGGGAGTTAAAAAAAGCAAATCGATATATTTCCATAGCTATGGAAGATGCGACTTTTTATAATGCTCGCCACCGTAAATTAGAGATATCATCAATTCTCCCAATCATTGAAAAGGCGCAAATTCAAAAAACGGAAACGCAAAATAAAAAACTAACAAAAATTGTTATTGCGTTATCTATTTTGGCACTTTTAGTTGTGGTTTTTTTAATTGTAATTATCAAACAATTGAAGGCGAGAAATGCATCGAGAAAAATTCTCGCCGAATCAAATTTGAAGCTTCAAGAGCTAAATACAAACCTAAAAGAGGTGGACAATATCAAACAGGAATACATCACTTACTTTCTAAAAGTTTCATCTGACTTTATTAGTAAGATGGACAAACTCCAAAAAAATATTCTACATAAAATCATATCCAAACAACCTGAAGAAGTTGTACAAATTCTTAAGAAATATAGCGTTTCAAAAGAAAGAGCCCATCTATTTCAACAATTTGATGAAGTCTTCTTGAAACTCTTTCCTGCATTTAAAGAAGAGTATAACAAGCTTTTTCCTGAAAAAGAACGAACTCTGATGAATAACGATGATTCGTTGAACAATGAAATGCGCATTTTTGCTCTGTATCGGCTTGGGGTTCAAGATAGCAATCAAGTGGCTGACTTTCTGCAGTTATCGGTAGCCACGATTTATTCCTATAAGACAAGGATAAAAGGAAAGTCTGATTTTAAGGATAATTTTGAAGAAAAAATTATGGATATTAGGCAATTTGAGAGTAAAAATTAATGTCATCATTTTATAAGAAAAAATAAATAACAGCAAACTGTATAAACCAAGAATACGGTATTTTTATTGAATTGAATGTTAACATTTGAGTATAGCTGCTATCTCCTTCAAACGTCATATTTTTCACGCATTCTTCACTTAAGTTGCAACCACACTTAAACTTCTATTGGCTGTCTTAAAAGTTGTTTCAATTCGTTTTGCAACGCTTTCACGAATAAGTTCTTGGGCATGAGGAAAATTTTTAATTCTGCCAATTCTCGTAAAAGTATTGTCTCAATTTGAGAAACATGATCATTTGTGGTTTCTGGCTGTCTTTAAAAATAATATTAAAAATTTTTTAATTCATTTAAGATTATGTTACAGTATATAAACTTGAGAATTGAATTGATTTTGTGAGCCGTCAGGTTTTACATCAACTTGCACAGTTCTTTTTTGGTTCATTGTCTTTTTTAGAGAGAATCGCTTTTAAGTTATTCATATCATTGCTCACTTTACTTTCAATCACTCGTGCATAAATTTGAGTTGTTGCAATTTTGGTATGACCCAATAATTTTGAAACGGTTTCTATAGGCACTCCATTAGATAGAGTAATGGTTGTTGCAAAGGTGTGACGCGCCATGTGAAACGTGAGATTTTTTCTTATGCCACAGTAAAATGCAACCTCTTTAAGGTATTGATTCAATTTCTCATTGGTAATAATCGGCATCAATGAACCAGTAACTTGCGTTACTGGGTGATTTCTATACTTCGAAATTAACTCTTCAGCTTTTCCTAAAATAGGCACTTTAACTGGAGTTTTTGTTTTCTGTCTTTTGGTCATAATCCAATTACTACCATCGATACCTTTTATAATATGACTTTCGGTTAAATTCATAATATCGACATAACTGATTCCGGTATAACAACTAAAAATGAATAAATCCCTTACTCTGTCAAGACGCTCGCTATCGAATTCAAAATTTTCCATATTAGAAAGTTCATTATCAGAAAGAAATTCACGTTCTCTTTTCTCGAAAGTTGGCTTCCATCTTACAAATGGGTCCTTTACAATCCACTCCATATGATAGGCCAAGGTTACCATTTTTCGCAATCTTTGGATGTGCTTCATAATAGTATTCTGACTCATTGCTCTTGGGTGACCAACTGGCCAATATGAAGAAAGGTAGCTTTCGAAATCACACAAGAATTTATAATCCAGCTCTTTTAAATAGATATCTGTCGTTTTTTTTGTTCGCTTTAAAAACTTGATGAGGTAGCTTTCAGTTACCCCAAAGTTTCTTATAGACCCTTTGGCAAGTGTATTGGAAATTTTCTTACCATGATATTCGATGAGGTTTAATAAGGATTTTGATTGTTCGCTGTCTCCATTATAATTTGCCTTTATCAATTCGGCAGTAATTAGAACTTCTTGAAATTTTAAATCTTGATAAATCTGGAATAGCTGCGTATATACCTGGTCGAGATATTGATTGATTTGTTTTGCAATTGCAGAATGACCCTTCACGCGTTTTTTGGTCACATCCCATTGATTAATGTGGACCTTACGTTTAAGACTAATGTTAACTCGTTTCTGGTTAACAGTTACTCTTGCATAAATTTCGGCTTCATCGCTTATGGCACGTGAAGCATTAATCCAAAATAGGATTGAGAAAGTGTTTGATGATTTCATAGTTGTATGTCTTTAAGATTAAACTTCCAGACAAATGTCAAATCAACTATGGTTTTGTTTTTGGTTCGCGGTCAACACTGTTGACCGCGATATTTTTTGTTGACCGCACAGCTACCATTTAATACCATATTATATCAAATTGTATGTACTATCAAAAATGACAAAACCTTGCAAATCATAGATTTTGCAAGGTTTTCATGCTCATTAGAGCTTTAATAGTGACCTCGACTGGATTCAAACCAGTAACCTCTTGAGCCGTAATCAAGTGCGCTATTCAGTTGCGCCACGAGGCCTAATTTTTTGTTACATTTTGGTTGTAACCTCGACTGGATTCAAACCAGTAACCTCTTGAGCCGTAATCAAGTGCGCTATTCATCCCGATAACTATCGGGAGCGCCCTCGGCTCATACCAATTTCAACCGCAAAGGCCGTTTTATTGGGATGCAAATATACTACAATAATTAAAAATCTACCAAACAATTTATTTCAAAATTGTAAATGTTTATTTTTGTCACATGATACCGAAGGAACAACTAAACCAATTTCATTATCCATTTGATGAAATTATCATTAAAGACATTTCAAAGTACGGACTTCTGAAACATTATAAAGCCAATGATATCATTCTCGATTTAGGCCAGGATCTTACGCACGTACCATTACTTTTGAACGGTAATATTAAAGTGTTAAGAGAAGACGATGATGGTCATGAGTTGCTCTTATACGTTTTGGAATCAGGTGATACTTGCTCTATGTCTCTCACTTGTTGCATGTCTAAATCAAAAAGTAAAATTCGAGCTGTTGCTGATAAAGATTCCACAGTTATTATGATTCCTAATGAGAAAATGACCGAATGGTTTAACACTAACGAAAGTTGGCGTAATTTCATCTTGCAAAGCTATCAAATACGCTTCAATGAAATGCTTGAAACCATTGACACTTTAGCATTCATGAAAATGGAGGAACGTTTGTCCAAATACTTGACGGATCAGGTTAAACTCAATGCTTCTCATATAATAAGTAAAACACATCAAGATATTGCAGAAGATTTAAACACTTCAAGAGTTGTTATTTCCAGGATTTTAAAGCAATTGGAAAATGAAAAAAAAATTAAATTAAGTAGAAATAAAATTGAGGTTTTAGACTTTTAAGTAACTTTTATTACACACCTATAGCCACAGACCCTTTAAATTTGTAATCAGTAAAAAACATGGAAAACATATTAGAGCCATGGCCTTGGTACATCTCAGGACCACTTATTGCCATAATCATGTTCGTTCTTATCTATTTTGGAAAAACATTTGGAATGTCATCTAATTTAAGGACCTTTTGCACTATCGCTGGAGCAGGTAAAAAAAATGATTTCTTTAATTTCGATTGGAAATCACAATGGTGGAACCTATTGGTAGTTATCGGAGCAGTTATTGGAGGCTTTATTGCGCATTTTTTGCTTTCGAATCCCATTGATATTGATTTGAATCCAGATACCGTAGAGCAATTATCGCAATTAGGTTTTGAAAATGCCGGTAAATCATTGTTACCACCAGAAATCTATAGTTGGGATTCGGTATTAAGTCTTAAAGGGTTATCAATTTTAATTATTGGAGGCTTTTTAGTTGGCTTTGGGACTCGTTATGCTGGGGGTTGCACATCTGGTCATGCAATAACTGGCTTAAGCAGTTTACAAAGACCATCACTAATTGCAGTAATCGGGTTTTTTATTGGTGGTTTAATTATGGTTCATTTATTATTTCCTTTAATATTTTAAAAAATGAAACGTCCATGTTCAACTATTAAAAACAATGAGAAATGTCTATTATGGATGCTCCATGTATCCTTAAAAAAAATAATATCAACACATGAAATATTTTAAATTTTTATTCATTGGCATCATCTTCGGAATTGTTCTTGTAAAATCAGAAGCCGTATCATGGTATCGCATTTACGAAATGTTCCGATTTGAATCCTTTCACATGTATGGAATTATCGGAACCGCTGTGGGAACAGGCATCATCTTATTATTGATTTCAAAGGCATTAAAAATAAAAAACACCGAAGGCTCATTGATGAATGTAGCACCAAAAGAGAAAGGTTTAGCACGTTATCTGTTAGGAGGATCTATATTCGGCTTGGGTTGGGCATTATCAGGAGCTTGCCCAGGA
The DNA here is from genome assembly GCA_024635765.1 of Flavobacteriaceae bacterium. Taxonomy (GTDB): domain Bacteria; phylum Bacteroidota; class Bacteroidia; order Flavobacteriales; family Flavobacteriaceae; genus JBPOFM01. The sequence goes on along the minus strand of JAGXIE010000112.1, from coordinate 15,281 downwards.
CCGATGTACATTTTAGTAGGGACTGGAGTATTCTCAATGCTTATTGTAATTGTGGCCGCCATGTTTGGAACTTACTTTTATGGCGTTTTAAAAGATAGATTACCACATTAAATGGAGATTACTGAAGTTTTAGGCTATATTGGTGCTTTCGTGGTTGGTCTTGTGCTAGGACTTTCAGGAGGAGGTGGTTCTATTATAACTGTTCCGGTAATGGTTTATTTGATGAACGTCAATCCAGTAACAGCAACTGCCTATTCATTGTTTGTTGTTGGAAGCACATCTTCAATTGGTGCATTTCAAAATTTCAGAAAACATTTTGTTGATATTAAAACAGGTGTCATTTTTGCCATACCAGCATTCACAGTTGTATACATAACTCGACGATATTTAGTACCGGCAATTCCGGATACAGTCTTTGCCTTGGATGATTTTGTCATCTCTAAAGACATGTTCATCATGACCTTTTTTGCAATCATCATGTTTATTGCATCTTTATCGATGATTCGTTCTGAACGTGATAAATCAGATCCAGAATTTAAGTCGAGCATCCATATACCTTATCTAATTCTTATAGGAATTGGCGTCGGTCTGTTAACTGGAATGGTCGGTGCTGGTGGCGGTTTTTTAATAATCCCTGCGTTGGTTTTGTTGGCAAAATTACCTATGAAAACTGCAATTGGAACTTCCTTGCTCATCATATCTGCCAATTCTTTGATTGGTTTTATAGGCGATTTGCAACTGCGTGAAATCGATTGGTCATTTTTATTAATATTTACAGCGATTTCAATATTAGGTATAATTGTCGGTGTCTTTGCTTCAAAATATATCAGTGGCACTAAATTGAAGCGTGGTTTTGGCTGGTTTACACTAATTGTGGCATTCTATATTATCTTTAAAGAGTTGTTCTAGTTAAATCTAGAAAAATTCGCTGAACAGCATTTATTCGTTTTGTATCTTTGAATATTCAAAATAAGAATAAGACCATTTCTAAAATGCATATTGCTTTTTTGATAAAGTAATTTAATATTAAAAAACAGTATTTCCTTTATTGCTTATCTAAATTAAGGGAATGAAAAAGAACAGTTTTTGATGAAAGTAGAACAAATTTATACAGGTTGTTTAGCACAAGGAGCCTATTATATTGAATCTGAAGGTGAAGTTGCAATTATTGATCCTTTGAGAGAAATACAATCTTACATTGATAAAGCGTCATCTGAAAATGCAACAATAAAATATGTTTTTGAAACCCATTTTCACGCTGATTTTGTATCAGGTCATATCGATTTAGCAAACAAAACAGGTGCAACCATCATTTACGGTCCTGGTGCAGAAACGAATTATAAAATCCATTCCGCAACAGATGGTGAAGAATTCAAATTAGGGAACATCACCATCAAAGCATTACATACTCCCGGCCATACATTGGAATCGACGACTTATTTGTTGATTAACGAAAAAGGCGAAAACCATGCTATATTTTCAGGTGACACCTTATTTCTTGGAGATGTTGGACGACCAGATTTAGCCATAAAATCTGATTTAACAAAAGAAGATTTGGCAGGTATGTTATATGATTCACTACGAAATAAGATTATGCCATTAGCAGACGATGTAATTGTGTATCCAGCACATGGTGCAGGTTCTGCGTGTGGAAAAAATTTAAGCAAAGAAACGGTTGGCACTGTTGGTGATCAAAAGAAGACGAACTACGCCTTGCGTGCTGATATGACTAAAGATGAATTTGTAAAAGAAGTCTTGGACGGTATGCCACCACCACCTCAATACTTTGCTAAAAACGCTATGATGAATAAATCGGGCTATGATGCATTTGAACACGTTTTAAAAACGGGAAATGTACCTCTATCGCCTGAAGATTTTGAGGCTATTGCAAATCATGAAGAAGCGTTGGTCCTAGATGTACGACCACAAAGTGATTTTATCAAAGGCCATATTCCAAATTCGATTTTCATCGGATTAAACGGACAGTTTGCGCCTTGGGTCGGAGCTTTGATTACAGATCTAAAGCAAACTATTTTACTGGTTGTTCCTGAAGGTAAAAGCGAAGAAGCTGTGACGCGTTTGTCTCGTGTTGGCTACGATAATACTCTAGGTTATTTAGATGGTGGAATCGAAACTTGGAAAGCCGCAGGAAAAGATATTGAAACATTGGAATCTATTTCGGTAAATAAATTTTCAAAACGAGCAAAATCGGAAGATTTAAATATTCTGGATGTTAGGAAAGGTGGTGAATATAATTCATCGCATCTCGAAAATGCGCAACATTTTGCCTTGGATTTTATCAACCAAAACATGAATGAAGTTGACAGAAATAAAACATACTATGTTTATTGTGCTGGTGGTTATCGTTCAGTTATTGCCACTTCCATTTTGAAATCCAGGGGTTTCAATAATTTGGTGGATGTCGCTGAAGGTTATAGCGCCATTAAGAACACTGATTTACCAACAATTGATTTTGTTTGTCCGTCAACTATAAAATCTTAAATATTATATCATGAAAAAAAACATGGGAAACACCGACAAAGGAATTAGAGTAGTAATTGCTATTGGAATAGCGCTACTTTACTTCTTTAATGTGATTGAAGGTACACTCGCCTACGTGCTAATGGCTTTGGCAATTATTTTTCTGCTTACAAGCTTTGTGAGTTTTTGCCCTTTATATACATTATTTGGAGTGAATACTTGTAACGTAAAAAAGTGAATTAAACAATTTCAGCACTGAGTCCAGCTTCTAAAAGCATGGTACATCGAGGCTCTAGTTCTTTATATTCACCTGTTTTTACAGTACATTTACCTTTATAATGGACTAAAATCGAACATTGTTCGGCTTGTTCTGGTGTGTGGTCACAAGCATAAATAAGTGTGTCGATGACATAATCGAATGTATTGACATCATCATTATACAATACAATCTCGTTGAGATGTTGTTCCAAGGTATCAACGAGTAGGTCTTCTTGAATTTTCTCTCTGGTACTCATATTCAAATCTTTATACTAATTTACAAATTTTAGGGCAACCCAATTATTTTTTTCTAAACTTTCAACGAAGGTCAATCCATGTTTATTGCATTCTTCTTCAATTTTTGGGACATCATCATTATAAAATCCACTCAAGAATAGCATTCCTTTAGAATTCAAACATTTTATGTAAGTTGACATGTCATTTAACAGAATGTTTCTGTTTATGTTGGCAATAATGATATCATATTTTTGGTTTTTCAATAAACTGGCATCGCCTTCCAAAACAGTAATATGATGGCAGTTGTTTCGCTCAACATTTTCAAGGCTATTTAAATAACACCAATTATCATAATCAATCGCATCTATGGGTTTTGCGCCTTTCATCTCCGCAAGAATCGCCAACACTCCTGTTCCGCAACCCATATCTAAAACCGATTTATTCTCAAAATCATTTTTTAATATATGTTGAATCATCATATGAGTTGTTTCATGGTGACCAGTACCGAAACTCATTTTAGGTTCGATAACTATATCAAACTCGGTGTCCGGTTTATCATGAAAAGGTGCACGAACTGAACATCTGGCGTCAACTATTATAGGATGAAAATTTTTTTCCCATTCCTCGTTCCAGTTCCTTTGCTCTATGTCTTCAAATGTGTAAGAAATTTTAAATTCCTTTGATTTTAAAATGTTTATATCATCAAGAATAGCATCATTCCATTCCTCTTTTTGAATGTAAGCTGTCACACCTTCTTCGGTCTCTACAAAACTTTCAAAACCTGCATAGCCTAACTCTGCTATAAGGATTTCCACAGCTGGTTGAAGTGGTTCAGCTTTAAAGTAATAACCAATGTAGATAGTGTTGGACATTTTGATATGTTGAATTTAATGGATACTTAAATTGAGTTCATAAAGAGAGAATTTCAAGTGTTTTAAAATGCGTTGACGATAGCAAAAAAGTCTTCTGCGTTAAGAGAGGCTCCTCCAATCAATCCTCCATCGACATCAGGTTTACCGAAAATTTCTTTAGCATTATTCGGTTTCACACTTCCTCCATACAGAATTGAAATACTTTCCGAAGTTTCTTTTCCATATTTGTTAGCTAATGTCTTTCTTATAAATGCATGCATATCCTGCGCTTGTTCCGGACTTGCAGTTTCGCCAGTACCAATTGCCCAAACTGGTTCATAGGCTAAAACGATATTTTCAAACGCAGATGCTTCAAGATGAAACAAAGCATTTTTTATTTGGCTTTCAACGACCGATTCGTGGTTTCCAGATTTTCTGTCTTTCAATTCTTCTCCAAAGCAGAAAATAATACGTAATCCATTTTGCAACGCAGCGTTTACCTTTTTGGCCAAAAGCTCATCAGTTTCATAAAAAAAGGCACGGCGTTCGCTATGACCTAAAATGACCGTTTGAATGCCAATACTTTTCAACATTGAGGCACTCACCTCTCCTGTATAAGCTCCAGATTCGGCAAAATGCATATTTTGCGCTATCACTTCAATAGCATGATCTTTAAGCGTATTGAAAGATTGCCAAAGATTCGTGAACGATGGTGCTATCATAATCTCAGCATCTTGCGGACTATATTGCATTTTGAGTTCGGTAATCAATGTTTCGGTCTGTGCCAAATCATTATTCATTTTCCAATTTCCAGCGACGATTTGTTTTCTCATAATCTTATTTTATTGAAGTTTAACTTTTGGATCCAACCACACATACATGATATCCACAAAAATATTGATAATTATGAAGACCAAGGCAATAATTAACACTGCCCCCATTATTACTGGCAAATCTAAAGTGTTTAATGCATTCACAATTTCTTTACCCAATCCATTCCAACCAAAAATATATTCCACAAAAACCGCTCCAGCCAACATGGACGCAAACCAACCAGAAATTGCCGTAACCACGGGATTGAGTGCATTTTTCAGAGCATGCCTTCTAATGATTTGGAATTCGCTTAAACCTTTAGCTCTGGCAGTTCTAATATAATCTTGATTGAACACTTCCAATAACGAATTTCGCATTAACTGAATAACTACAGCCAAGGGACGAATACCTAAAACAACAGCAGGTAAAATCAAATTTTTCCATTGAATGTGCATCGCGTTGCCAAAATCATCCAATTCGTAGAGGCTTCCTGTCATTTCGAGATGTGTGTATTTATGTAATACAAAACCGAAAAACCACGCAAACAAAATCGCGCTAAAAAACGAAGGAACACTCATTCCTAACGTACTCAAAACCTGAATTGTTTTATCCAACCATCTATCTTTGAACAATGCCGAAACAATTCCTAAAAAAATGCCAATGAAAATCGCTATGAAAATTGCTGATACTGCCAAGACAAACGTATTGGGAAGTGTCTCTCCAATCACTTGAGATACTTTTTTACCTTGCTTGGTAAAGGATTCTCGTAAATAAGGGAATTTTAATACTATTGTTGTCTTACCAACAGTGAATAATTTGGTTGCTGAATATTTATTAGGTCTTAAATAGGTATAGTCTGATGTATTAGAGGAATGAAAAGACAAAGGCGACAAATCATTCAGATAATAAAAATATTGCGTAGTGATGGGCTTGTCAAAACCATATTTTTGTTTCACAATTGCCAATTGTGAGCTATCCTCATTTTGTCCAAGCATCATTTGAGCCGGATCACCAGGCAACACATTGAATAAAAAGAAAATGACAGTAACGACTCCAAACAATGTCAGAAGAGCGTAAAATATTTTATTTAAAAAGTAACTAATCAGTTTGCTTTGAGTTGTTTGCTGTTAAATTGTTTAACTGTAATCCACAAATAGACTTTTTTTACAACTGTAATTGAGAATGTGATTACCATTTTGGCTGAAAACTAAAACTTCAAGTCTTCAATATCGTTCCAATGAACTTTTTGCTTTACAGTTCCTTTATTTAAAACCACAATCCCTGGATTCGACCTAACGATAGTTTTAAGGACTTTTTCATCACATAAATAAAAATCAAAATCGAGATTATTGTCTGCCTTGAACTGTGCCTTGGCATCGCCTCCGGAAGAGGTCAATCCAATCACTTTATAGCCATTCTTCATGGCAGTATCAGACATTGATTTTAATTTCTCGATACCTTCCCATTCTCCTTTTTTAAGATCATACATGACTACCATCACCAACTTTGGCTCTGCAAGAAACTCTTCGGTCAAGTCTTCATCTTCAGATTCGATGGAGAAATCCTGAATTGGTGGCACATAGCCTTCTTCAATAGTTTTATAATCTACTGACAGGTATTCACCATCCACTGTAGGATAAGAACCGTTGGTCGTAATTATTTTTTCTTCACCATTGACTTTAAATTTCCAGTTATATTCAATTACTGGCTTTTGAGCATCTGGCGGTGTACTCATTTGTTCCTGAATATTGTTTCCAATTTTATAAGCTCTAAAATCTACTACCGGCAAATGCATCAATACATGATAGCCAAACCACAGGCAAAAGACAAAACTCAATAGTGCCACAATTGTGACTCCAAATTTGCTAAAAATTGGTTTGATATGTCTTATACCCAAATATAAAATTACAATAAGCACGAGCAGGATGACGTCCTTTGTGAAACTTTCCCATGGTGTTAATTTTAAAGCATCTCCAAAGCAGCCACAATCCTTTACTTTATCAAAATAAGCCGAATAAAATGTTAGGAACGTAAAAAATACTATCATTGCCAAAAGACTCCAAACAGTAAATTTTGGTTTGTAACCAATCAGTAAAAACACGCCCAAGACCACTTCAAAAACAACCACAAATATTGAAATTCCTAAAGCGTAAGGTTCTAGGAAAGGCAGATTTAAAACGTCGGTGCCAAAATATTCTTGGAGCTTATAGGAAAATCCGAGTGGGTCATTAAGTTTTATCAGTCCGGAAATGATAAATAATACCCCAACCAATATTCGAGAAATGTTTACTAATATTTTCATTCTTTTATTTTTCGTTTATATGAATCATAGCAAATACAGCATAATTAATCATATCTTGATAATTAGCGTCAATGCCTTCACTTACTATTGTTTTTCCTGAATTGTCTTCGATCTGCTTGACACGTAACAATTTTTGCAGTATTAAATCTGTCAATGAGCTTACTCTCATATCTCGCCAAGCTTCACCATAATCATGGTTCTTATCCATCATAAGTTGTTTAGTCAGTGAGACTTTTTCATCGTAAAGTTTTGTGGCATCCTCTAAATTTAAATCGGGTTGTTCAACAACGCCTTTTTCGAGTTGAATTAACGCCATAATGCTATAGTTGATAATACCAATAAATTCACTGCTCTCATCTTCATCAACTTTACGAACATTATTTTGCTGTAATCCTCTAATTCGTTGCGCCTTTATGAAAATTTGATCTGTTAAGGAAGGTAATCTCAAAATCCGCCATGCACTGCCATAATCTGTCATCTTATTTATAAAAAGAGTTCTGCATGTTTGTATAACAGCATCGTATTGATGTGAGGTATTTGGCATCTAAAAATATAATTTTGCGTAAATTTCGCATAAAATTGTTTAAAGTTCAAAGTTTCGGGTTTAAAGTTTCACATTTGGATTTTAGTATCTGGCCTTCTGGATGAATTTTGGAATTTATATTATTATGACAATGAACTGCAAAGGACAACTTATTGACTTATCAACGCCAAAGGTGATGGGAATTCTTAATCTCACTCCCGATTCATTTTATGATGGTGGAAAATACAAGGATGCAGCTTCAGCTTTAAAACAAGTTGAGAAGATGCTCAATGAAGGAGCGACGTTTATAGATGTTGGAGCTTACAGTTCTCGGCCTAATGCTGAAGATATTTCTGAAACAGATGAACTTCAGCGTATTCTTCCGATTATAAAGCTGCTTTTAAAGGAATTTCCTGATATATTGATTTCGATTGACACATTCAGAAGCAACGTTGCAAAAAAATGTATTGAAGCTGGAGCCTGCGTGATCAATGATATTTCTGCGGGAAACTTGGACGAAAAGATGCTTCAAACTGTTGCTGATCTTCACGTGCCTTATGTTATGATGCACATGAAAGGCACGCCACAAACAATGCAACAACAAACCCAATACAATAATTTGTTGAAAGATATTTTATTTTATTTCTCTGAACATATTGATGCCGCAAGAGCTTTGGGAATTGTTGATTTGATAGTTGATCCTGGATTTGGATTTGCAAAAACGATGGAACAGAATTATGAACTCTTGAATCACCTGGAGCTTTTTAAGATATTAGATTTACCTTTATTGGCAGGATTTTCGAGAAAATCGATGGTTTACAAACCATTAAATTCGACATCAAAAGAGGCTCTTAACGGCACCACAGTTCTGAACACCATTGCATTACAAAAAGGCACATCAATTTTAAGAGTTCATGACGTTAAGGAAGCCGTAGAATGTATTAAATTAATAGACTGTTTAAATTAAATTATAGAATGAAATTCACTGTTATTTTATTGATGATAGTTTGTTTTTCCTGTGGCAAGGAAAAAACAATTCAATTACCAGAAATCAATTCCTCAAGTATCAACGATGTCAAGGATATTTCAGTAGCTTATATTTTTTATAATGAAAAAGAAAAAGATAGTGTAGAACTTAACCGTAAAAACCTTATCTCTTCCACAAATTGGGTGCTAAATGTTGATAAGCGATTGAAGTTAAGACAAGCCATTCCTTCCATTCAAATGCTACAAGAGAAAAAGCGCAATGCAAAAATGCATAAAAACGAAGCTGCAAAGAATTATTATTCTTGTAATGACACGTCCATAAAAAATCTTGGCTTCATCGAATTTACAGACATCATTTATCACAACGGTATTGATAAAACCATCGTTGAAAATTATAATATTTATGAAAACACTCCTGCAAAAGAGACCACACATCTATTAAGCATTCTTTTTGAAGCTAACGATTCCATCACCATAAATTCTGCTCACACAACCAAATCTGAATTCATAGAAAAACTCAAATACATGGACTCCGTTCAGAATAAAATCATGGGAATTGTATATTTAAAATTCAATGAAAACTTAACCTTTCAAGATTATATCAGTTACAAATCAATGCTTTCCAAAACAAAACTAAAGCATGCAATAATTTCCAAGGATGAGTATATTTTTAATTAACTATATTTTGTTAAATTTACAGAAACCTCACTGCTTTGGATAAACTTAAATTTTGGGATTTTGGAGTCATCGATTTCATTGATGTATTCCTTGTTGCCATACTCTTGTACTATATCTACAAGCTCGTAAAGGGAACTGTCGCAGTCAACATCTTCATTGGAATTATAATTGTGTATGCCATTTGGAAATTGACAGATTTGCTCAATATGTTCATGCTCCATAATATTTTTGATGGTTTTATGAAAGTAGGAATTATTGCCTTGATCGTCGTCTTTCAACCAGAAATCAGAAAATTCCTACTTATGGTAGGCTCGACCAATTTAGCTGGTAAGCGTAAATTTTTCAGTAAGTTGAAATTCCTCAAAACCGAAAACAATACTGAAACCGACATTTCTGCCATTATTGGTGCTTGTGAGAAAATGAGCTCCACGAAAACAGGCGCATTAATAGTACTGGAACGTAATAACAATCTCGATTTTTTGATAAACACAGGAGACGAAATGAATATTACAGTGACCCAACCTATCATAGAAAGCATCTTTTTTAAGAACAGTCCACTCCATGATGGCGCCATTATTATTTCTAACAATACTGTAAAAGCTACGCGAGTTATTCTTCCGGTTAGTAACGAACAAAATATTCCGCAACGTTTTGGGTTACGGCATAGAGCAGCCATTGGTATTTGCGAGAAAACAGACGCTCTTGCATTAGTTGTCAGCGAAGAAACTGGTCAAATATCCTATATCGCCAACGGTGAATTCGTCATGTTTAAGGACACTACCGAGTTGTTGGAACTTGTTGCCAAAGATTTAACTTAATGAAATGTAAAAACTGTCAAACCAATCTAGTGTAGAGTCTAATCTGTAACTTGTGCAAACGATCTCCCCTAACGAACGTTAGATGAGAATTTGAAAAAATAATTGAAGCCAAAATAACATCACTTAATACTTAAGCAACTTCTTCTTTCATAAACTGCACTTCATAAAGATTTCTGTAATAACCATCTTTTTTCTTCAGCAATTCCTTATGGGTTCCTTGTTCCACAATATGACCAGAATCCATAACGATGATATTATCGGCCTTTTTGATAGTGGCCAAGCGATGTGCAATCACAATGGATGTTCTTCCTTTGGTGATTTTATCAGTGGCATCTTGGATTAGCTGTTCAGAATAGGAGTCTACAGAAGAGGTAGCTTCATCCAATATTAATATACTTGGATTCGTGACGTATGCTCTTAAGAATGAAATCAGCTGGCGTTGGCCTGATGAAAGCATTGAGCCTCGCTCCTTTACATTATAGTGATAGCCGTTTGGTAAACTCATAATAAAATCATGAATACCAATATCTTTTGCAGCTTGATGGACTTCTTCTTCTCTAATATTGCTATCATTAAGTGTGATATTGTTTAATATAGTATCAGCAAATAAGAATACATCTTGCAAGACTACTGCGATTTGTGCTCGTAATGACCTCAATTTAATATCCTGAATATTAATATCATCAACTTTTATAGCACCTTTCTGAATGTCATAAAAACGATTTAGCAGGTTGATAATGGTAGATTTCCCAGCTCCAGTAGCTCCAACGATGGCAACCGTCTGACCAGAAGTTACTTCAAATGAAATGCCCTTTAATACCTCTTCATCCTGAATATAAGAAAAATGAACATTATCAAATTTAATATCACCCTTGAATTGAGGAGCTTCTAAAGTCCCTACATCATCGATATGTGAATCTGTATCCAAGACATCAAAAACTCGATTTGCAGCTACCATTCCCATTTGAAGCGTATTGAATTTATTGGCAATCTGATTCAAAGGCCTGAACAACATCGGAATCATCATAATAAAAGCTGTCAATTCTCCCAAGGAAACTGTTTCATCCAGAACTACATTTAATCCGCCATACCAAACAACTAGACCTAGCGTAATGGAAGATAAAAATTCAGCAATTGGAAAGAAAATTGAATTATACCATACGGTTTTTAACCAACCTTTTTTATGGCGTTCGTTTATTTCCTTAAAGTTTTTGTATTCAGTTTCTTCGCGAGCGAAAAGCTGAAGGATTTTCATACCTGTGACGCGTTCCTGAACAAAAGAATTAAGATTGGACACTTCATTACGAACATCTTCAAAAGCCATTTTCATATACTTCTGAAAAATATTGGTTGCATATATAATTACTGGCATTGTAATGAAGACAATCAATGCCAACGACCAATTCATATAGACCATAAACCCTGCAATTGCAATCATTTTAAGCAAATCGCTAAAAATCATGAACAGACCATCCCCGAACACGTCCGCAATTCGCTCCATGTCGGTCACGGTTCTTGTTACCAAAACACCAACTGATGAATTATCAAAATATTTCATTTTGAAACTCATGATGTGCTTAAACAATTTTATTCTAACATCCTTGACAACCGTTTGGCCCAACCAAGTTGCATAATATATAAAGAATAGATTGCAGATTACTTCCAAGACTAGAAGCACTATCATCAGAATTATATAATATACAAATCCGTCATAATCTTGGGTTGTGATTTTATCGTCAATCGCATATTTTACCACTAACGGTCTAATGGCACCAAAAACTGCCAATCCAACAACAAAACCAAGTGTACTATAAAAGACCAATTTATATGGACTTATATATTGCACCAGACGTTTAAACAATGAAACATCGTATATGTTTTTATTTTTTACCGCCATTAAGTAGTTAGCTTTAGTGTATCAGGATAAACAATTTTTGTTAAATATAATCCATTGGCCGGAACAGAATAGCCTGCTTCGCTCCTATTTTTAGACTCAATAATTTGATGCAGTTGGTTAGCTTCTATTTTTCCCAAGCCAATTTCAATCATCGTGCCTACAATTGCCCTAACCATATTTCTTAAAAAACGATCGGCAGTGATTGTAAAAATTAATTCGTCTTTTTCACTTTTCCAATTGGCTTCCTTGATCTCACAATGATACGTCTTTACATCGGTATTGCTTTTGGAAAAGCATTGAAAATCTTTATACTGTAATAAAATGCCACAGGCTTCATTCATTTTTTTTATATCCAAATCAAAATAAATATGGTACGCAAAATCACTTGAAAAAGGATTTTTCTTGTTTGCAATTCTATAGTTATAAGTTCGGCTCTTTGCGTTAAAACGAGCATGAGCATTGACATTGACCTGAAAAATATCTTTGATGGCGATATCTTTTGGTAAATAACAATTTAATTTGAAGACAATAGATTCAACATCAAATTCATCCGCAATATCGAAGTGGGCAAACATCTCCGACGCATGAACACCTGCATCAGTGCGCCCAGCTCCCATTACAGTAATTTTAGTGCGCAGCATTTTAGATAGTGCTTCTTCTAATACTTGCTGTACAGAAATGGCGTTCGGCTGATTTTGCCAACCATGGTACGCTTTACCGTTATATGAAAACTCGATGAAATATCTCAAGTGAAACCTCTATTTTTGTAATTAGCAAAGATAATCAGTTATTTGTGAAAGACGATTAACCATTGACGATTAACAAATTTTTAATTTAAAATACCAAAAGACATAGTTTTGAAAAAAATTCTACTGCTTTCTGACACCCATAGTTATATTGATGATGATATTTTGAAGTATGTTAAGCAAGCAGACGAAGTATGGCATGCTGGAGATATTGGCGATTTAACGGTTACTGATGCCATAAAAAAACTAAAACCTCTACAGGCAGTCTACGGAAATATTGACGGCGGCAAAGCACGATTAGAGTTTCCCGAACATAATCGTTTTATGTGTGAGGATGTTGATGTGCTCATAACACACATAGGTGGCTATCCAGGAAAATATAATATCAGAATTCGTGAAATGATTTATCAAAACCCTCCAAGACTGTTCATTTGCGGACATTCACATATTCTCAAAGTCATGCCCGATAAAAAATTGAATCTATTGCACATGAACCCAGGAGCCATCGGTAAGCACGGATTTCAACAGGTCAGGACGATGTTGCGTTTTACAATTGATGGCAAAAAGATTGAAAATTTAGAAGTGATTGAGTTTAAGAAATAAAAAAGCCCAAGATCTCCACCTTGGGCTTACGCACTAATAAAATTAAGTCATTAGGATTTATCGTAATCGATCCACAGATTTTACGAGATCTTCGTCCTTCTTTATGGCCTTATTGGCTAAAACCAACAATACGATAGACAAAGCAGGAAGAATGATCCCAATACCTTTCTCTGAAACATCAGCTTCTCCAGATAAATTTAGGGATTGATACACAAATAATCCTAATAAAATAAAGTTCAATATGATGTTGAGCCGATTCAAAACGAATTGCGACTTTCTATTTTTATACCCAAAAATCGAAATCAAAGATAATGCTGCTGACCCTAAAAACAAAGCCATATAATACATATTATCTTTTGCATATACTAATGTATCCGTATTTGTAGTCCATAGATGGAATACAAAAATCAAAACTCCAGAACTAATGGCAGCCAATAACAAATACAGGGTCTGTATGCGCTGTAACATCTATTTTTAAAAATTTAACGACAAAATTAACAGTTTCTTTTTAAAAGTTACACCAATTTTTAAAATAAAATTGTATTATTGCACATATAATGTGTGCATCAGAATGTTACACTTTATCAAATCTTCAAATTTTCTTGGTTTTACCCTCTTCTTTCAGTTTTTATTTGAAAAGTTCAGAATAGGCCAATTTCAGTTTAAAAATTTATTCTAAAAACATACATGTTTGAAATTTCACAATTAAAAGAAAAAAAGCTATCCGAATTACAGGAAATTAGCCAAAAGTTAAATGTACCTAAATATCGTACACTTAAAAAACTTGACCTCGTTTATAAGATTTTGGATGTGCAGGCTGCAAACCCAGAAGTCATAAAAAAGGAAGTACTAAAGGATGAAGCCCCTGTTAAAGATGCAAAATCCACTTCTAAACCAAATCCTAAAACTAAACAAAAAAGAGCACGTGTGACAAAACCTGCTCCCCAACCTAAAGAACAACAAAAAATGGAATTTACCGATTCTAAATCAGATACAGGTTCTAAATCAGATACTAAAGAAGAGAAAAAAACCGACGACACTCAATCAAAAAAGAACGAGCCAAAACCTCAGCACAAACAAAAAGATCGTCAGCAAAACAAGCCTAATCCGCGCCCTAAAGAAAACACGAACAAACCTAATCCGCGTTCTAAGGACAAAGATGGTAACGTAAACGACAATAGTGGTGGAAATAATGGTAACAAAGACACCAGAAACCGATACAGAGAACCCGATTTCGAATTTGATGCCATTATACAAAGTGAAGGGGTTCTTGATATTATGCAAGATGGCTATGGGTTTTTAAGATCGTCAGATTACAATTATTTATCATCACCAGATGATATTTATGTGTCACAATCGCAAATTCGTTTGTTCGGATTAAAAACAGGAGACACTGTATTAGGTCATGTGCGACCTCCAAAAGAAGGTGAAAAGTATTTCCCTTTAATAAAAGTGAGCAAAATTAATGGTCAAAGTCCGGATGTCGTGAGAGATCGTGTTTCTTTTGAACATTTAACTCCATTATTCCCACAAGAAAAATTCAATATTGCAGAAAAGCAAAGTACAATTTCAACCAGAATTATGGATTTGTTCTCTCCGATAGGAAAAGGACAACGTGGTATGATTGTTTCACAACCGAAAACTGGTAAAACAATGTTGTTGAAAGATGTAGCCAATGCTATAGCTGCAAATCATCCTGAAGTATATCAAATGATTTTGTTGATTGACGAACGCCCTGAAGAGGTCACGGATATGCAACGAAATGTAAGAGGTGAAGTAATCGCTTCAACTTTTGATAAAGAAGCACACGAACATGTAAAAATTGCCAATATCGTTCTCGAAAAAGCAAAACGTTTGGTTGAGTGCGGCCATGATGTAGTAATTCTTTTGGATTCCATTACGCGTTTGGCAAGGGCTTACAATACTGTTCAGCCTGCATCTGGAAAAATATTAAGTGGTGGTGTTGATGCGAATGCGCTTCATAAGCCAAAACGATTCTTTGGTGCTGCCCGTAATATAGAAAATGGTGGATCATTGACCATCATCGCTACGGCACTTACTGAAACCGGATCTAAAATGGATGAAGT
>JAGXIE010000111.1 GCA_024635765.1 Flavobacteriaceae bacterium | reverse complement strand
TGCGTGATTTTGAGAACCGTTGCTCGCCGCAATATTTCTAACCATTTCAGCCTTTTTTTCTCTGGATAGGGAGGCTATTTTAGAAATTTTATAACCGTTTTCATTCAAATAACTTACATTGAGAAGCATTTGAAGGCTTTCGAGGTCGTAGTATCTAATATTTGTGTCAGTCCGTTCTGGCTCGAGAAGATTATAGCGTTTTTCCCAAATTCTTATGGTGTGAGCCTTGATTCCAGTAAGGTTTTCGAGGTCTTTAATACTAAATTTACTTTTAACGTTGTTCATTTTTAAGCGGATAATGTTAAACAAAAATAGTCAAATAAAAATGAAGGAAGCTAAAAATTAGTTAAAAGTGTTTATTGAAAAATAGTCTGATGAAGCATTTTTTTGATCAATCTATGTTTGAGGGTGCAAGAAAATCATGAAGTTATAAGAGAGTTTTCACAAAATTTGCTTGTAATTGTGCGCACGAGAAGACTCGAACTTCCACATCCTAAACGGATACCAGCCCCTCAAGCTGGCGCGTCTACCAATTCCGCCACGTGCGCATTATGAAGTATAAAGGTAAAAAAAAAGTCAAGCAACAGCTTAACTTTTTTGTGACCCGGCTGGGGTCACAACCGTACTGTATAAGGTCAATGAAATAGACCTATTCGCTAATTTTCACAATCTATGTTGACGATTTGTGAACTTAAACTTATTCTAATTGTATTAAAAGAACTTTCGTTGCACAAATATAAAAAGAACATTTTATTTAATTCAATTTCGATTGAATTATGTTGGAAAATTTTGAAAATGCGGGCGGGATGGAAATGGCGGACACGCCAGACTTAGGATCTGGTGCCGCGAGGTGTGGGAGTTCGAGTCTCCCCGCCCGTACAAAAGCCGAAGAGAAATCTTCGGCTTTTTTTGTTTAAAATTTTTTCAAAAAAATCTTCAGTTACAACATAGGTACAACATTTTGCTGTTTTCATTGACTTAATTTAGAATCCTTGTTTTAAATATATTTGACATCAGAAACAATTATTTTGGACTACTATCGTTAGTTTTTTTTCTATAGATGATTTAAGAGTCAAGCTCATAACTCGAAGGTCACCGGATTATCTTTATTTTGATTATGTTGAGTGAAAAATCACTTCTTTCTAAAATTTTTAATCCACAATAATGTTTCATAATAAATAGATTTTAATATTGTTCGAACCGATATGATGATTTCTATAAATATATTTTTCATAATCCTGAAATGAAATAGTTTTAGAGTGCTGTTAAGATTGTCTTTGAAATAGACTCAATATTTTTATAACTTGAGAAATAACTGGCCTCATCCCAGTTGCTCAAGAACCCAAATTCAACGAGTAAAGCGACACAATAATCAACCGTTTCCCTCAAAACCTGAAAATTGGCAAACTTAACTCCTCGACTTTCCAAACCAATTTGATTGACCAATGCCCTTTCAATTCCATGTCCCATTAAAATCGACTGCCTGATATAATTTCCATCAACCTTGGAAACATATACTTCCGTTCCTTTCACATTTTGATAGTCTGCATGATTGCAATGAAGTGAAATGAAAACATCTGCCTGAAGTGCTTTTGCCAATTTGGTTCTATCATTCAAGGAAATAAGTGTGTCTGAATACCGTGTCAAGTAAATTTCAAGGGTACTACTAGATAATGATTTATTCATTTTAACCATTTCCAATGCTATACCCAAAACAACGTCCTTTTCTTTAATTCCATTAATGCCAATAGCACCAGAATCACTTCCACCGTGGCCAGGATCAATGACAATTATCTTTTTTCCAACATTTTCAGTCTGACTAAAAAGGCTAAATGTAACTGTCACAAAAGCCAGAAAAATAAATCTTCTATAAAAAATATTCCAATCCTTCAATGTTTTCTGTTCTATTGAACAAAATTCAAAGAATCCAACCAATCCATAATAATTATCCAAAGTTTAACACCAACTCTTGTTAAAGTTTGATGATTTTCTCTGTTCCGCTTCATTACCTAATAGATTTCGCAAAAATTAATTAACCACCTGTTTCAGGACATTAAATATTCTATTATGAAAAAAGCATTCTATTTACTTATCACACTCTTGCTATCAACTGCCAACAGCTTTGCTCAAATTGGTGGTATTGAAGATTCTGTCAATGACGTTTCCGATACCATCAGAACTGTCTTCCCAATTATTCTTGGAGTCATTTTCCTTGTTGGATTTTTGTTCAACGCAGGACACTTTTTTGGAGAAAACGCTGATTTGAAAAAAGGAATTACCAGAGTTTTGGTATTTGTTCTTATCGCAGGAGCTGTGGTAGGAATCTTCACATATCTTATAACAATCGTAGTATAATGAAGCGATTCGAGGTCTATAAGAACATCAGAAAGCGAGCAATGATTTTCGGTCTTCCGATATCATTGTTCGCCATGATGATGGTGTCAATTTTAGCGTCACTGCTAATCATCATATTCTCATTCAGTTTTATGATGATTGTTGGAGTATTACTTTTTAATTCAGCGCTCTATATAGGTTTAACACGGTTTTCAAGCAATCCTCAACTTTTACAGTTTGGAAAACCATTTCCTAAAATAATCAGTAACAAAAAAACATCAAGTTTCAATTATGAGCAAGATTAACATTTCGGCTTTACGTCCGATTGCGAACATACAAGACAATTTGGTATTTGCCAATAACGGCAATGTCATTCTTTGTTACGAAGTAAAATTGCCCGAAATCTATTCCTTGTCGGAAAAAGACTTTGAGGATATCCATAGTTCATGGTTTCAAGCTATCAAATCTTTACCGATTGGAACGGTCATCCATAAACAAGATGTGTACCTGAAAACTAATTATTCAGCAGAACAACTTCCAAATAAAACCTTCCTCGAAAAAGCTACGCACCATCATTTCGAGGGACGCGAATATATGCGACATCAGTCATATTTATTTTTTATCCTAACGAAGAACAAAAAATTGAACAATTCTAAATATGTGAATCCTTTTAAAAAAGTTTCTAAAGAGATTGTTGGCGAATTGGATGATGCTATTAAGAGTTTTATAGGTTCTGTCAGCGACTCTGTTTCTTTTGTCAATAACAGTCGAAAAATAGAACTGTTACCGATGACACCTTTACAAATTCTTCAAATAACCAACAGTTTTTTCAATGGTTTTAATGATGACATGGATACTGATATTTTGTTGGAAAAACCAAGCATCGATATTGGCGATAACCATTTTGATGTATTGTCGATAAATAGCGAACTCTGCTTTGGCGATATCGTGCAAAGTAGTAAAACAAACGAACGGTTTACATCTGATGATTTCGTGTTCCACCAAGGTTTTATCGATGGGTTTGGATTGACCTTGAATGAAAATCATATTGTCAATCAAATTATCTACCTCGATGATAAACAAAAGTGGCGTAAACTACTTGATAAAAAAATTGAGGAGTTAAAAAAGAGTTCCAATTTTGGTTCGCAGAATAAAGTGGTTCTTTCCAAAATTCAGGACATTCAGGATAAAATCAATCTCGATGATAATTCTCGGATAATTAGAGGTCATCTCAATGTTATCTACTGGTCAAAAAATAGAAAGGACCTTACCAAAATAGCATCCAGAATCAAAACAGAATTTAAAGAACTGGATATGATTCCATACTATCCGAGAGGCGAGGAGCGGAAAAATTTGATACTCAATAGTTATTTCTGTTTTTCGTCAAATTTTTCCAATGAAGATTTGTATGTCACAGATTTGAAGCACGCCTTATGCCTTGTGATAAATAATACCAATTACCAATCTGACGAAACAGGAATTATATTCAATGATAGAGAACATAATATTCCTGTTCTGAAAGACGTTTGGGACGAGCGCAAAAAACGCATCAAGGCACGGAATTTTGCAATCTTTGCTCCGACAGGAGAAGGCAAATCGTTTTTGGCCAATAACATTCTTCGGCAATATTTTGAAAGTGGCGTACGCCTGGTCATCATCGACCTTGGAGGTTCTTATACGAAGTTTGCCAAATTATATCCTGAACAATACACCGTTCTGCGCTATGAAAGTGGAAAGAATTTGGGTATCAATCCTTTTTACATCAGCGATTCTAAAGACCTAACGCCAGAACGCCTTGAAGATTTGTCGATTTTTCTGTTTGAACTGTTTGCTTCAGACCTGAAGGTTACAAAGGCACAGTCGGTCTCTGTCAAAAAGATTTTACGTCACTACTATTCAAAAGTGGATAGTAACCATTCTCTGAAAGGGTTCTACACATACATTGAAATTCAGCAAGAAACCCTTCTGAAAACCTTAAAAATTCATTCAGATTATTTCAATATCATCAACTTTCTACATGTCATGTCAGAATATGTTGGAGATGGTATCTACAGTTTTCTTTTTGAGGTCGATGAAGACCAAACTTATAAAATTGAAGACAAACGTTTGATTGTATTCGAATTGGATGAAGTCAAAGACAATAAGGAAATATTATCTGTTATGCTCAAATTGATTAAGTCTGCCATACAACGAACCATTTGGAAAAATAGGGCAGAGAAGGGCATCATCCTATTCGATGAGTTTGCAAAACAATTGAAATTTGAAAATGTACTCGAAAGTGTCGAATTCTATTACCAAGCCATCCGTAAGCAGAATGGCGCTATTGGAATCATACTACAATCCATCAATCAATTGCCAAATAATTCAACCTCTGCAAGCATTTTGGAGAATACCCAAGTGATTTATAGCCTGAATAACGAAAAAGGTTATGTAGAGCTGCAAAAACGCTTGAACCTCTCCAGTCACGATTTAAATCAATTAAAATCCATCAAAAATAATCTTACTGGTCCGCGGAAATACACAGAGATGTTCATCAAGATTGGAAAAGAAAGCAACATTTTCCGGCTTGAAGTTCCCAAGGAAGTCTTTGCGGCATACCTAACCGACGGAAAAGAAAATGAAGATATCATGAAGCTTTACGATAAGCATCAGGATATGGAAAAAGCAATAACAGAATATTCATCCTTAAAACAATAAATTACTATGAAAACAAAAATTTTAATTCTCGCCATTACATTTCTTATGAGCATGAAAGTGTCTGCACAAGGAATGCCTGTTTACGACAATACCAACTTTATCAGTTTGGCTAAATCCCTTATTGAATCTGCAAAACAAACGTCTCAACTCTTAAAGACCGTGGATTTTCTAAAGAAACAGAAAGAAAACATCGAACGTGTCACAGGCGCCATTCAGCAGCTGCATGCGGTTCAGGAAATTATTCAGAATAATCAGAGACTTTATACGCTTGTGCAGAATGACTTGTCTGATATTTTAAACTCTCCATACATCAAAGTAGATGAGATAGATGCCATTACGGAATCCTTTACAAGTCTGTTGGACAATTCCTTGGACAATATGGATTTTATTTCAGGCATTCTATCTGATGATAATCTCAAAATGACGGATTCGGAACGTGCAGAAATCCTAAAGGAAAAAGAACGCGAATCCAAAATCATGGTGTCTCAAATCAAAACCAAAACAAAACGATATCGCGACATTATTTCATTTCGAAAAATGCAGGATAAAGTAAATAATCGGGAAACAAATTACTAAAAGATGACTGCTGCAATCCTTTTGGGCATAGGTCTTGAATATATTGATACGATATTCCAAACAATTCAGAACAGTACATTCTCGCAATATACCATTGCAGGAATGAAAACTTTGGCTGTCCTGTTTTTTCTTGTCAATATTCTCAAAAAATATAACGAAGGGATTGCGAACAAAGATGGATACTCTTGGGGATTGAGTCCAGGGGAACTCGCCAAAAATTTTGCGGTGGTTCTCCTGGTTATCTTTTCAACCCAAATTCTTGGATTCTTCGATGGGATTTTAGTTGCTGTGGAAGCACAATATCGAACGACGGCACCAGCTCTTTTGCCTTTGCAAATGCAGGAAATTCCACTTGAAGAGGAAATCGGATTTTTGGAAGCTGCACAGGCTGCGATGGCTTTATTGTACGAAGCTCTGATAACGCCGCTTTACGGTTTTAAGATTCTCGCATTCATCATCAGTATGTTTTTGTGGATTTTGGATTTGTTCATCTATCCAATTTTCCTTGCAGAACGTTTCTTCTTGTTGGGAATCATGCAAGCCTTTTTTCCATTGATAATAAGCTTGGCTGTGTTTGAGAAGTTCCGCTCCATGGCATATACTTTTTTTAAACTGTATGCTGCGGTCTATATGTTAGTACCAGCTTTCTTTTTAGTGAATGTGTTCATCAATGCCATCTATACCGAAATCAATACCAACTTTTGGACAAATCTTTTTGGAACTGATACAGGAAGCACCTTGTTTGCGCCAGTCATAGAACTTGGTTCTATTGGCTTTATCGTGTTTTTGAAATTCAAACTTTACAAACGTGCGACGGCATTTACATTAAGACTATTTACGGCTTAAATCATCAACTATGAAAACACCATATAAAAATATCTATTCCGTTCTAAAGCTGAATCGATTTATCGTCATTACGACCGTCAGCATTGCCCTGTTATCCAGTATTTTTTCAGGATTTATGGTTTTTAGTACGTATCAGAAAGCATTGGATTCTGCTTTTGCCATCAATACGGATGGTACTGTCATTCCATTAAAATTGGTGTCTCAAAAAGAAAATTTTATGGTGGAAGCCTTATCGCATTTAGATTTGTTCCATACTTACTTTTATAATATTGATGCCAGTAATTATGAGAAAAATTTAGAGAAAGCACTTTGGCTTGGTAATAGTTCAGTTGACAACCTGTACCGACAGAAAAAAGCCGATGGTGTTTATAATCGATTGCTTCAGTATTCTTTGGTACAGAAAGTTTTGAATATAGAATCAATCATAAAGGAATCAGATGAAAAGCATTCATTTCAGACTACCACGGTTTTCGAAATCAATCGAGGTACCATCGTCGATAGATACGAATTGGTCACAACTGGAAATCTCATTTCAGTAGATAGAAACTTCCCAAAGAACACGCATGGTTTGCTGATAACTGATTTTTTCGAAAGCTCACTTAAAAAGTTACAAGATTAAATAAACCCAAAATCATGAAAATAGAAAAGAATAAAATTGTGTTTGGCTCTGTACTGGCAATTGTAGTAATATTTATAGTTGGATATTCCATATTGGTCATGAGGGATGATGATGGCAATTCTGGAAATCTGAAACAGACTGCTGTTCCAGAATTGCAGCAACAATCAGAAGATTACAATTCCAAGCTCGATGCCATCAATGCTTTGAAGGAAGTGAGAGAAACCAATGCGCCAAGCATCTATGACGAATCGATGCTCGACTCTTTGGACTATTATGATGCCAATCTCAACGAAAAGCAGAAAGAACGCATTGTGGACAGTATCTACAAATCGGGAAGAATCAGTTATTCTGATATTTCAGAAAGACAAGTAAGCTCACGATGGACTTCCAAACCAGCAGTTGCCGAAGTGGAATTGGAGATAGAACCGATTGACCTATCCATTGAAGTAAAGGAAATGGCGCTGCAACACCAACTATTTTTTGCCTCAAATCCCAAATTGAATGAAACTAATTTCTATGGAAAAACGGATGATGTCTTATATGTCGCTGTCGATGGAAATCAAGCTGTTAAAGTGAACCATAGATTACGAATGCGATTGACAAGGTCCGCAATGGTCAACGATAAAGTCCTTCCAAAGAATACTCCGATTTATGGGTTTATTAAGTTTCAGCCAAATCGAGCCATGATTCATATTGAAAATATTAACCATCTACCAACCAAGTTAAAGGCATTCGACCTTCAGGATGGGAGCGAAGGCATCTATATTGAAAACAACTTTAGAGCGGATGCTTCCAAGGAGGTTATTGATGATATCGTTCAAGATGTGAATATCGCTGGAGTTCCACAAGTTGGTGGCATCAAGAAAGTGTTTCAACGCTCGAATAAAAATGTTCGAGTGACCATCGTCAATAATTACCAACTCCTATTAAAATCTGAATAATCTTAAAATCTCAAATTATGAAAACACTATTTATATTCATCATAGTTCTGTTCACAAACATCAGAATGATTGCACAAGAAACGATGTACCTCGATACCATCTATGCCAACAACCAGAAGAATGTGGCGTTGTTTTTTCCCAATCCAGTTCGGCAAGGGATTACTGGCAAAGAGAACTTTGTGTTTACCTATAACATTGAGAAAGAACAGTACTTCGGACTGCTCCAAGCAAGTCCAGGCGATGCAAGTAATCTTTTGATTATCAACAAAAATGGCGCAATTTTTTCGTATATTGTAGTGTATAAGGAAGAGCTTGAAAAACTCAACTACTTTATTTCTGAATCCAACAGTATCGGCAACGAAAAGCCAACGGATTCCCTCGGAAATAAAGAGCATGAAACAAAACACATTGCGACTAATAAAGATTTCTATTATCAGAAATTCTCCGCTTACTTATTAGAGCAACCAAAGAAATTTGGATTTTTAGTTGATAGAAAACATCATATCAAATTGAGTATTGAAAATATCGTTTTCGATAGAGATGAATTATACATCGTCATCAAAATAGAAAATAAGTCAACCTTGGATTATGATTTGAATTATTTGAATTTCTATATCAACACAAGAAAAAAGGGAAAGAAAAAATCCCTTCAAAATCTGTTTAAAGAACCACTTTTTAAATATAATCAACCGAATGTTGTTCTGGAAAATGAAGCCGTAAGAATAGTGTATGTGTTACCGAAATTTTCCATCAGCAAAGAGCGACAAGTGATATTAGAACTCGATGAAAAGAATGGCGAACGCAACCTAAAATTGAAAATTTCACATAAAACAATCAATAACCCAGATTAGAACATCATGAAAAATCTCATCCTATTATTCGCAACCTTCGTTTCATTTTCCTGTAGTGACCAAAATTTGACTCCAGAACAAACGGCTAAAATCGTAGTCGAAAGTTTTTACAACGACGATTCTAAAATTCTAAAAGAGCATACTACAATAGATGGTTTCAACAGTATGAAATCTATTCAAAACCTTATTGGAGAACCGACAGCTGCTACTTCAGATTTTGAAGTGATTCAGCAAGAGACTAAATACGATGTGGCGTGGGTTAAGTTTAAAACCAATTACTCGGATAAGCCGGAAACGTTTAAATTGGTTTTGGAAGATGGACGATGGAAGGTGGATAGGATTCAGTTGAGGGAGGAGCGGCCTTTTTAGGTTTTGACGTTGTTGTGTATGAGCCGTTGCGTGGGCTTTCCCGAAACTCGATAAACTATAATCTGCGCTTGGAAATTCCGTAGTAATTGTCAAGATGAGCAAAGACCAAGCAATGGCTTATACACGGCTTGGCAGTAGGTTTTTTATTTTGTATCTCCCTGTCCAACAATAGACGGATTATTGTCCAATCTTAAATACTTAATATTATTTCCATCAAATTCAACTAATCCTTCTCTATGAATAGAATATACAGTTTCGGTAATTTCCGTTCTCTTAAACCCTTTTACTTCATTACAGAGTTCATCGATTGAGATGTTTGTTTTGTCAGTTACACAACCAATAACGTAAAAACGTAAATTATTAGGTTCGCTGTTATTGGTTTCTCCAACTGATGAAGTGAAAATATGCTTTTGCATTGCGTCTAATTGTGTTTTCAAGGCACCAAAAGTATCCGTATATGTTCTATCATATAATTGTTCGAGTTTGTCAATTGCATTTTTGATGTCCGTTTGCATTAACGCAGTTTCTTTGTTTTGCTTATTGCTTTCTCGATAAAACCATATCGATAGAAGAATCGCTCCAATTGAGAGAATTGTAGAAATGCAAATTGTAACTATATTTAAAGTAATCTGTGAATCCATAATTTAAAAATTTCGTTCTCTCATCCATTGATATTCTTCCTCTGTGTGTCCAGCAGCCCACCAATTTTTTTGAACTTTTATTACTAATATTTTATCTCCCTTTTTTAGATGACGATTGAGGTTTTCTAAAATCTGTTTTGCTCCTTGAGTTGTCTCTATAAACCAAGTTGATTCGGATTGATGCCAATAGAATCCATATGCTTTTATTGATTCTATCAAAGCTGAATAATTGTCACTTTTCAAGTCGTACGATATACAGTATACTGCCATTTAATATTTCTTTTAATTTTTATGTTATTTTTTTAATATGCTGGATTGTTGGATTCTACACTCAACGTTTTTTTTATATGAGCTGTGGCGTGTTTTAGCACGAACCTGTCCAAATAAAAACTGGCTTTGGGAATTCCGCAGGATTTTCCGAGTGAGGACAGACCAAGCCATAACTTATATACGGCTTGTAGTGCGTTATTTTTCCTCGAAAGTTGCATTGACAGTCTCAAACAACTTTTCAAAATTATCCAATGTTTCGACTGATATATTATCAAGATATTTGTCTCTATTTCTTAAAAACACATCTGCTGGCTTTCCGTGATTAAATCTAGGTATTTCTTCTAATCTAGCAATTTGATTTACAATTTGGTCGCTACCTTTTAATTCTTCTACTTTATGTTTTTTGTTGAAAGAATCATTGTAAAGGTCAATATAATCTTGCGATGAAAATAAATCCTCAATATCTGCTAATTTTGAACCTGTAATCTCATTTAATGTAATTATGCGTTTGGATTTAAGATAGCCTTTGTTTGATAAATTTGACAGTTTTTGGTTGCCTTCTTTCCTTGCATCGATGATAACAGTCAGGTCTAAATGAATTCCAAGAAGTGCAACAAAGGTTGGAATCAAATCTGCTCCGCCAACTGGAATTAAAGTCCATTCACTTTTTAAACCAGTTCTTCCTTTATCTAATAAGAAATCGGAAATTATACTAATATACGTGAAATCAGAAGTTCCCTCAAGAATCAGATTGTTTTTTGAAATAAACATATGTTGTGCCAAATCATATCCTAGAGCACCTTGTAACGGGAATAGCGTATCAGGGTCTGAAGTCAAAACATCTGAAGTTACTTTAGAGCCTTCATCTCGATTTTTTTCTTCAACTATTCTTGCCCTCTGTAATTTGTCAGGTTGTACCATAAAAGGTGAATGAGTTGAATATATCACTTGTCTTTTTGGAGCTAATCTTTCCTCAATAAACCTTAAAAAATCTGCTTGTGCTTTTCCATGAAGACCTAGTCCAGGTTCATCTAAAAGAATAATAACAGGCTCATCTTTATATTCATACTCACTAAATGCTGCCAAAAAAGAAAAGAACCATTGAAAGCCTGTAGAGTGTTCATCAAATGGTAAAGAAAGAAAATGCTTATCATCCCAAATTCTAATCTTTAACTCGTCAATAACTGTCGTTTGTCCATTTCGTCCTTCAACAGTTTTTTTATCAATATCGGGATTAACTCTTAATGAAGTATTTTGACTCCAATATTCAAGTACGTCTTGAGTCAGAGCATTAGCTACATTCTCCAATTCTCTTTTACGTCTTTCATAATCTGGATTGAGCAAATAGTCATCATCTGCTGCTGCCATTCTTAACAATGATTTTGCAGTTAACATATTGTCATCTAATGTGGTTTCGTCGGCTTCAAGAATATCTTTAATTTTAACTGTATATGGTAGCGTACTATATTTGTCAAAATAAATGAATCTAGGCACAAATTTTTGAATTGACTTATAACAGGCAATGGCTAAACTTTTCGAATCTCCTAATTGTGTGGATACTCTTTCTTTTAGTAACTTTATTGATTCTTTTTCTTTGTCAGTAGTTTCGTCGGAAGATATATAATCTGTTAAAAAGTCAATTAAATATTCAACAGAGGTACAATTTGTTATTTCCGTTCTAGTTTCCTTACTAAAAGTTAGCCCTTGAGTTAAGTTTTTTAAGAACTGTTTTTCATCTAGATTAAACTTATAATCATTAGTTCCTTTGTAGGTTTTATTTAAATTGAATTTATTATCTGTAAGTACTGCTTCGCCAAAAAGATTAGTAATTACTTCTATTTCAGATTCTTCAAGTTCAAATATTGTATTGATTGGGAGTTCTTCTTCTAAAACAACACCTTTCATTCTGTCCTTTTTTTCCAACCACGCTGGATAATGGTCTTCTAATTTGAAAATAGCATTCCTTCTAACAGGGTTCAATCTATATAATGCATTTAAAAAGGACGATTTGCCAGATTCATTTTTACCAACAAGGCAAGTAATGTCTTTTTCTATTTGAACTGACGTAGAATCAATGATGTTTCTAAATTTTTTTACTCTTACTTCTATTAATTTCATATGGATGCTTTTTTAATGCACGACAACTTGCATAAAGTGGCAACAATATAGCAATTATACTTCCAAAAAATATGGCTAATCAAAAATTCTATCAAAATTATAATCCATGTTTGCCATAAAAAAAACCTCAACATAAGTTAAGGGTTCCAAATTGTTGACTAATTCCGATTCAACAAATTACAAAGGATGCATATATATAAATCCAATGAGGGTAGTTTTTATAGTCAGCTGATGTTCCATTTTATTTCCTTTAGTCTTGACCCAATTTTCATCAAAGATTGAAATACCTCCTTTTCATCTGGCAACTCTCCAGTTAGCAACTCTTTAAAAGAACCACTATAAGTTTTACTCAACGTTTCCCATACTTTCTCCATTTCTCTAAAAAATAACGAATCTGACGGGTGTTTGGACAGCCAATCTTTATCATTTGGGATTGCCTTATCATCATCGTTTCCAACTTGAACCAGCATTTTTTGAAAATCATTCGAATCTAAAAAAGATTTTATTGATTTCTCTTTTAGCAGTTGGTGCAAATCATAGGTATGACGAATTTTATTCGATAAATCCTCCAAAGGATGTTCGGTATAGGAAAACCGAACAAGGCTGATGATTTTTTCGCAAAATGTACGTTCTATGGAAAGGGCAGTCACATCAAAAGGTTCTAATTCGTAAAATCGAATCAAGTCGATGTTATTTTTGGCTGCAATGAATTTGACAATCATTGTTTGGATTTTTACCTTTTTTGAAGGGTGTGAATTTCCCAAACTTGAAACTTCCAATACTATCTGGTCTCGAACTTGGCCATACGAACCTTTTGCACCGACTTTTTCATATTCATAGACGAGTTTCCGAATCTTTCCCATCTTATTTTCCAATGGATGTTCTGGTACGTATTTCAAAGGTTCGGTTACTGATTCTGTAACCGTTTTAAGTTTATTCTTTAGAGCATTTCCGGTGTCTTCGTCCTCTTGTATAACCACTAAATCGATATCCTCCGAGAATCGTTCGATGATACCATAACATTTAGATAGGGAAGTACCGCCTTTAAAAACGGCAATGTTTTTAGCGTTTTTATCCGTGAAAATTTGCTTTAGGGCATAAGTTACCCAATAGTCTTTTTCGATATATATTTCTGAAATTCCAAGATGTTCTGCAGTAGCGACAATGGCACCTTCAAAAGCTTCTTTGTAATTATGTAGTTTCATTAGGCAATGTTCCAGTTTTTTATAGTTGGCAATGTTTTTTTGCTAATCCCAAATTCATACAAACTTAAATAATTGATGGAATCCTTTAGAGAATTGCTCAATTCTTCCATAGATATGTTTTCCAATAGCGCACCTAACATGGCTCTTACCTTGGGTGGGTATTTTTTGGCAAATGAAACCATTTTATTTTTATCGTTATAGGAAAGAGCACCAATTTTTTCCTTTAAGAATGTAATTCCTTGTTCCTTGTCAAAATCTGGAATTGAATTGAAATCCTTGATAACATCCAAAATCTGTAATAAGGGAACATTGTTTTTAGTCACTTCGACATAACTCTTTGAAGGTTTTACCTTAATGTTGCCTATTGTGGTTTTTATCTGTTTATCCTTGCTCGCCACTTTAATGACATTGGACACTTGTGACGTCAAACCCAACTGATTATATAATCGAACGCCTGTAACGTAGGCAATTTGCTTATTGTTCTCAAACAAATATTTTTCAAGCAGGACATCTTCTCTGGGTTTTATTTCTCCAAAGATTGTTGATTTGGGTTTGTAATACAGACCATTTTTATAACGCCTAATTATTCCCTTTTTGACCATCCTGCTTAACGCTTTAGCAGCAGCAGTAAGTTCACTTTGTGGTATGTCAAGAGTGTCGTATGTAAACACATCTCCTGTTTCCATACGATTCACTTTAGTTCTTATAGCAGTTGTTATATTCATAATATCTATTGCGCAAAGATAAGTAAATAAACCTTTAAATGTCAAGTTTATTCCATTATTTACTTGACAAATTAAACTCTTGGATAAGTCATAATTTTATTTGATTATTTAAAGATAGCTCTAACTTCTTCATAAACCCTATCAAAATTAGTCTCCAAATCAGCATCAGTAAATTCAATCAAATCATTGGGTAACTCCCTTTCGATGTCATAAAGTTTAAACTGCACTTTCCTATCCTCTCCATCAGCAAACGTGATAAACTCGCCTTGCTTTAAACGAAAAAATGCATCAGCTCTAATTTTAGCTACTTCACGTTCTCCTGTCGTAACTCTTGTATCAAAATTGAGATTATGTCCACGATTGACGCTTGTGGTTTCTTTCTTCACTATTTCAAAAAATCGTTCGTAATATTTCGCGGTGTCTGGGTCATTGACTTTTCCGAAAAATTGATAGGACAGATTGCTCAAAATCGCTTTACTGGCTTTATCCCCATACATGATATCATTTTGAATTTTGTCCTGCATCACATAAATGGTCGCAATATTATAACTCCGCAAAGTTGCTGGAATGCGGTGCATATTCAACAGTCGGATGGTTGGTGCTTCCTCCATCATCAAAAAGGATGGTCTGGAGTTCCGGACGCTCATCTGTTTTGTGATGGTGTGAATGATGGTTGCTATGACTGGCGAAAAAGCAGTTTCGTATTTCGGGTTGTTGACCACTGAAATAATGGTTGGTTTGCTTTGATTATTGATATCCAACGGGACTTCATCTGCGGAAAGTGCCATAAAGATATGTTGGGTACTTATCTTTTTCAATGCATTGGCCAAGGTGCTTTTGACACCTGCCGTTTGACGCTCTGAATCCTTTCCGCTGATAAAGGCATCTGCCATAGCTCTGGAGGTGTTATTGGATTCTAAAAATGAAATTAAACTGTCGGTATCCAAATATTGATACACGGCAATCAAATGCGGAAGCGTACAAAGTTGCGGATAGGAAGTTTTCAATTTCCATATCAGACCACCAATCAAGCCTTCCGCTGCATCATTGAAAAATTTACTTGTCCCAATGCTACCAGACTCTTTTTGCTCCAATAGATTCTCGATGAGAGCCCTTGACACCTCGTTGACACTTTCCTCATTTGGAAGATAGCGAGGTGCAATGGGATTGACCCGATGAAAAATTCTATCAAAAGAAATAATAAAGAAATTGAATTGTTCAGAGTTAAAAAGGGGATAGGCCATTTCTGTAATCTCAAAATCTTTATAATCATGAATAACACCTGAAAAGGATTGTTTCCTAAAATGTTTCAGAAATCCATAAACGACACTTTCAGTCTTTCCGCTCCCTGCTGAACCGATAATCGATGCACCTCTTTTGATATTGTTAAGTTTGAAATTGCCGTGATTTAATTTGAACACGACCTGATAAGTTTTCGAAATTAAATTTCCATCATCTGGCTTATGCAGAAACACATATAGGACAGTATTGATTAATAAAATCGGGCAAATCATAAAAAGGGTGGATTTGATTTGATAAAAAACCGTTTGATATTCCAACAACAATACAAATCCAAAGATTACAATTAATAGTAAGTTGACGGCAAAAGCATATTTGGTATATCGATACATCAAATAAAACAGGATGCCTGCACTTACTATTGAACCTGAAATGAAGATTACGCTGTGAGTTTCCATGATTTTATATGTCTATTGAACCAGACTTAATGGCAATGTCAGCGCCTCTTTTCAGTCGATTGATGACTTTCAATGCCAATTGAACTTTGTTGGTTGGGATGCTCGGAATGTGAATTCCCGATTTTGCCAGAATTTTAAAGGCAAGCGCTCTTTCACTTTTCGGCAATCCCAACAAGGTTGAGAAATAGAGTTTTGGATTTTTGATATAATCCTTTTTAGATTGATAGCTCTCTGCATAATTCCGCTTATAACCAAAAGTACTGTCAAAGGTTTTTTCTGCCTTTAGAAAAAAGCCATCCCTATCGAAACCTCTTTTGACCAACTTGCCATTCATCATCACTTCAGAAGCTTTGTATTTACTTCCTGGCGAAAGACTGACGGAATTTGATGCATCCTTTCGACTTACGATAATATGAATATGGCTTTGGTTGCCGTCTTTTTTCATTCCCTGTACGATGCGTTT
This sequence comes from Flavobacteriaceae bacterium, assembly GCA_024635765.1. Lineage (GTDB taxonomy): Bacteria > Bacteroidota > Bacteroidia > Flavobacteriales > Flavobacteriaceae > JBPOFM01. Next base: position 38,681 of record JAGXIE010000111.1, on the reverse strand, counting down.
TCCGTTTTGTTGATGTGGAGCTTCTTTTTCAAGCTTGGCTATCTTGGATTTTATTTTTGAACTATTGTCTTCAAGTTCGCCACGCTGTACTTTTCTCATATCCTGTTTAAGCTGAAGAATTTTCGTTGCGAAGGGTTGATTTTCGATGATTTGACGGTCAGTACCTTTAAAAGTTCTTTGGTGCTCGATTTTAGCGAAGTACTTGATGTCATCAATTGAAATCGGTTTTCCATTCAATTCCCGATTGAAGGAGGTGACATAATCTTCCATCAATGCTCTGGTATAAAGTTTTAAATCTTGGCTACTATTCTGTAACCGGCTCAATTCATATTTACTTGGGTTCACAGTAATGGAATAAAATTTTGGTTCGACCTTTTTCAGTTTTGCGGTGTTCTCATTGATGTCCTTGACTACCTGTTCCGTTGAAATTTCATCGCCATATTGATTGAAGAAATGCTCCATATCATTCTGCTCCAGACCTTCATTTTCCTTCTCTAAATAATCCACGAAATCGGCAACACTTTGAGCGTAGGTTGATGTCAATTTTTGTGGAGTGATTGTGATATACATATTATAAATCCGTTTTTTTATTTTCAAATTGAGCTTTAAATTCTTCAGGACTTTTCTCTAACATGCGTGGTTTTTTGATGGGTTCGACTTCTTCAAAAAGTGATTGTAACATGGCGACGGTTGGCTTGGTCTGATTCTTTTCGATATCCTTCATGATGGCAATAACCCCATTAATTCGCTTTTTAATCAGAGCTTCCAACGTTTGCATTTTGGGTCCCATTGATTCATTGGGTGATATGCCATTACCTTCAAAAAAATCGAGCATCAAAAGCAAAGTCATCGATTGCGATTTTGACATTTTTCTACAAAATTTCCGAAACCTTAATGCGACTGAAGCTTTTATCCCAAGCATCTCAAATCGCTCTTTTTCATATCCTTTATCCATTTTTTCTGAATTTTTTTATTGATTCTATTGGGCTGAAAGGCTTTTTTCTAAAAAAACAATGCTGAAATTTGAAATTTCAAAATGAACAACCACTCTTAAGTACTGATTTTACTGCTGTTTTGGAAAAACTTAAAATTGAAACATCGCATCGCGTGTTACCCTCTTGCTATTCCTTTTCGTCCAGCTCGCTGGACAAAAAAAATACCATTCCATCCGAAAATGTAATGGCTTTTTCAAGGACTGAAATTAGAATTGAATTTTTTAAGATTGGTTAATCGGTATTTTAGAATTATTCCTAATGAGGATTTGAAAACCTTGCGAATAATGAAATCAAAACACAATAAAAAAGACCTCCAAATAACTGAAGGTCCAATTTTAAAATTCATCATTTTTTGTTGTCATATATTAAATACATATTGATAAGAATATAAATTCCTCAATGCTTCTTCGTCCAGCATCTTGTCCAAACTCACATTGTGACTTGATGCATATTCGATTAGATTCTTGCCATATTTATGCTTTACATCTTCTTTGGATGATTTGAGCAAACGTTCTTGAGCTTCTTCGTTTAAATCCGTAAAATTTAGATAGACCATAATTCAAGGATTTAGTATTCGCTCGGAAGCATTAACGTATTATCTATAAAATACAGGCGCAATTCATCCAATGGGAAATCGGTCACATTGTATCTGTGTTTTTCAAAAATTAGGTCGTTTCCATCTCCATACGTGATAATAGCTTCACACCCGAATTTTTCCTGTTCCTCTTTCGTTAGCCTTTTGAAATCGATGGTAATAAAATAACTTTTATCCATCAGACTCCGACCAATTACCGAAGTGTCCGTAACCAACCAAAAACAATTGGCAACGTCTGCCAAATATTTAATGCCATCGGTAAATCGGGTTCGTATCAATGGGATTTGAAAAAATAGTTCAGAACCGTGAAAATGTTGCAATCCCGCTTTTATTTCGTTAACTTTATCTTTCATTGTGATTTTCTTTAAGAAGTTAATAATGAAAAGAGGGCGCATCTTTTGGAAGGAACGCCCTCTTTAATTTCGACTATTTATCGGCTTTGTCATCGCCTTTCACTCCCAAAAGCAGGATTTCGTTCACTACCACTTCGGTAACGTATCGTTTTTCTCCCTCTTTGGTTTCATAAGAGCGTGATGTCAATTTGCCTTCCAGGGCAACTTCTTTTCCCTTGCCCACATATTTCTCAATGATTTCGGCAGTCTTTCCCCATGCTACAATAGTGTGCCATTGGGTGTCCTGTTCTTTCTCTCCCTTTGCGTTTTTGTAAAACTCATTGGTTGCGATTGAGAATTTAGCGACTTTCTTTCCGCTATCAAGGTTCGTGATTTCTGGCTCGTTTCCAACGTTGCCAATTAACTGTACTTTGTTTTTTAATGTACTCATGATAAAAATATTTAAAGGTTAATATTGACCCATCTGAACCATTCAGACAAGTTTTGAGATTGATTTACTTATTATATCCAAAGCGTTTTCTCTTTTTTGTTTTTTTAACTTTGGTTCTGCTTGCTTTTTATTGATTTTGTAAGATTTCATAAGATTCGTTTTAGATTTACTTCCCATAGAGCCGTCGCTGTTACCTTTTTTTGTTGCTTGGTCTGGTACAATATTCAGGTTTGGTAAGGCATATAAAAAGCGTAGTGGCTTTATGCTGGCGTCCAAAAATGAATGTTGTTGTTTTGCTGTCAAAAAAAGGTAAGGGCAGTGATGGCTCGGGATGTGGAACTAAATATCTTGTGAAGTATAAAATCAAAGCAAGCGGAACCAATTGCTAAATAAAGTTCCTTTTCTGGCGGACTTAATCCTGAAATTTGGGATTGGGAATGGAGTGTCCCGCTCCCGATAGCTATCGGGATTCAGCGGGAAGTGCGGAATGGAAATTTCGAATTTTAGGGTTGTGTCCAAGACTTCTTAATGAAGCGCATTTCCCGTAATGAAGCGCAACGGAATGGAGTGGGAATGGGCTGCAGTGGTTTGTGAAACTAAATTATCAATCAGATTTGGGATGTAAGCGGACTTGAATTTAAGGTTGGAGATTGGAATGGAGTTTGGCCGCTTCCCGATTTTCTCGGGAATAGGCGGTCAAGTGGAATGGAAATCGGAAGCTTTGAAGTCGTGTCCAAGACTTTTTTTAATGAAGCGCATTTCTCGCAATGAAGAGCAACGGAATGGAGGGAAATGGGCTGCAATGGGTTATGCAAACTAAATCTATAAAATGAATTACTTTTTTTGTTTCCCTTAAAATATGTCATTCTTATTTTTACAACTTAAAATTATTTTTTTCAAAATGGCCAATAAGAAAAAACAAAGCCACACCAACAACTGCAAATACTGCCTCCCACCTTCTTGCTAAACCACTTGCAAAAACCATAATTTATCTTTTGCATGTTCGGGAACGGTCTGTTCAAAGCGTGGGGCTATTTGTCGTATATGCAAGCCCTTTGTATAAAAGAATATTATTGATTATGAGATTGCTTCGCTCTGCTCTCAATGACATTAAAATTGATAATTGGCTTGCAGATATGTTTTATGGAACAAAATGGAACGACTGACGAACACCTTATTACCAGCTCACGGATTTTCAATTGAATATTTTTATTTTCTTTTGAACCAACAAAACAAGAAGTTTTGACTCGTATCAAAAGGGGTTTCATGGTCAATTCTAATACATCTTATTTTATTGAAATATGTCATAAATTGATTGGTCATGGTAGTTTCTGAATATTGTTGGATGTCTAAACCACTACATTTTTTTGGGCCATTTTCAGAAAAAGTACCAATGACTAAATTACCATTCTTAATAAGATGCTTTTGAACCGTCTCCACATAATTACTTACACGTTGTTCATCTGTTAAAAAATGAAACGCAGCTCTATCGTGCCAAAAGTCATAATTTTCAGGTGGTAAAAAATTAGCAGCATCAGCTAATATCCATTTTATATAATCAGCTTTATCTTTTAAACGTAGTTTTACTCTATCTAATGCGGCTTCTGAAATATCTAACACAGTGATATCTGTATATCCTAATTTTAATAAATGGTCTACCAAAAAGCTATCACCTCCTCCGATATCAATAATCTTTGCTGATTTAGAAATGTTAGATTCTTTAAAAAAGGAAAGGGATGTTTCAGGAATAGGTTCATACCAACTCACTTCTTTTAAGGATTTTGTTTCAAAAACGTTTTCCCAATGTTCTTTTGTATTCATAATTAGTATTTTAGTTCCAACTCATTTTCTGTAATCTAACTGCATTCAAAATAGCTAATAATGCCACGCCAACATCTGCAAAAACTGCTTCCCACATTGTTGCTAAACCACCTGCTCCCAAAACCAAAACCACTGCTTTCACACCAAAAGCCAAACCAACATTCTGCCAAACGATACGTCTAGTAGAACGACCTATTTTTATGGCTCTTGCTATTTTGGAAGGTTGGTCTGTTTGGATAATGACATCTGCGGTTTCAATGGCAACATCACTACCCAAACCACCCATTGCGATACCAACATCGCTTGCTGCCAAAACAGGTGCATCATTGATGCCATCGCCTATGAATGCGACTTTATTGTCATTTTCCGACATCAGTTTTTCAACTTCGTTCAATTTATCTTCTGGAAGCAGACCGCCTTTTGCCCAATCTACGCCCATTTCTTTTGCGACTTGTTGGGTAATGGAATCCTTATCTCCCGAAAGCATTATTATTTTAGAAATACCGGATTCCCTAATTTGTTTGATGGCTTCATGAGCATCATCTTTTAACTCGTCTGCAATAATTACATAACCAGCAAATTTACCTTCAATGGAAACCATTACTATAGATTCTACAATAGTGTCCGTTTCAGATGGTACTACTATATTATTGGAAGTCATCAATGGTTTATTCCCGACCAATACGGTTTTACCGTTTACTGTTCCCTTTAAGCCTTTACCTGCTATTTCACTTACTTCGGAAGCTTGAAAATCTTCGCCTTCGGCTTTATATTCCATAATGGCCTTGGCAATGGGATGGGTGGATTGTTCTTCCATTGCCATTAGGTATTTCATAAATTCGGGTTCTTTCCAATCAATGGCTTTTATTTCCTTGATTTTGAAAACACCTTTGGTTACAGTTCCTGTTTTGTCCATAACAACGGTATTTACCTTTGTCATTTCATCCAAATACGATGCTCCTTTAAACAGAATGCCATTTTTTGAAGCGGCACCCAATCCACCGAAATATCCTAATGGGATTGAGATGACCAAGGCACACGGACAGGAAATGACCAAGAATATCAATGCTCTGTACAACCATTCACTAAAAACATAATCGTCCACAAAAAAGTAGGGCAAAAACGTCAATGCAATTGCCAAGAATACCACGATAGGCGTATAGATTCTTGCAAATTTTCTAATGAACAATTCGGTTTTTGATTTCCTCGCGGTGGCATTTTGCACCATATCGAGGATTCTCGCAATGGAACTATCCTTAAATTCCTTGGTGGTCTCGATTTCAATCACGCCATCCAGATTTATGCTTCCTGCAAAAACCTTTTCGCCTTTTGCAATGGTATCGGGTTTGCTTTCGCCTGTTAGAGCTGCTGTATTAAACGAACCTTTTTCAGAAAGTAAAATACCATCCAAAGGGATTTTTTCGCCCACACGGACTTGCACTTTTTCGCCAATTTCAACAGTTTCGGGATTTACAGACTCGTAATCGTTATTTCGATACACTAAAGCTTGGTTAGGACGTACATCGAGCAAGGCTTTAATGTCACTTTTCGCTCGATTGACCGCTGCGTTTTGGAACAATTCTCCCACGGCATAAAATAGCATTACGGCCACACCTTCGGGATATTCGCCTATGGCGAAAGCACCAATGGTTGCAATGGACATCAATAGAAATTCAGTAAAAAAATCGCCATTTTTAATGCTGTTCCAGCCTTCTTTTATCACGGGAAAACCTACTGGAAGGTATGCTACTACATACCAAACGATACGTACCCAATCTTTAAAAAATGCAACATCAAAATAGTCCATAGCAATACCGATAATCAGAATCACGAAGCTGAAAATAGCTGGTAGATAGGTTTTAAATTTTCCTACGCTTTCTGGACTGCTGTGGTTATGGCCATCGTCGTGTGCGTGTTCTCCCTTATGTTCTTCGGTATTAATATCACGAAGGTTTTGTTTTTTCTTTTTCATGAATGCTGTTTCTGTGGTTATTAAATAACTTATGATTGCAACAACCGTCAACCACCAAATTTTAGATTCCTTAAATTAACAACAACTCTTATTTTCTTGGATTGGCGGACAAGCAACGGTTCCATAAGAGCAATACACACAACAATCTCCTTCTTTTGGTTTCAAAACCGTTTTGCAATTTTCACACTTATAAAAGAATTGACAAGCGTTTGTCGGCATCTCTTCTACCTTTTTATGTCCACAGTTTGGACAGGTAATTTCTGATTTTAATAGGACTTCCATTAGTTATCTTTTTTGTCAGTTACTTTATAGCCTGTGGAGTTAATTGCTTTCTCGATTTCCGTTTCATTAGATTTGGTTCTGTCAAATTCAATGATTGCGTTTCCATTCTCGTAAGATGCTTTTGAATTAATAATCCCGTTAAGTTTATTTACTTCGTGATTGACGTGTTCTTCACAACTTGAGCAGGTCATTCCGCTGATTTTAAACTCTGTTGTTTTAAGGTCTGATTTGTCAACTATGACAATTTGCTTTTCTGTGTTTGGGTAAAAAATTCCTGAATAGTATGGAAAAGCCATCATTATAATTGCAAATGCGGTTACAATACCTAAAAAGGTTTTTGACTGTATAAATTTTGGCTTCTCGTCTGTCTCACATTCACAGTCGATTTCTTTTCGAGGTTTTAGTTTTTGATACCAAGCAAATCCAAGAACTAAAATGGTCAGTCCTATTAAATAAGGTCTAAATGGTTCTATCCAAGAAAATGTGGAAGCAATTCCGCTTGTTCCTGCAATGAGTGTCAACACAGGTGTAATGCAGCATAATGAAGCTGTAAGAGCGGTAAGCAAACCTGTAACAATTAATTTATTTTTCATTAGAATTTTATTTAATACTTACAAAGGTGCGGTAAAATGCAATGCAATGGAAGTGCATTATATGCCGCTACATTTATCACAAATACCTTTGACGACCAAATTTACATTTTCAGAAACAAAACCAACCGGTACTTTTATTTGAGGTATTTTATGTTCTGTTAAACAGATGGTTTCATTACAATTGTTGCAATGAAAATGCAGATGCAAGTCGGTCTCGATTTCGCAATTGCAGCCTTTCTCGCAAAGCGCGTATTTGGTTATTCCCGTTCCGTCGTCTATTTGGTGAACTATTGCTTTTTCTTCAAAAGTTTTAATAGTTCGGTACAATGTTGTTCTGTCTGCCTTTTCAAAAGCATTTTCAATATCGCTCAATGTTACCGCTGTTTCCTTTTGTACAAGAAACTTATAAATTAATAACCGCATTGCTGTGATACGAATATCTTTTGATGCAAATAAGGTTTCTATCTCTTTCATAAATATGGTTTAATGTCCGTGACCGCCTTCGTCTTCGCTGTTTTTCGCTTTTGCCAAAAGTGTAAAGGCATCTTTTAAAACAACCTCCATTGTTGAAATATCCTGTGTTTCATCTACAAAATTGAACGCAATAAAACCTTCTTCTTCATTTCCTTTTATGATTTCGAGCATTTCGAAATCGTTCATCGTGCTTTCTCCTTCTTTCCGTTTTCCAAGGGATTTAAAAATATATTGTTTTGCTTCAAACCGAACGATTGCTTCCTCTGGTATGGCGTACTGTTCTTGTGCTTCCACTTCAATGGCTGCGTTCACAAACATACCTGGCAACAACTCTTCATTTTTTTCCTTTAAATGGCCGTGGATTGTGATTGACCTATCCTCACGAACGTTATTGGCAATGAGGAATACTTCGGCCTCCATCCATTCTTCGGGCGCATTTGCCAAACGAAAGCGAATGCGTTGCCCATTCCGAAGCAAATGAATATCATCTTCATATACTTTGAGTTCTACGTGTAAATCTGTGGCATCGGTAATATCCATAAGTACATCTTGTGGATTGAAGTATTTTCCTGTGTTGATATACACTTCCCGAACTACACCATTTATGGGCGAATACACATTCACTACGGTGGAAATAGACCCATTTTTTACACTTGATGGATTGATACCAATCAACCGCAGCTTGCTTTCAAGTGATTTAATCGTTGCCTGATTGGTCAAGTACATACTTTTTGCTTTTTGAAATACTTTAGAGGACGTTACATTCTCATCATTCAAGGTTTGTTGGCGTTCAAAATCTGCTTTTAGATAATCGTTGGTTGCCAAAGCTTCCAAATATTCTCTTTGAAACTCTATAAACTCTGGATTTTCAACCCGTGCTATTACCTGTCCTTTTTTGATTCGACTTCCGGGAAGCATTTCGGTATATTTCAAAAATCCGCCATACGGAACTGTCACTGAAATATTGCCTTGTGGTGGCACATCAATCATTCCGTTGACCGTGATTTCGTGGCCAATCTTTCGTTTTTCAACTTTACCGATGACAATGTTGGTCTGGGCAAGTTGGGCATCGGTTAATTCAACTTGATTTTCCTCTGCTTCGTGGTCGTCTTCAACCATTGGTTGTGCTTTATCTTTACAGGCTGTTGCCAGTAAAGTGGCGATAAAAACGATTGTTATATATATATTCTTCATTTTATTGATTATTAGCGATGAGTTGTTCTATTGTAATGAGTGTTTGATTGTACTGGTTTACAAAATCCAAGTATTTCACTTGAATGGTCAATGCCCTATTAAGTCCTTGGATGTATTCGATGTATCCAACTTCTCCTTCCTGAAAACCACGTTGCGAATTTTTCAACAGTAATTCCGCTTGTGGTAAGGCGTTGTTTTTGTACAATTCCAGATTTATTTGCTCCGTTTGAAGCGTTTCCCATAAAGTTTCGAGCTGCGTTTGGGTTATGTTTTTTACGGCTTCCAATTGTGCTTCATTCTCCATTTTTTGGATTTTGGCAGCCTTGATTTTCGCTGTGTGTGGCTTAAACCAAATAGGGATGCTCAAACCGAGTTGTACGCCCGTAAATCGGTCGCCAGAATCAAATACTACAGGTGTACCATTTGCCGCTTCGCCATTGCCAATAAAGGATTGATTGAAATAACCCAAGGTGATATCAGGTAACATTTTGGAAACAGCCACAGATTTTTCATTTTCGGCAAGCTCGATTTGCTTTTGGTAAAAAGCGAGCGTTGGGTTATTTGCGATTGCCGTCGAATCTTTGATTTCGGGCAACATTGCGGTCTTTACTTCTAAATTTCCCACATTGATATCTACCAAACTATCGGTATTCATCAAATTTTGTAATTGCAGTTGATGATTTTTAAGGACAGAAGCGTTTTCCAAAATCATAATTTGTATATCAGCCAACTCTACATTTGCGGTCGCTTGCTCTAATGCATTGCTTTCGCCTGTTTTGTAACGTAAGTTGGCGGCATAGGCAAATCGTTCATAAATGCTGTCTTGCTTTTGCAGTACCGTTTGTTTGCTCTTGAGATACCAAAGTTGGTAATAGGTAGCTTTTACTTGGGCTATCAATTCATTTTTTAAAACAGCTTCGTTCAGTTCACTTGCCTGTATTTTGGTATTGGCCAATTTATTTTGGCTACCATAAAGTGTGGGGAACGCAAACTTTTGGCTTACACTAAAACGGGTGTCATTATCTGTAATGCTATTGGTTTGGCCATATTCCACACCGAAATCGGTCTTTGGCAAATCAAAACTGCTGCCTTTCAATGCCTTTTGCTGTTCCGTCTGCAAACGCGACACTTTGATGTTCGGATTGTTCTTTAATGCTGTTTCAATCACTTCATCAATATTTTGATAGACTTTTACTTCTGAAGTTGTCTGTGCATTTATAGAATAGACACTTCCAAGAAATGCCATCAGTATAACCAAAACGGTTTTATTAGGTTTCATTTTTAATTTTTTTTCTGAATAATAATAGAGAATGGGCAGTACCACGAGCGTCAAAAAGGTTGCGGTAATCAAACCGCCAATCACAACCGTTGCTAAAGGTCTTTGAACTTCAGCACCTGAAGTTTGGGAAATTGCCATTGGTAAAAACCCTAAAGAGGCTACGGAAGCTGTCAAGATTACAGGACGTAAACGTGTTTTTGTTCCCTGATAAATACGTTGGAAAATATCCGAAACACCGTCCTTTTTAAGTCGGTTAAATTCTGCAATCAACACAATACCATTTAGTACGGCCACTCCAAATAATGCAATAAACCCAACCCCTGCGGAAATACTGAACGGCATATCACGAAGCCACAGGGAAAATACGCCACCGATTGCCGATAAAGGAATAGCTGTAAAAATCAATACACCTTGCTTGATTGAACCAAAAGTAAAATAGAGCAAAATAAATATAAGCAATAAGGCCAAGGGTACTGCAATTGCCAAACGCTCACGAGCTTCCACGAGATTTTCAAATTGTCCACCATAAGAAATGTTATAGCCCGGTGCCAGATTGATTTGCGAATCGATTTTAGTGCTTATTTCGTCCACAACACTTTCCACATCACGATTACGAACATTGAAGGCTACGATAATACGTCGTCGTGTATCATCGCGTTGAATTTGATAAGGGCCATCTTTTATAGAAACTGTAGCAACTTGTTGTAATGGAATCTGCTGGCCATTGGAGCCATTGAGGTATAAATTCTGAACATCATGGAGGTCTTTACGGTTATTAGTTTCCAAACGAACCACCAAATCAAATTGTTTTTCGCCTTCATAGACTAACCCTGTGGAAGCACCTGCAAATGCGGTTTGAATGGTATTGTTTACCGATTTTATATCCAAGCCATATTTTGCAAGTTGCCCACGATTGTAGTCGATGACTATCTGCGGAACTCCTGTAACTTCTTCAATATAAACATCGACCGCACCTTCAACAGTACCAGCCAATTTCCCGATTTGGCTTGCATAGGTAGAAAGTTGGTTTAAATCTTCGCCATAAATCTTGATGGCGACATCTTGACGTACACCAGTCATCAGTTCATTAAAACGCATTTGGATGGGCTGCTGGAAACCGAAGGTCACACCAGGAATCACTTCAAGGGCTTCCGCCATTTTGTTTGCCAATTCTTCCCTGTTTGAAGCAGAAACCCATTCTGATTTATCTTTAAGAATAATCATCAAATCGGCAGCTTCAATTGGCATTGGGTCTGTTGGAATTTCACCAGAACCAATTTTTGATACCACTTGTTCTACCTCTGGAAAATTATCCAGTAGAATTTTTTCAGCCTTGGTTGTGGCTTTAATCGTGTTTGAAAGTGAACTTCCCGTAATCACTCGCGTTTCAACAGCAAAATCGCCTTCTTCGAGCGTTGGAATAAATTCGCCACCCAAACTTTGAAATACCAAAAACGCGATAACAAAAAGCGCAACGGTAGCACCAACCACTAATACTCTTGTCCGCATCGCCCAATGAATGATAGGCTCGTAAATACGGTAAAAGAAGTCCATTATCTTGTCGGAAATATTCCGTTTATGCTCCGTTTTCTTACTCAATACGAGTGCCGACATCATAGGAATGTATGTCAACGATAATAGAAACGCACCCAAGATGGCAAAACTCACTGTTTGCGCCATTGGTCCAAACATTTTCCCTTCCGTTCCTACCAAAGCCAAAATTGGTAGATACACTATTAGGATGATGATTTCCCCAAAAGCCGCGGAATTTCTGATTTTACTTGCGGACTGATAGACTTCTTCATCCATTTCAGCTTGGGTCAATTTTCTGGAAAATTTTAATGCTCCCAAATGAAATAAGGTAGCCTCCACAATAATGACAGCACCATCTACAATCAAACCAAAATCGATGGCTCCCAAGCTCATTAAATTTGCAGAAACTCCAAAGATGTGCATCATGCTAAATGCAAATAACAATGCCAATGGAATAACAGATGCTGTAATAAGGCCTGCTCGCCAATTACCCAATAACAAGAGTAAAATAAAAATTACAATGAGTGCTCCTTCCACAAGATTGGTGGTCACCGTCCCAATGGCGTTGTCAACCAATTTTGTTCTGTCCAAAAATGGCTCAATAACCACGCCTTCAGGTAATGTTTTGCTTATAGTTGCTATGCGCTCCTTTACGTCTTCAATTACTTGGGCAGAGTTAGCGCCTTTCAGCATCATTACAATGGCACTTACCACTTCGCCTTCTCCATTTCGGGTGGTTGCTCCATAACGGATTGCTTTCCCTGTTTGTACCGTTGCAACATCACTTATCAAAATAGGAATGCCACTTTCAGATTGCTTTACAAGAATATTTTGGATGTCCTCGATAGATCCTACAAGACCTTCGCTTCTAATAAATAATGCCTTGTCGTTCTTTTCAATGTAAGCACCACCTGTATTTTGATTATTATTTTCGAGTGCTTCGAACAGGTCGGATATGGAAACACCCATTCCATTCAATCGTTCTGGAAGAACAGCAATTTCATATTGTTTGAGATAGCCACCAAAACTGCTAACGTCTGCAACCCCTTTCGTCCCCAAAAGTTGGCGTTTAATGACCCAATCTTGAATTGTTTTTAATTCTGTGGCCGTATATTTGTCTTCATATCCAGGTTTGGTGGTAATCACATATTGGTAAATTTCTCCAAGTCCTGTTGTCAATGGTGCAATCCCTGGTTTGCCGATGCCTTCTGGAATTTGGGCTTGTGCATCTGCAAGACGTTCGTTTACCTGTTGTCTTGCCCAGTACACATCAACATTTTCCTCGAAAACAATAGTAACAACCGATAATCCGAAACGTGAAAATGAACGGATTTCATCGATTTGTGGAATGGTGGCCATGGTGAGTTCAATGGGAAACGTGATTAATCGCTCAACCTCTTGCGCAGCAAGGGTTGGGGAGGTCGTAATGACCTGCACTTGATTATTGGTAATATCTGGAACCGCATCCACTGGAAGCTGTTGGAGAGAATATACACCCGTGATAATCAAGGCTAAAGTGAGTAAACCAATAACCAACTTATGGGTTATGGAATACCTAATAATAGTATTAAGCATAGAAAAATATTAATGAATTTATAAATCGGTTGTAACTATCAAACTTTTATGTAAGTAGCTTTAATTTATAAGATATCTGCGGTTGCAGATATTCATTAAACTTTTGGAGGTTGGAAAAGAGATTCCAGATATCTGGAATTGATATTGAATGTGTAGAAATTAAAATGATTTTGTTCTTCAGAAGTAACTCTGCTCAACAGAGACGTTTCAATAGATGTGAAGAATATAAAGTGCGGGCAGCATTGGTGGCTTGTATGAACAGGCGCATTTTCAGGGTCTGAATCCTGATGGTGTCCGTCATTATTATGACTGTCTGCGATATAATCTTCGTAAATAAATCCAAAGAAAGAATCGCCATCAAAACTTTTATGCTCTTGATAATGACTAATAAAACCAGCAATTTTCTCTATCTGCTCACAAACTTCCATATTAGCTGCCATCCCTTGGAAAAGGAATAGGAACGACATTGCTATGGAAACAATTATTTTCATATAGTTTGACAAATATACAAAAATGGGGATGCAACTGTTGTGCAAAATAGGAAAGAGATTTTTTATAAAATAGTTTATGGTATAATATTAGAATAAATCGATATAGTTTAAGAACGGTTACAAAAAACTCCAGTTTAAGGTACTGGAGAAACCTAATAAATTGACTCTTTAAGCCATTTCGTAAATCTCATTGAACAATCGCTTATCCAACTTTTCCTGTTGTGAAAAGCTTTTCTTCAACGTTCTGTGAAGCATCGCATTAAAGGCATTATATCCAAGCCACAGATTTGGCGACTCGTTCAATAATAACGCTTCATAGTTCAATATCTCAATGACTTCCCTTGATTTTTTCGAAGGATTATCGTTCTTGTCGCTGCATTCATATCTGAACAGTTTCGTCCGTTCAAGAATCTCTTTGACGAATTTTTCTGTATCGAGAATTTCAATTTCCTTCATTTTATTGAATTTTGATGTAATGGTGTAAAATTCATTATCCAGAAATCTGTCGAACAATTGATTCAGACTTGGCATAATCAGGTCAGTATTGTTTTTACTGTGCTTGATAGAAAACTCAATCTCTGCCTGCGACACATGGAGACCATTGGAGCATACTTTTCTATAGAATCCAAAGTGTCCGGAAGTCTTTTCACTTCCATCATAAGAATTTTTAAATCGTAGCATCGGCAGAATCAAATCTTTATCGTTCTTGACCGAAAACTGATTCTTATCCTCGATGATAAAGTCCGTTATAAACGACCTGTCAGCCCTGTTAATGGTCTGTCTATGGAAATTGAGGTCAGCTTCCACCAGCATCTGTTCTGCTTTCTTAAAGAAGAGTTCATTTGGAATATGGCCATAACTATTCGAGACCACATTCACAATCTTGCCATTTGAGATAATGGCATTTTCAAGTCCTCGTCTGGACTCCATTTGGGTCAGACTTTTTAGCGATTTCATTTCCGATGGAACAAACACCGCATCCTGTTGTAAATTACTTAAATACATAATGATAAAATTTAGACCTATCTAACGATAGGCAGGTTAAACAATATTTAAGCGAGCACCAAACGGAAGATAAAATCTTGGCTCAAAAGGAAACGGAATAAATAAGCGTAGGAAGAAGCGTTGGCTTTATGCCGTAGTCTTTTGATGGAAGTATTTTACGAGTTTAATTTGCGGTCCTATTGTATGAATACTAACTCCCTAAAGCGGACTTAACCCAAAAGTTTAGGATTGGGAATGGAATGTCCATGCCTTCTGCGGCTGGGTTGTGGAATGGAAATGATGAACTTTTGGGTTGTGTTCTAGACCTTGGTTAATGAAGCGCTCTTCCCGAAATATAGAGCAGCGGAATGAATTGGTAGTGGGCTGGATGGTAAGCACCTTAATGATTTGTAGTAATTCTAAATTTTGAATCGCTCCAGAAATCATCATAATATTTCTTTACAAGATTTTTTGATATTAGTTTGTTAAATAACGTTTCATTATACGCTGATTTAGAATAAGTAGGTTTACCCTTCATAAAGAGTTTGTCATAACCCGAAATATTATTTAAAAGATTTATGATGTTAGCATTATCTAAATCACTAAAGTATAAATTAACTAATTGCACTTTATTTTCCGATGATGCTACGTTTTTTACTAACGATTCAATTGTGCTATATTGAAATTCGACTTTTTTAGGTTTTTGTAGAATAATATTACCGACTGTTTTAGATATTTCTTTACTATCTAAAATAGCTTTTTGTTCTAATTTAGCGATATATGTAAGTTTGTTGTCGATACTAAATTTTTCAGATTTCAAAAGTAATAAGATATCATCTTCGTCTGTTTCAAAATCACTTATGTTATCGATAAATTTTTTGAAATCTCTCTCAATCAATGTTATATGATTATACGGGAAATGCTCTCTTAACAAATCATAATTTGATTTGGTTGTAGAAAGAATTTTATTGGCTAAACCGGTTATTTTTTCTTTATTCAAATTTTCAAATCCTAATTTGGTGTATCTGAAATAGATGCTATTCAATAATTTACCGTATGTTTCGTTGGCAATATCATTGCATAATAAAATACTCCCTTCAAAAGTTTCATTCTCTTTTAGTAACTTAATTTTTGAAAGTTCTGAGTTGACATTTTCAAACTCTAAAAACTCAATCAGATTTTCACTAATAGTACTTTCAGATACCGTATAGTAATCTATTACATTATTCCATATCGGAGTTACCTGATTATTTATCAGTAGTTGCGTTTTGATTTCTAATTCGTTAATTTTCTTTAATTCAGAAATTTTCGTTTCAACTTTTTGAATTATTTTGACTTTAAATTTATTAGTTAAATTTTCACTATTTATATTTAGAAGTTCAATTAGACTGCTTTCATCCTCAAATTTATTGTCTTCTAACCTTAAATAAACATCTTCAATATAAGTAGTAATATTTGAATTAATATACTCAATCATTGGTTTACACTCTGATTTTAAAATTGATGAATAATTTGAGCGTTTGAATTCTTCCTCTGTAATTCCTTTTCCAAATATTAATAACATTTGTAAAAGATTATCCTTATTTATTTTGTAGTGATTATTGGTATACACATAGTCAAACATTTTTTTTGTATCTTCAATTGGATTATCCAATTTATCAAACTTAACGTTCAATTCTTTTAGAAGCTTTGTTATTTTTCCGAAATAATCTAAATCTTCCGTATTTTTAACAAGTGACAAAAAATTTGTTTTTTCTTCAATTCCAATTTTCAATAAGTTGTTATTTTGATTTTTCAAAATTGTTTCGACTTTTGAAAATCGAATAATGAGCTCTAAATATTTGTTTTCTGTATCTTCAGAGTAATTACTTTTTGAGTATAAATATTCCCAAAAACCTTTCCAGTTACCTACCAATTTTTCAATAAAAATTCCGATTGGTCTTTCTTCATTTTGAATGTATTCGTCTATAAATTGTATTGATTTTTCTTTTTCATTACTTAATAAGCGAATAATAGAATCATATTTATCGGAAAATCTAATATGATTCTTCCCTAAATAATCTAACAAATCAAAATTCAAAATTGTTTCTCTTTCAAAGTACCGACCATCAATTCTCTCAACTAAATTTTCCACTTTGTTACTTAATTTGAAACTATAATCCGTGGAAAATCCTCCTTTAACATTTCTTTCAAAAGTGAAATCTTCTTTCGTAATTGCTACTTCGTGGAATAAAGAAATATAATCATTATAGTTTTCGTTGATATATCCGTTCAAAATTAAGTTTCTCAATAAACCGTTATTTGAAAAACCGTTAAGGTATTCGTTAATATCCACTTCATTAAATATTTGTTTTAAATCCCAATTTTCAACTACAGTTTTCTTGGACTTTAACTTTTCGATTTCGTTTTTTTGGGAATTAACTACATTATTCCGTTTAGATTCGATTAATTCAACTCTCTGCTCATAGGTGTAATTAGGATTAACTTCATTTTCTATTTCAGAGAATTTGAACTGAAAAGTGTTATCATATAAATAACTATGTTGGAAATACTTATAGGTTAAATTTTCTCTTTCGATTAATTCTTCAAAATTACTTTTCAAAGTTTTATTATCAACCAAAGCATTAGTTGGTAATTTAGAAAGCATTTTCTGAAAATATATATTGTTTAATTCATCAATATCATTGATTGTATGTTTTTCAATATCTGCTATTTGAGATTTTTTGAATGTTATATCAGCCTCTATTTTATTAATAAATTTCTTTATGTAACTTCTCTTGTTGTTAATCAATTCATATAATTTCCCTTCTTTTCTATTAAGTTTTGTAAAGTCTTGTGGGTCAATATTTTTATAAGTTATCATCGCAAATAACTCATCATTTTTTTTAATAAATTCAGGTTTTAAGGTTTTTCGATAAATTACAAATTCGTGGAAGATGTTTGTCAATAAGCGCATATCGATATCATCAATGAAAGTAGTAACATCAGATATAAATTCTTTAGTAAATATGGTTTCATCTATTCCTGCTTCCTTAATTAATGTTCTCAACTGTTCATCTGCATTTGATGAATTAATAAAAGGAATTACAGGAATTATATACTCAAAGAATTTTACTCTTTCCTTTTTGTCATCAAATAAATCATCTCCAACCGCATAAACAAAATTAACTTCCCTGTCTATGAGTTTTGAATTATTTAGAAGAATATTGATTTCTCGGAGCTTTGTGAATATATCTGTACTATCAAATCTATCTAAATCTTCTATTATAACCACATTATATTTCGTTCGTTCAAAAAAGTATAGGATTTCCTCTAAATGTTCGTTAAATACCGATTTGTTTACATTTTCTCCTAATTCTAATTCTCCTTTGATGTTTACTTTATTGATTTTTGAGTTACTGAATAATTTAATTATCAGTTTAGAAAACAAACCCAAACCTACGAATGCTATTAGAAAAATGATTAGAGCAAACCAATCAAAATCATCTATGCTATTCCAATTACTTGGATTTATTTTATCCAAATAATTATACTTCAACAATAAAATAGAACTTAAACACCAAAGAATAAAACCGATTGAAATTCCCCAAATCTTCCAATTAGGAATATTGATAATTCTTTTAAAACGAGATTCTGGGATTTCTTTCGGTTTGACATGGTAAAATATTTGTTGTAAAATACTTACTTCTAATAATCTTTCTAATTCTTCTTTCTGTAATTTCTTTTCCTTTGGATTTAAATTATCATCACTCTTTTTCTTATTGAATGAAGCTAATGATATTTTCAAATATTCATATTGAGGATTTAATGCTTTAAAAGTTCCAATTATCGTACTTTTCCCTGAACCATATCCACCAGTTAATGCTATATTATTAATGCCTTCTGCATCTATCGTTTCATTGAGCTTATCCAAGTATGGTTGAACTTTTTCTATATCCTCCTTCTTCGTTAAAACTTTGGGAGCGAGAGAACTAATTAGAGTTTTATTCTTCTTAACTTCTGTTTTTTTAAATGCAAAAATATTATGTAGATAATTTTTCATATTGTGAAATTTATATTAATGTAGCATTATCGACTACTTCTTCATCCACAAATGCGAGATGCTATTTAAGTACATATGCTTGACATAATGTTATAAACTATAACAAAGCTATTAAGCCTCTAAAATAATAAAACATAATAAGCATTAACATATTGACTACCTATATTGTATCAGTAGTTTTTAACAAATTTGCATCATAAATCACCAAGATTCTAAATTTCATATTTTTGAAGATGTCATTTTCCTTATATTAATATGACTATTGATTATTGAAATGTAAGCTTCCCCCAAACCGCAGGATGCTCACTCGCAGCCTGATTCTTATTCACAACAGATTTATAAGTTGTCCATTGCGGACGTTTTTCAGGCCACATCGCTTTTCGGTTTAAGCCACTATCAGTCATTGTTTCAAATAGGGCAGGAGATAGGAGCATAAAATCCTTTTGTTTGATATTTACTCCTTTTCTGTAAGCTCCCATCCGATGATAACTTGCATCGATGCCTTCATCATAATCTACTTCGAAGGATAAATGCTTTGTAATATCCTTTAAATCTGTTTCCTGAAGTGAAGGCGCTAATGAGTTGCAATAGGATGGCGCGTTTAAAGTACCAGCAATGATAATATTTTGTTCGCCATCCTCTACTAATTGCTGATAGAGTTCTGCAGTATTTCTCGCTTGTTGTTGTCTTATTTCAAATGATTTTTCAATATTGGACAAATCATTATAGAAATAACAGGAAAGCAAATGGAATTTTTTGCAATTCGGAGTCATGATGACATACTCAATCAATTCCTGTGTAGGATATTCAGAGGTATCAATCGAGTGAAGTTTTATGGCGTCCAATTCATATCCATTTTTAAGCATCAAACCTTGTTCAATTCCTTTGCCTTCTGAATTTGGAATCACTATACAATCGCTAAAAGGCTCGCAATCGTAATTCGGTAAGAAGAGATTATTAAATTCATCAAGCGACATTTTGTCTTCCACTTCCTGTAGAATAAGTACGTCAGGATTAATGTCAGCAATGACTTTAGCCTTATGATTTGTTGATTCAGGATGGATGGGAACGGTTTGCATTTTTATCCAGCCATTCCAATCGGTGAGTTCTCCAGCCTTCATTTCTTTTGAGTTATTCATGCCTTTTAGATATAGTTCGCCAGCTTTTTTACGCATGACTGCATAAGGATTTTGGTAGGTTTTATCAAATCCAAGTAAGAATGATAATTCTCTCAACCTGTCTGTGGTTGAGTTGCTGTGGTCAGCTTTTAACAACAAACTATCAAATTCATTGACCCAATTCGAGACACATTTGCTCATGGATTGTTCCGTAAGACTTCTGTCTCTATGGAATAGGTTCTGGATGTTAAATGATGCTATTTTCATGATTAATTATTTTCGTTTGTCTTTTGTGTTTATGTCGAAGGCAATCAAGTTGAACATTTTGCGCATTCTACTGCGTACACGGTTTCCATATTTTTCTTCTAATTCCGCTGCATTGAGATTTGTGGTGGCATGGGTTTTACACTTGTTTTTCAGATAAAGTTCATATCTGGAAACCAGAATTTCTCCCATCACATTGCAATCTTGACCATAGTGCCTCCCAATGGGTTCGATTCCCAAATCATCAAAACAAAAATTTCCTCCATTTCCGTAATCTTCAATGATTTTATAACCAATATGATTGAATGCAAAAACAATGTTTCGGCTTGGAATGATGTCATAGGTACGTTGGAATGGAACGATATATTGGATTAATTTCATTAAGGAGGTTTTGCCACAACCGACGGGTCCAGTTAGAAGGATATTTTTGTTTGGGTCGATGCCATGTTTTTTACAACTTTCAACATCCTTAACGATGTAATTGCACAGCTTTAGAATAACTTCTTCATCATCCTTATGAATTTGAAAATCAACACCAAACAACAGTTTTCCCTTTGCATCGAGATAGATGAGAATTTTATCAAAATCATAAAACATTTCTGTGCCATTGAATCTGCCGATTGAAAATTCGACTCCACCTTCGATTATTTTAGAGGGGTTGGCCATAATCTTTGATTTTAGTGGTTTTCAGGTTGTCCCGATTTTGAGACTCTTTGTTTTCCGTTTGTAATGTTTGAATTTCTTCTGCCTTTAACATCCAATTCTCCGCTGTGGAATGCCAATCTGTGATTTTAATTTTGCCACCAAGTTTCCATCCAATTGATTTGTAATGGTTAAAAAACTTCTTTGCTTCTATGGTTGGCCAGTTCTTTTCCTTAAAAAAAATCAAAACCTCATTTTCATTTTTGGGTAGCTTTAGTTTATTACTGTTTTCTTTTTGTTTATTAATGTTTATATAAGGGACTAATACTTGTCCCACTGCTTGTTCACTGCTTGTACCAGTACTTGTACCGAATTTGAGCATCTTAATTTGGCTACCTTTATAAGGATTGTGTGATGGCAAATAGAGAATGAATGACCAATCACTCAAATTTTTAAGGCAACGATGGTAAGTTGCTTTGGACCCTATTTTAGCCATTTTCATCACTTCTTCACGGTTTATATAAAAAGTTTCGGGGAAACGGTTGATGTTCCAAAATTGGAACAACGCGATGTACAAACTGATATGGGTTGGGTTCAATCGTGAGTCCCTTGCAAATTGCTGAAACACAGCGTTGAGATGTTTTATATAGTTCATACATGGTTATTCATATTTATGATGAATACGATTCTCATCCATGACTTTTTGTATTTCTTCAGAATCATAAAAAATGATACCCCCAACCTTTGTGTAGGGTAGTGTGCCATTGATTCGTAAATTTTGTAGAGTGCCAGGACTTATCTGAAGAAAATCCATGACCTCGGAAGACTTTAAGTACTTTTTTAATTTCCCCTGCGATTGTTTGGTCAATAACTTTTTAATGTCATCGAGCAATTCCAATTTGAAGTCTCGAAGGTCGTCTGTGGTAATGATACTTGTCGGCATAATAGAACGATTTTTTAGAAAAGAACTACCATTTTGCTTTCAACTAAAATGATAGCCCTTGACTTGATTTGACTTTCGTTCTACAAAATTGATGGAAGCTATTGGCAAACCATCAATAGTTGACCCAGAGTTGGGAACTTTTTTTTGTCATTTGTTTTGATGCTCTTTGACGTATTGAGATGTTACAAATGATACTATTGAATTCAATTGGAGATAAATTGTATGAGCAAGTCGATGACATAACATAACCCCAAGTTGGGGTCAACTTGGGATTATTCATCGGAATCTCTGAAACGCTTTGTTAAACTTTCGATTAAATTATCTAAAAATTTAGTTTTACTGCATTTACGCGCTCGAATCTCAATAAATGTATGATAGTAATTTCCTAAATCAATATTGAAGATTTTCTCAAATGTTGAGGCTAATTCCTTAATAT
This sequence comes from Flavobacteriaceae bacterium, assembly GCA_024635765.1. Classification (GTDB taxonomy): domain Bacteria; phylum Bacteroidota; class Bacteroidia; order Flavobacteriales; family Flavobacteriaceae; genus JBPOFM01. Next base: position 16,665 of record JAGXIE010000111.1, on the reverse strand, counting down.
CAGCCGTTCCGCTGTTTATTGCGCCGCTGCTGTGCAGTGCATATGTCAATTCAATTAATTCAGTTTTGCTTCCTGTCCAGAAAAGCTTTGAGGGTGATTGCTTCATAGGGTTGGCTTTATGTTGTTCTGTGTTAGCTTGTAGTTTTTTAATTTCCTGCTGTAAATAAACTATCAGCATATCATAGGCCATGATAGTGGCCACGGTTGTGTCCTGACATGTCGAAAATTGTTCGTCTATAAAAAAATGATAAGATTCTGTGGGCAGCCGTAGGTCAGATTTTCCTCTTATGAAATATTCTTCATCCAGGGTGGTGGCACCTCGACGATAATAATGATAGAATTCCAAATTATCATTAAAAAAAACCTGTAGTTTATTGATGTGATTGTTGAGATATTTAACTTGAAATTTAGAACTGCTTCTAGGGCGTTTACTTTCGATATTGAAAAGTTTCACATAGTAGATGAGTCTACTGAAAATTTGTGGTTTGATATGCTTGAAGAAGCTTATTTCTTCATTTTTCGATGTAAATCCTTTTTCAACAACTTTTCTTCGAAGTTGTTTAATGCATTTTTCGGTTTTATTGATACCATGTTCTGCTTTATATAGAATATCATCAGTGCAGGATTCCAGAGAATCCAGATTGGTTTCAAATTCTGATATCAATTCTTGGTATTTCATACCTGAATATAAAGTGGTATATCATTATTATTTGGATTCTAATAGACCCAAAAGTTCTAGGGTATAATTATCGGAAGTCTGTATGTAGGCATATTTTTCTTCAACGGTGGCACCAAGCTTTCTTTTTTCAAAGGATGCAGTCATCCCAAAATCAATATGTCTAAAATTTAGTTGAATAGACCTTTTAATGGTATGATACAATAATTGTCTGTAAGTTTGATATTTATCTATAAAATCATAATCCATTCCAACTAATGAAGGAACATAAGTGTGATTGTTATTTTTATAACAGAACATAACACCGATTATCATGTTTGGGAGTTCAGGAATGGTTATTATTATAAATTCCCAATTTGGACTATCAGACATATTTTTAAATAAAACTAACGGATATGAAAATGTGTTTAGTCCTAAGTTATTTTTACGGACATTTTCATATAATTGATGAACTTGCTTTATTTGTATGTCATTGAGATTTTGCATTACAGAAATATGTAACGAATCTTCATAAGCTTCAATATCCTTTCTGAAATGCTTTTTGCTTCTTGATGATAGATTCGAAATATAATCTTCTATTGACACATCAGTTTTTAAATCAACCTTGCAAGAATTTGGCATTTGAATTCTCACAAATCCTTGCCCCAAAAAGTTGTTGTGAAATTCTTGATTATCATTAAAATCGCGGAGGACTAACATCATTGAATCTGAACTTTTTTCTAATCCTTCCATCAACTGCATTAACTTATTTAAGGCTTCCTTTTTCCGTGGATGATTTTCATCTACGTAGAGATGATTTCCTTCAGTAAATAAGCATCCCAAACTCAATACTTTTGAGGTCATATAATAAGGTTGAGTTTGTCGCTTTTCTTCAATAATTTTGGAAGCCGTTAAATTGGCTAACATATCATCCTTCCATAATGATGATGATAGAACAGTAGCCAAAATAGGGTCCTCTTTTTCGTCATAGATCATTACATACCAAAAATTCCAATTGTTTTCCTTTAATTCGCTGTTGCTAAAAGTTTGCTCGATAAATTTTAAGCCATCATAGTCCTGAACTCCAGAAGTTCCAACTAATCGGTTCCATGTAACTTTGTCAATTTCTAAAATGCTAGTTTCGATTTGAACCTTTAAATCAGAATTGACTGATGTATCTATTGTTGTTTTTGGTTCTAGTTTAAATGCTTCGTAAACTCGACGTAAGTTTGTGTGGGTTTCTTCAATAGCTTTAGGTAAATGATATGCCATTGCATCAACCAAAGCTTTTATTTCTTCTCGTTGATTATGCCTGGATATGGTAATTCTAACACCAGTGTTTTTTACAGGTACAGCAGGAAACATTCCTAAATTCACATAGAAGCCTTCATTCATTAGGCGATTTATAAAATTATAACCAGTCTTTGGCATTCCAGTTCCGATAAAAAATACTGGAGACCTATTCTTATCTACAAGGGGTAAGTCTGTTTGTTTTACCAATTCATTAAAATACTCAACTCTGCCTTTAAGGTCATCTTGAAGTTCGTAGATTTCTGGTGTGAGATGAATTTCAGCGGATGCTGTAGCAGCGGCAACGGAAGCTGGTTCCAATTGAGCGGAAAAGGTCAAGGGTCCTCCAAACGTTTTGATTTCTTGATATAACTTCTTATTCGAACATACCAATACCGAACCGCTGGCTCCAAAGGTTTTACTCAATGTTCCGAAAAGCAGCATATTTTCTGATAGTTCATTGATTTCACTCATGACGTACCCTGTTCCATTTTTTCCAATCCAACTCATCCCATGTACATCATCAAAGTAAAGATGCAATTGCGGATATTTGAGGCTCAACGCCCTTAATTCTTTAACGGGTGCGAAATCCCCAAACATGGAGTATATACCATCAGCCATATACCATATTTTCTTTCTGGTATTTGAGTATGCTTTAATTTTATCTTCTAACATGTTCAAATCATTATGACGAATCATATCTATTGGAACACTTCTCAGCTTTAATACTTTTGCGGCACTTTGGACGCTCCAATGTACTTGATGATCTAGAATAATGGCATCTTGATCTCGGACTGCACTGGGAATGACACCTAAATGACCCAAGGTGCTGTTTTTAGTGATGACAACCGGATGATTGTACATTTGTGAAACTCTTTCTTCCAATTGTTTATATAAAGGATTTGAGATATATGATTTTGACAGCGGGAATTGGGTGCCGTACCTTTGAATTGCACTAATAGCGGCATCTTTCAATCTGGAATCCTGTTCCAATCCTAAATACCCCGTTGTGCCAAAATGAAATAGACTTCTATTCTTTACTCCGATAGTTCTACCGTTAAAGCTTTCCCCTTCCGCATATAGATGAAGAATGCCCTCATCTATAGCATCTGTAAATACATCGTTAACAGTGTCTAAAAAGTTGTTGTGTTTGATTTTTGCCATGGTGAATGATTTGGAATTTTAAGTTAATATCTTTTCTAGGACATTGAGAAATCTTCTTGCTTCTAAATCCTTTAGAGTCAACTCTTAATCCTTTGTAGGCAAATATTAATCCATATTGACCAATGGTTATAAGGAAAGATGCAATTCTTATGTTGATTATTTTGTAAATTTATATTTGTGAAAAAACCAGTTTTCAGATGATGACAATAACTTCAGAGAATGACTATGCGTCATATAAATTAGCCGATGGTATCTTATTTGTTACCTATAATAAAGATGTGGTGTTGGATTTGCCCGCTGCGGTATATGTGGTCAAGGAGCGCCTTTTATTGCATGAAGGACTTCCCTTGCCAGTGTTGTGTGATGTCCGACAAATTAAAGAGGTCAATAAGGCGGCCAGATCCTATCTATCGATTGAGGGTTCTATTTTGGTTAAGGCAGTAGCCTTTATAGTCGATTCTCCAGTTACGGAGATGTTATCAGAATTTTATTTGCGTACCAATAAACCTACGATCCCTACAAAAGCCTTTAACAATGTTGATTTGGCTCTAAAGTTTTTAGACCAATATAAATAAGCGTATGTCCCAATACTCTCCCTAGTAAGAGTTAATACAAAGAGCAATGATAATATAAATGGAAACCAATTTACATCATAGAATGCAAGTAATCAATACGATGTTACTGGAAATGGCCTCCGGTAACTTCTTCTATCGTATTGAGCGTAATGCTGAAAATGATGATATCGAAGCACTCATTCTAACCCTTAATATGTTGGCCGAGGAGATTCAGGATACGATTGTTCATCAGGGCTATGCCAATACTGATCAAACTATTCTTGACATTGTTCAGATGAGTTTTATCCTTGATGGCAAGGGAACCATTCAAATGGTTAATCAGCAAACTTGCAACATTCTCTCCCGTTTACATGATGATATTGTTGGTAACAATTTTAAAAATTTCATAACCCAGGAATCTACATTAAAGTGGAGTACCATATGGAAACAACTGAAAAAGAAAGAAATCTTCGATACTTCAGTTGAACTGCATTTCAAATCTAAAGGAAATCTCATAATCCCTAAAATTGCGTACATCTCTACCTTTAATGATTATGCTATTAAAAACAGTAAGACTCTAATAACAGTCATACATCATTCTAGTTTTCGGAATCAATTGGATGCGGATTTAAAGCAACGAGTTATAAAAGATGATCATCTCAATTCCCAAAAGAAAGGAAAATCCAAAAAATCAAAAATAAGGTTGAGTTTTGAGGATATTCGTAAAATAAGGGAAGGGCACGATATCATTATCAATAATTTAGAAAGTGACTTCCCATCCCTCAAAGATTTTGCTTTACAGATAGGCACGAATGAGTTTAAATTGAAATATGGGTTTAAAGAACTATATGGGACAACTGTGCATCGCTTCTTAATGCAGGAGCGTCTTCGTAAAGCTCAAATGATGATACAATATAGCGACGTGTCTCTTAAATCGATTGCATATAAGGTGGGATTCAAGAGTATGCCCCATTTTTCTAGGTCATTCAAGAAACGATATGGTTATTCTCCCAGTGATTTGCGTAAAAATTCCATTACGAGCGATAAGTGATGTTTCTTACATTTTACTTAATCCTTTAAGGACAAGGGATGATCCCACAAGAGTAAATAGTATTTCTGAATTTTATGCCTCACATAAAGTGTTGGATGAAACGAATACCGATCATATCAAAAAAGAAAATAGCACTTGCGATCACCTTGCTGTTCATTATGCTCTTCGCGTATGCAAGCATCACCAAAGTAAGGGATATAACATATTTCCAATTACAGATAGGACAATCGCCTCTGGGGAGTGCTGTTGCTGGTTGGGTTGCTTGGGGAATAATCAGTATCGAGTGGGTGACGGTGGCACTTCTGATATTTCAAAACACACGACAGGTAGGACTCTTTTTGAGTGTTATGTTGATGTCCCTGTTTACGGCCTATATCCTTCTGGTATTAAATTTCAGCGACAGCATTCCCTGTTCCTGTGGTGGCATCATATCCGGCATGGGGTGGAACGTTCACATCATTTTCAATTGTGCTTGTATAGTTTTTGCACTTATAGGACTTTTCCTTATTGAAGGAAAACAAACACATAGATCAAAACAATAAACTACGTAGTGACAGGATAAGCCGAAAACCTGATATAAAAAGAGTAGGCATAAACTTTTAAATACAGTATATTATGAAAACAAAAATTTTCAAATTCATTTTACCGATCTTCGCCATGTTGTTGGCCGTGGGCTTTGCCTTTGCCACCGATGTAAAAACGGTGAGCCAAACAGCGTACTATAACCATCCAGTCTTGGGGGTGCAGTCAGTCACCATTGGGGACGAATGTAAGGTACAGTCAGGATTTAATTGCGAATTCAATGGGTATCCATTGTTTAAGGAAATGGCCTTGGTCAATCAGTTGCGCAAGATCAATCCATAATTTTTTTACACTTTTAAGTAAAAAGGCGCTTATAAAAAGCGCCTTTTTCGATGCCTTATATATCTAAGATGAAGTAGAAATGGAAGGAATGCTCATGTAGCATAGCAAATTCCTTCCATTCGAAAACCTGTTTAAAAATTACAATTAGTTTGTCTTTGCCAACTTATAGAACGTATTCATTTTTTGTAAACATAGTTCCCAATGTCCAATGGGATCATTATGCTTGTTTCTGCTTAATTTTACTTCAACGTCTTTCTGTAGGGCCATCAATTGCTCCATCATCAGCCCTTTGGTATAATCCGTATAGTCAAAGGCTTTTTCATTCGCATCAATGTTCACGCGTTCCTGCTGCAAGACCAGTATTAGCTTGTCTATATAGGTTAACTGGAGTTCCCGCTGTCTCGGTGACAATGTAGATCCAATACCCTTTAATTCCTTGAAAAGTCCTGACCGGAGTGTTGTCAAGTAGGCAGTCAATACGCCTTCATAGCCCTGAAGGGTCTCAAGATATTCAAAACGCTTCATACGGTCAGGGCGCAACAACTCAAACAATACTCGTTGTTGATAAGTAAGTATGGTATCCGGATAGGTGGAATACTGTATCTTGTTTGCAAATTCAGGTGTAACCAACCAATTGGGAGGGTTAAAGACATGTTGAATCAGAAAATCAAGGGCTTCTTGTTGGGTTTTTAACTTAATGGGGGTATAGATGCTTCCTTCTTGGTTAATGGATTTATACTGAATGTCATACCCACCTATAAGGGCTACAACTTGGCTCATATGATCGAACCATAATTTACAGATATTGGTATACAGACGATCCAACCTGGCATTGTCCTTCTGATCGCGGCAAGCTTCAGGAAGCATTTTAAGCACACGTTCAAGGTTCTTCAAGGCCATCCCGGTACTTTTTACCGGATCACGGCTCTCCACAACTTCATTGGTGTTTCCAGGTCCAATATTCTCGTAGTTCGAATAGTTATAGCGATACCAAGGTATGGAATCCTGTAACCTTATAATACCTTCCAAGGCTGCGTCCGCTTCCTCTGAAGATGTTCCGGAGGGAAATTCCGTATAGGCCCATCGGATATTATAAACATCCGCCGGGCCCACTTTTTGATTGAGAAGGGAAGGTGGAATATGATCGTTGGGTTGTACAATATTATTTTGTCTTGTATAGTTCATGACACTTGGGGTAAACCCCATGGTCCTTAACCAATGGAGATCGTTAATTTGGCCAAACGTATAAGTGTATTCACCATAGTTGGCATCCATGAGCCCAAAAACATGGCCGACTTCATGGGCGACCATACATTGGTAAAGTTCTCCCACTAGGGCATCGGGGAAAGGAAATGTCTGGGCTCTCGGATCTAATGGGGCAGCTCGTATAAAATACATCTCGGAATAGGTCTCACGTGAAATACTCATATAAACATCCCCTTTCAATATCTCCCCAGTCCGCTCGTCAATTATATTGGTGATGGTACCTCCAAACCCTCCGGTTTCGGTCCCTCGTAACCGAATGTCTTTCCCCCAATAGACGATGGAGGTATGGATGCTATGGGCGTCCCATTCGCTTAAACTATCCACTTCCTTGACCACTATAGCATCTTTAAAGCCTGCAGCCTCAAAGCCCGGCAACCATTCCTCTATCCCGGCCCTTACATAGGGTCGCCATTGTAAGGGTATGTCGGGAGACAATATGAAGGTGATGGGCATTTTGGGCACACTGAGCGCTTGGTCTGGATACTTCTTTTCCAATCGCCACCTACTGATGTTGGCAATAGAGTTGTTTTTCCCATAAGGGATATCGAGTAATCTTTCATTGTAAAATCCCATTCGATAATCATAGCGTCTGGCGGGCATGGGTTCTGGTAGGGCACAGAAAGAAAAATATATCGGAAGCGATAGTTGGGAACCGTCAATGAGGATCCCCCTTCGAGTCTTGATGATCACCTCATCGTCCAAATCATGAGCCCCGAGGAGCAAGGTGATTTGGGGAACAAGGCGTTCCGAAAATCCCGGAGTCCATTCAATATCTTGATGTAAAGCAAGGTCAGTAATGTTAACGCAATGATTTTTTGGCGTACTGCGGTTGCTGTCCCTTGGAAATACCGTAAGGATGGTTTCCGACAGGGGCAGCTTCGGTTTCAGGGGCAGTATGACTCCTGCGGTCGATTGAATGCTCGGAACCATCAACAGGAGCTTATCCTTGTGCAAGGACCAAACCACCTGCATATATTTTTGATCAAAACTTTTGTCATACCTCACAAACAGAATAGGCGTATCCAATAGCTGGTCTGGAATGTTCAAATAGAGCTGATCGCCCTCTATGAACGAGGTGAGAAAGGGTTCCGTCTTGGAGGATTCTAAAATGCTGTGATCGCTTTTGGCCGTTGGAATAGAATCTAATGAAAATCCTAAAGCAGATATTAAATACACGGTGAGGATAATGAAGTACTTCATCATATGAATGTTGCTAGTTTAAATTGTTTTTAGTATCCGTTGTTTTGTGGCAAAAGATTTGGATTGAGTTCCAGTTCGGTATCTGGAATCGGGAGCAGCAGATCTGTCTGATGCCAGTTTGGTTTTATAGGCATTAAAACATCACCTGCACGACCTGTGCGTTTCAGATCGAACCAACGATGTCCTTGCTCGGCAAACAGTTCCACACGGCGTTCCTGAAGGATGGCATTCAATAAGTCAATACTGGTAGTGGCTGTGGTATTGGGCAAACCTGCACGGTTCCTGATGGCATTGATATCTTCCCGTGCCCCCAATAAATCTGCTAAATATAATCTAGCCTCCGCCCTAATCAGATACTGCTCTGCCAATCGGAACAGGATGGGGTATTCCACAGACTCCGTTTCACTAAACAAAGCCTTATACTTATAGGCAAAATAAAGGCTAGTGTCCGTATTAGTGAAGTTACCTACCCAATGAGTATAACGTAAATCCCCTTCCTCAAAAGCTGCGAGTAACGTGTCCGTAAGCGCAAACGTTTGGCCGGGAATGAACTGGATGACCAACTGGTTGGCCTCGTGTGTATTCCTTGGGCTGTCCCCCGGTTTTAACTGCCATATGGTTTCCGAGGAGTCCTTAAGGAAAACGTCGTTCACGTCTGCTTCCAAACTATAGGTGTCGATAATTTCAGACGCCATGGATTGCGCCAGTTCCCATTGTTCTGTATAGACGTACATCCGTGCCAATAAGGCCTTGGCAACATCTTTACCTGGCCATACCCGTTCCCCAGAATTGAGATCTGTAGCATCCAATAAATCCAATGCTTCCATAAGGTCTGCGATGATAGAATCGTAAACTTCTGCCTCGGGTAAGCGGGACACCGTATTGTTTTCCAGATAATCGGTGGTCCTGCTAAAGGGAATATCCCCAAAAATGGTAACCAATAAGCTATGCATATAGCCTCTAACAAAAAGTGCCTGACCCCTAAACTTATTTTTTTCTTCTACAGTCAGTGCATCGGACTCGTCCACGCCCTTAAGGATGTCGTTGGCACTGTAGATAAGGTTGTAAGCATTGCTCCACCAAGCAAAAATGGTAGTGTTGCTTGCTATAACGGTATGATGGTAGAGCTGTGAATAATTGGCATCAAAGCCATAAAAGTCGAGTTCATCACTGTAGATGCCCAAGGCGGTGGTAAATCCAAAATTACCTGACACCATACCCTGTTCCCTCATCTCATAATAGATATTCGCCAAAGCAGATTCCACGGTCGCCGGGTCATCAAATACGGTTTCCGATATCAATATATTCTTGGGTGGGTCTACTTCCACAAAATCCGAACAGGCCGTAAAGGCAATTCCAAAAAGAAAAAACACCAATGGATGAAAAAGATAGTATCGTTTCGATAAAAGTCCAGTCGTTGAGGTTCTAATGTATGTGTTATGTTTTGCAAGTTTCATATGTTTGAATGTTAAGGTTAAAAGCCTAATTGAAGACCAAGGGTAATTTGTCTTAAAGGAGGCAAGGTGTTGTTCGTAGGCTGTTCCGGATCAGGGCCGCTATAATTTGTAAACGTCAATAGATTTTGTCCCTGCAGATACACGTTCACCTCAAGTCCGGTCTTTATATCCGGTATCCTGTAATTTAAGGAGACATTGCGTAAACGAATAAAGGAAGCATCGGAAACAGCAGCAGAACTGCTTGCTTGGAGGGCACCTGTGTCTTCATTAAATGACAAGCCTCCTGAAGCCATTTGGATGGGATTGGTATCCCCTGGCTGTTGCCATCGATCCAGTAAACTAACAGGCGCATTGCCGCGATATCCCGGGGTGGCACCGGAGGCCAGTTCATTAAATGTTTTTTGTTTTTTAAACTGAAAGAAAAAATCAAGCGTTAAATTTTTATAGCTTAAGGTATTGCCAAGCCCTCCATAAAATTTGGGCCCAAAATCTTCAACCCATTGCCGGTCCTGTGGACTACTTATCTGTCCATCATCATTATAATCCTCAAATTGGTAAATGCCTGTTTCTGGATCCACCCCCAAGGCATTGTAGAGTTTTACAATGGTCAATGGTTGTCCAATTACAAAGCGATTGGCAAAGGTGGACGTTTCTAGGCCGTCAAAAGCCAATAATTTATTTTTAGGGAGTGTAAGGGTCAAGGTACTGGACCACTTAAAATTCGGTTTTTGAAAATTGACGGTCTGTAAATCCATTTCAAATCCCGAATTCTCGACGGTGGCATCAAAATTTCCGGTCAATTCAGTAAAACCTGTGGTTGCCGCTAGGGGTATGCCAATGAGTTGGTTGGAGGAACGATTACGGTACCAAGAGGTGTTGATACGTATGCGGTCCTTGAAAAAGCCCAGTTCCAGGGCGGCCTCCAGTTTTTTGTTGGCTTCCCAACCAAACAAAGGATTGAATACACCCGTGGGCTGCAAAATGCTGGTGCCATCATAGTCACCTCCTGTGACACTATAAGTATCCAAAAATTTATAATCCCCTATATTATCACTTCCAGTGCTGCCATAACTGCCGCGGAGTTTTCCAAAGCTCAAAATGGAACGATTCTTTAAAATGGCTTCCTCTGAAAAAATCCAAGCGATACCCACAGCTCCAAAATTGCCAAACTGTTTACCCGGCCCAAATCTAGAGGAACCATCTCTACGCCCCGTAATATTAAGAAGGTATCTACCGTAAAGGTTGAGGTTCAATCGCCCGAAAAATGCTTGATAATGATACTTGCTATCAGCATCTCCAAAAACTTCCAAGGTTTCAGCGGCGGCCAAATTGAGAAGTAACTGATTGTTGGGAAAGCCTGTGCCTTTTTGAATCAGTTGCTGAGTGGTTTCACTTTGAAAGGTAGTTCCAACCAATACCTCAAGTGTAGTATGATTCCACTGTGGCTTCCAATTCAATTGGGGTTCCACGATCCAAGAGTGTCGGTCAGAACTATTAGTGGTCAGGGAGGAATAATTTTGGGACGTAAATCCCAATTGCGGATTCCTCGCCGAACTTGGCAAGGTTCTATAGGATTCCAATCGATAGCTGTTAAAGCCGAGACTGGACTTCAATTCCAAATTTGGTAATACCTTATAGGAGACGCCGGCATTGGCAATCAGGGTGTTAATAGCGGCTTCGTATTGTTCCTCCAAAGAGGCCAAGGGATTGTCCCAGGAGTTGTTTTCCCAATTCAACTGGCCAGCTTCATCATAGAGTGCTGGCGCATTGGGTTCAAGGGAATAGGCCAAGGAGCTAAAGTCCGATCTTGGTAACTCATTTTTTTCGTTGGTATAAATAGTGGAAAAATTTAATTTAAATCGATGATCATTATTTTGATGATTAATAGTACTATGCACGGATGTTTTTTTATAGTTGGCATCGCCCGGAAATACGGTGGTTTCCTTTTGATGGGCGGCACTGATCAAAAACCGGGTCTGTGGAGTACCTCCCGAAACCGAAAACTGGGCCGAGTGGCGATGAGCCGTGCCGCCAATGAGTTCCTGTTGCCAATCCGTATAGCGGCTGTTGTCCCATGATTTGATATCGGGCCAGATAAAATCGAAGGCAGGGTCTTCCAGAAACGCACCGAAACCATCGTTTTCAATGCCTTCCCTACGGATTTCCAAATACTGTTCGGTATTCATCAAATCCAGGAAGTGGGAAACATGGCCCACAGTGTTGCTCAAATTCACTTTGAATTGGGTCTCACCAACGGTGCCTTGTTTGGTGGTGATCAATACCACCCCATTGGCCGCTCGAGAACCATAGATAGCCGTGGCATCGGCATCTTTCAGTACTTCGATGCTTTCTATATCATTGGGGTTAATGGCATTGAGCGGACTGATATTGCCGCCCAAGATTTGGCCCGACACCTCTGCGGCACCAAGGGTCTGTGAACCGAAGGGCACCCCATCTACAATAAACAAAGGATCGGTCCCGCCATTGATAAAATTTCTCCCTCGTACCTCAATGGAGTAGCCACCCCCAGGAACCCCGGTGGATTGAACAATATTCACCCCAGACAAATAGCCTTGCAGGGCAGCTAAAGGATTGTTCACAGGCTGTTTCTCAATGTCCTTGGCGGTGATTCGCGAAATATTACCCGTTTTCTCACGGTCGGTGGTAGTGTAATAACCAGCATTGATGATGACTTCTTTTAAATTTTCAGCTTCTGGTTGTAAGGTGACATTGATAGTAGTCTGTCCATTCACTGGTTGGGATACTGACTTGTATCCCAGATATGAAATAATCAATATATCATCTGAATTTGCCGAAATTTCATAATTCCCGTCAAAATCTGAAGTCGTACCTCGGTTGGAGCCTTTTATTTGTATGCTAACTCCTGCTAAAGGCATACCATTTGAATCCTTAATAACACCTTTAACCTGAATATCCTTCTGTTGTGATTCTTTAGAAGACTTTCGGCTGATTGTTATCAGGTTATTTTTATTACTGTTGATTTCAAAATTTCTAGCAGGAAGGCATTGTGATAACAACGCCATAACTTTAATCACACCGCTTTTAAGATGTATTTGAGGTACATCTTGAAAAATATCAGATTGATATATGAATGTGCATTCCGTTTGTTTTCCAATCAACTCAAATACCTCAAAAATTGTCAAGGTCTTGTCTGCATCAATAGTAACCTTTGCGTCTTGAGAAAACAGGTTATCACTGGAAAAACTAAAAACAGTAGTGCAGCATAATAGTAGGAACGTTCTCATAAAAAACTTAAAGATTTCTTTCCATTTGTATGGAAGAACGTTAGTTAATTTAATTTCCATAAATTTGTGTATTAGTTGGTTTTAAAAACCAGTTAGTTATTACAAGGGGATTTAGCTCAATACTTTCCAGGTGGCGGCTTTATTCCCTTTATTTTTACTTGATGGTAATTGTCTTGTTTTTTATTTCATAGGCATTTATAAATTTTGTATTCTTAATTCCGTTCAATATATCGTCAATGTTCTGCTTTCTATTTAGAAGACCACTGAATTTTATTTTTTCCAAATCATTTGTTTCAAATGCTATATCCACATCGTACCATCTGGAAAGTACTTTCATAATTTCCTTTAATGGTTTATCCTTAAAATTGAAATAACCTCTTACCCAAGAAATGTCATAATCAACATTCACCTTATGCTTGGATAAATGTTTTGTATCTAGTTCCAACATTGATTGCTCTCCCGGTCTTAATTGTTGCCTCTTTTCATCAACAACGATGTTTACATGCCCTTCAACTAAAGTGGTGTAGATTAGCTCCTCATCACTATAGGCCTTAATATTGAACTCTGTACCAATAACTTCTACTTCTTGCATCTTTGTCACAACCTTGAAGACGCTGCCTTGATGTTTTGTGCTTGAAGACACTTCGAAGTAAGCCTCGCCATAGACTAACTCAACGTTGCGAGGCTCTCCTTCAACAAAATTTACTGGGTATTTTAATTTAGTATCAGCATTCAACCATACAATTGTACTATCAGATAATATTATTTGATATTGTCCTCCTCTCGGAATGGTCAAATAATTAAAGACAGTTTCAGAACTACCATTTGTTTTTGAATACTCCAACCGCTCTCCATCGCTATGGACAGTTCCACTTTTAAAGGATTTTCCTTTTTCAAGCACAACATCAATTCCATCCTCTAGGGTTAAAATGGCTTTATCTGTTCCTGCTGTAATGTGGACAGGTTCTACATCTAAAAGTGTGTCCTTGGTACCACTATTAAATGTTATATAAGTTAATGATATAAAAAGGACGACAACAGCTGCTACTTTGTAAAAAACTGATGTCGATAGACGCTTTTGGGGTTTTATTTTACCATTACGAGAAATTCCATCCGCTATTTGTTTCCAACCTGCCTCCTTATCAATTTTATTGAGCAGTTCTAAATTTTTTTTGATTTCTTCCTCTGATAAATGTTGTTTGATATGTATCTTGGCATCATCTGATAAGAAATCAGAATCTTCCAAATCTTTGAAACCTTTATCATCAAGTAAAGCTTTGGATAGCTTTTTAGCGAGTTCGTATATTTTGTCGAATAGTGTCATGTCAACAGTTGGTTTAACGCTAAAACGACAAAAGTTAAAAGGAGGGTGCAAAAAGAATCAGAAAATATTTAACAGGCTGCCAAGAGAATGACGTAGCTTATCATAAGCGATACGCTTTTGTGATTTAACCGTGTTCTTACTTATGGATAGTTCTTCGGCTATCTCTTTATTGGTATATGCTTTTAGACTTAATCTAATGACCTGTTCACATTTATTGGGCAATTGCTTTATTGCAGTTTCAAGTTGGGAATAGGTGTCAATGATGGTTAATTGGGTATGAAAGAACTCTTCAGTTACCATTTGATCAAAGTCTATATCTGGAGATTGTATGACACTTCTGTGATATTTACTTTTTAGATAGTCCAAACAGCGATTTCTTACTGATGTATACAAAAAAGATTTAGTGGCATTGAAGTTAACATATTGGATTTTTTGTTCCCAAATCTTTATAAATACCTCTTGCACCATATCTTCAGAGGTGTCCATATCATTGAGGTATTTATTGGCAAACAAACACAAAGAGGGATATAGGGTATCAAAAAGCGATTTGTACCCTTCCATGCTCATGGGATGTAGTTTATCCTTGGACATATGTCATAGTAGTTGAAGGAAAGGGTTTAAATTTTCCCAATTGACTATTTAGCACCGAGCGCTATGGATAATGTTTAGCAGGTATAACTACCAAACATTTATGAAAGGTCAACGTGTGAACGTCCATAAACAATAGGGCGCGGAACTCAACTTACTGCACTGGAGGTACTGGTATACCAAGGAACAATAAGAGAGCCCACGCCCGGGACGTGAGCAATCTACTTATCGTCTCGTTCCTATTAAATTACCAGTTTTCCAGTACGAGATTCAAAGCGAATGCTTCTAATTTGTTTTGCTTTAGAAGAAACGCAAATTTACAATATTTCTCAAATATATAAAAAAATACTAGAAATGCGTATTACAGACCGCAATATTTTTTAACAATAGGTTTTTATTTGTTTATATGAATTATAATTGGGCGATATACAAATACATTGTTTTCCTTTCAAAGGACTATAAATCCAATCGCCTATTTGCGGATACTCATAATATTGATGAAGGAACTTTTCGTGATATAGAAAATGCTTGGAGAAATAATGAGGATTATCAAATATCACTACCTACTATATATAGAATTTGTCAAGCTAAAAATATTTCGATTTACAAATTTTTCAGCGAGGTTGAAAGAGTTAAGGACTTAGTTGTTGAAAAATAGGTTAGTCATAACAAATTAAAATTTAAAGTTACTATATCTGTTTAACTTATCTCCAGCAAGAAAACTAACTTTAGTGACTATTGTATTGTTAGTAAAATCATATTCTACCTCCACAAAAAATTTAAACAAAGCATACAGTACAAATCGAGAATTTGCTTCCAAATGAACATCTAAAAATGCGCCTTTAGTAAATATTAAATCGTACTGTTCATGATCTGACAACATTTTAAATTCATACAGAGTAAGTTCTTTGTTGTCCTTCATAGTTTTTTATGAACAAATTTTGAATCACCAAAAAGCTCTTGAAACTGTAGAAGGGTGTATCCTTTGGAACGTGTTCTATTATCGCTGTCATGGTTTCTCCAAATAATCATTTGTACTTGATTATTTTCATAGACTAGAAAAATACTGTCCTCCTCAAACTGCAACAAATAATCTCCCTTTTTATCAAAGAGAAGATAAACATATTTCTTTAGAGCGAACAAACCATCTTCATCCACATTTTTAGATCGAGGCATGTAAAATGACACATACTTTCCGTCGTTGGACTGGAATGTGACCATATATCTACTATCTTCCAATACGATGTTTGCACCTTCTGTTTTGCCAATAACGGTTTGTGAGAAGGAGTTAAATCCAAACAAAAAAATTATGATAAGTATTTTATACATGGCAGCAATTTAGATAATTGGTTTTAAATGTCCTAAATAATCATTAGGACAAAAAGTAAAGAAGTATTTAACAACAAAGACAGTGTGTAATACCTTATGATTCATATTGGTCTTGGGAGTTTTGATTTTGGCATGATTGTAAAGTTCAATATATTAGTGCCCATTAGTTCAAAACATGTACATGGACAAATTTGTCATAATTATGACTCAACACTAACTACTTTAACAAAATTTATTTTTGTTTGTGTCTTATCAAGAGTTAGCTTATATAAGTCTTCTGACTTAATGCATTCCAACACTTTCTTATATAGATAAGCTTTGGAATCATCAGTAATATTTTCAGAGCCTTTTGAGCCAGTTTTAGGGTGAACAAACAATAAATAAAGAGATTCATTCTTAATAATTAATAAAAAGTAACATCTAAACCCACCACTTCCTCTTATTCTCTTTTTAATATACGGAGTGTCGTCACTATTATTTAGCCTAGTGCCAGAAGATAATTCTTGGACAGATTTATCAAAAAAATATTCGATTAAATCACTTTCAATTGTATTATATGACTTTTTTGAATTTAATTTTTCAAACTCAACTTTAAAATCATCTAAACAATATATATCCATTAAACAAGAGAAAGTTGTTTTGTAGTTTCAACAAAAT
>JAGXIE010000018.1 GCA_024635765.1 Flavobacteriaceae bacterium | reverse complement strand
TAAACATTATGTATAAAAATGACAAAGTAATCAGACGTTACAGCGAACCTTTCAAATTGAAAGTCTTGGCCGAACTTACCACGGGAAAATACACAGAGCGAACTTGGAAAACTCCGATGAAAATTTTTTACTTTATATTTTTATGAAAAAAAGAAAAACGGTAACCTTTTACATAAGAGCTATGGTAAATCTGTATCTGAATAAACAAACTGTATATATCACCATGTATAAAATTAATTGCTAGTGCAAGCCTGTCTGCAAACCCCAAAAATTCGGGACTCACGGATTTTCTACTTGCCTTCCGGTACGCAGGTTCGGTTTGCATTTGATAAATAAGGTGTTGAAATATATAACTGCCCATACAAAAAAACGTTCATAAAGTCTCCAACTACTATCATCAATTATCATTGTTTTTCACATACATTTGCAGGTGCAAATCCATTGGATCTAAGCTTCAAAAACGTTAATGAAACACCTCAACAAAGAACTATTCTCTTTAATATTGATTGTAACTTCTGGCATTATTATTTTAGGGCTTGCAGTTGGAATTGTGTATGTTGCTGATTCACTTTTAGATTTAACCTACGGTATCTGGTATATTTTGGGTTATATCGTTCTTTGCGTGCTGCTTTTTATAGTTGCAAAACGCACAAAAAATAGTAGAGTCATTAAGACGCATCGCCTTTTGGTATTGCCTTTATCGCTATTTATTGGATTTTTGTCTGTTGCCATGCCCTATTTTGTATTACAAATCCATCTATTTGTCTATTTGTTTTTCTCGTCTATTATTCCAATGCTGTTCTACATGTTAGATAGAATCACTGGTTTGCTAGATTTAAAAATAACTACTCACATTTATCTCATTGTAACGTTTAGTGTTATAACCGCAACTTTGATGAACAAACAGATGGCACAATTGACCTATCGATTTTCACCGATGCAGTTCAGTACGCACATTTCAAAACGGTTTGAATTCATTAGATTGACCGATTATTTTCTATCAGAGCATACAATTAAATTTGTTATTTACTTTTCATACTTTTTATATTTACTCGTTTTTAATCTCTTTACCTTCCAAGAACACAGCCTATACTCTAGCCCATTGATGGACAAAGCGGTTTTACAGTCATTTATCACGTTTCTTGCATTGGAGCGATTGATCGCCAACTTAAAGGATTTGGATTTTAAACCGTCCGAAATGTTGAAGCTTTTATTGACATCCATTAGCGGTTCAGATAAAGTGCATCAGTTCAAAGAAAAGAAAATGGATAAAAAGATGTAATTTGAATGGCCTTTCAATTTTTGGTAAAAACTACCGATATGGCATAAAGAGAATGGACCAACGTAACGATATAAATAATATCATATATCATTTCGACCGTTTCAAATCCTACAGAAAAACGATTGTCATATCTTTGATGTGCATCTTAATAACATTTATTACCAACTGTAGCAATCAACCATCTATGACACTCACTGTTCAACATCGGCAAGTATTAAGCGGAATTCCATCGGCTTCAGGGGTAGTGCGAGCTGACAATGTGCTCTATGTTATTGGAGATAATTTGGCATGGCTGTACCAACTGGATGATCACTATGAAATCACGGACAAGGTTTTGTTACTTGGAGGCATTACTGATAGTATCCTTCCAAAGGCCTCCAAACCGGATTTTGAAGCAATGACCACCATTCAAAATAACAGCGAGGTTGAGTTGCTTATTTTTGGTTCTGGCTCTAAATCTCCCGAACGAGATGTCATAGCAAGAGTCAGGTTAAAAGATAGAACCCAAACTATCGTAGATGGCGCTGCTTCCTTTTACAATGCAATCCGTTCTTCTAAACATCTGGATGCGGAAAGCCTCAATATTGAAGCTGCTGCAACGGTAGGGAATGCTTTATTTTTATTTAACCGTGAACATAACCTAATATTAGAATTTTCTCTAAATGATATAATAGATTTTTTAAATGGTCTTAATGACTTGCCAACATACAAAGTATATAGCATCAACTTACCACTGCTCAATGGACTAAACGCCAAGTTTTCGGGGGCTTCGGCTGTACCAAATTCGCAACAATTAGTTTTTACCGCATCTGTAGAAGACACACCCAACACGTATGATGATGGTAAGGTATTGGGAAGTTATGTAGGTATCATCGACATTGAAGATTTAAAAAACGGTTATCAACCTCTATGTAAACTGATTACAGATGATTTAAAACCTATCTCCATCAAAGTTGAATCGGTAGAGGTACTTGATGTTTTCGCTCCTAACGAGTTAAAGATTGTCTTGGTAACCGATAGTGACGGTGGTGAATCGGAGCTTTTGGTTTGCAAATTGAAGTGGTAATGCTATTTAACAAGAATGAAGGAGGTGTTTTTTTCTATGTCATGGCTTAAGCAAAAAAACTACTTAAGATAACAAACGCTTCAATATAAATTAAACTGTTTAACAATTCAAAAACTCAAAAAAAAATACATGACAACACTTGTTGAAGTAAAGCACTCTCCATTGCACGGCAAAGGTGTATTTGCATTGCGAAACATAAAAAAAGGAGAGCTTATCGTAGAGAGCCACATGGCTTTGATTCATGTGAATGAAAACTTACCTGAAGTATTGGCGACACTTCAATTTCCGTGGACGGATGACTATGACGCCATTTGTTTAAGCGACGCAGGTAGTTTTTTTAATCACGCTAGTCAGCCCAATGCCGAAATCAGTGGTCGTGACTTCATAAACCTCGTGCAAACATTTCATGCCAAAATAGATATTATCAAAGGAGATGAAATTACGATCTATTACAACAATGCATTTGATACGTTCATCCATGACTAATAAATTGAAACGAATTTGACACCATATTAGTCTCAAAGAGTTCTTAAACAAAAAACCCACTAACAGTTGTCAGTGGGCTTTTATTGTAATAACAGACGAAAGGTTAATCCATCTTATCTTCTTTATTCTTAATTTCTGGATTTTCGAAATCTCCGCCGTTCACAACCGTCCATTTATCAAAATCCTTAAAATAAGTTTTAATGACTTTGTTTACATCCGAAACAGTCAGCGCTTTTACTTTTGATTCAATCGCTTTCTGAAAATTCATATCACGGTCATAATACAAATTGTTGCCAATTGTTCCTGCCAATTCATTGTCTTTGGCACGAGACACATTTTGCTCTTGCACCCAACCATTAACAACATTGGTCAATTCTTCTTCGGTGATACCATCTTTGATAAAACGGGCTATTTCTTCTTTAAATCCTTGCTGCACTTTAGATGCATTCTCCGGATTGTAAATGGCATAGACGTACATGGATGAGTTTTTATCTTTCTTATCACCATCGACACCTACATTTCCTCCTGCGCCATAACTGACACCATCTTGCTGCCGTAAACGTCCCGCGATACGTGAATTTAAGAATCCACCACCAAAAATCTCGCCAGCAACTTGTAATGCTGCGTAATCTTCATCATATTGACTTGCTTCAAATGATAGAATACCTAATGTAAAAGCATTCTTTTTGTCTGGAGTCAGTATTTGTTGGTTTGCTGGTTTA
Source organism: Flavobacteriaceae bacterium (assembly GCA_024635765.1). Lineage (GTDB taxonomy): Bacteria > Bacteroidota > Bacteroidia > Flavobacteriales > Flavobacteriaceae > JBPOFM01. The sequence goes on along the minus strand of JAGXIE010000018.1, from coordinate 12,344 downwards.
TTCGGTTTGTAAGGGTTTGCAATTTCTGTATAGGACTTGTTATTTTTAAAACTTCCATATGCCGTTTCAAAATAATCCTTCATTTTTTGTTCATCCATATTCCCAATCGCAACCACTGAAGCATTGTCAGAAATCCCATAGAAATCTTTATAGTATGCTTTTATCGCATCTACTGTGACTGCTTTTATAGCAGCGATCTCTTCGTCGTAGGTCATCGAATAATTTGGATGTCCCTTTGGATAGTTGTTGTTCAACAACCCAATTTGACGCGATACTACAGATCGTGGTTCATTTTTACTTTCTTCGAGACTAGCTAAATCTTGTGTTTTCAATTTTTCTAGTTCTGTTGCATCAAATATTGGATTTTTCAACATGTCCGTCATTAGTGCCAACGTCGCCATTAAATCATCTTCTGTACTGTTTACAGAGGCATACACCCGACCGTTGCTTCCATTAAAGTTCACAGAAGATTTTAAGGCGCTTAACTTATCTTCAATGTCTTGTCGTGAATTGGTTTTGGTGCCTTTGTTCAACATTCTGGCAGTATAACTGGCCAATCGACCTTTGTTCATATATTGGTCAACATTACCTGTTCGCATGGTAAAATTAACCCGAACGGTTTCACCACGATTATCCTTCTTTATAAAACCGTATTCAATATTACTTTTATCAAGAGTTCCAGTTTCTAATGTGTTTTGAATATTTTCATAAGACACATCAAACGCCTCTCCAGCATTGAGCGCGTCTTTACCTTTATAATCTGCTACCAACGCCTCTAGATTTCCAGTATGTTCAATCTCAACACGAACAGGCGTTGCTGTTGGAATAAAATTTCCAACGGTTCTATTGGTATTGATTAAGTAACGTTGGATGGCTGCATTTACTTTATCAGCCGTCATTGCTTCTAAACGGTCACGGAAAATGAAGGCTAATCGCCAATCTCCAGCGCCTATGAATTCACTCATATAAGTTCCCAAATAAGAAGAGTTTCTAAAAATTTGATCCATTTGATTTGCCATATTTGTTTTTGCGCGAGTCACTTCCGCGTCAGTTACTGGGTTTTTAGCCAATCCATCTAAAGTGGTCAACAAGGTTTTTTCGGCCTCAACCAAAGACTTATCAGAAGGGACCTCCACGCTGATATAAAGGAAAGATGGTTCTTTTGTAAATGGTATATTCGAACGCACGCTTGAAGCTTTTCTACCGTCCACAAGTGCTTTATATAAACGACCTGACGGTTCATTTGTGAGAATTTCTTCTGCAATTGTCAAGGCCGCTGCATCTTCATTGGAACCCGCAGGCACATGATACAAGGCAGAAACAATCTGTAAATCACCAACACGACTCAAATTGACTCGTTTTTCACCATCTTGTGGTGGCTCAATGGTTGGGTTATCACGCAAGGGCGTATCAGGATTTTTAATCCCTGCAAATTTCTTTTCAATTAAAGCCAATGTCTTTTCTGTATCGAATTTACCGGTGACCATCAATATGGCGTTGTCTGGTCGATAGTACTTTTTATAAAACGCCTGAAGGTTTTCAATCGGAACGCGCTCTATATCTGAACGATTACCGATGGTCGATTGACCATAGTTGTGCCATAAAAAAGCTGCATTAATGACCTTTTGCCTCAAAACTCTGCTCGGAGAGTTTTCACCACTTTCAAATTCGTTGCGAACCACGGAGAATTCAGATTCTAAATCTTTTTTGGCAATATAGGAATTGACCATACGGTCAGATTCCAAATCCAATGCCCAATCGAGATTTTCGTCGGTGGCATTGAAGGTTTCAAAATAGTTGGTACGATCATACCAAGTGGTGCCGTTGGGTCGTGCACCATGAGAAGACAATTCTTCCGGAATGTTCGGATGGTTTGGTGTGCCCTTGAAAACCATATGCTCCAATAAATGCGCCATTCCTTTTTCGCCATAACCTTCGTGACGGGAACCTACCAAGTAGGTAATATTCACTGTTATGGTTTGAGCAGAATTGTCAGGAAATAAGAGGACTTTCATTCCATTATTGAGGGAATATTCGGTAATTCCTTCAACACTCGCTACTTGTTTTATTTGCGCTCTCGCACTGTCTGTTATTGCTACAAACAACATAAGGGTTAGCGCTAGTTGTATTAATGGATTAATTTTTTTCATAAATTTTGATTTATAGTTATGTCTAAAGATAAAGCAAAACAGATATCTGTCGTTTAAAATACAAAATTTTAATATTTTTTTCGCAAAACAGGTGTCAGTCGCGATATCGTATGAATACAAACTAATTCCCGAACCAATCACGTTCCATCTTTCCTTAATGAAAACCTTTATTATGAGAAATCAATGTGTTGAGAAATTCCGGTTTTAATTATCGAAGGAAAAATTTTACATTCCTTAACATATTTTCTTATTTATTTACCTAATTTTAAGACCTATAATTTAAGAACTCAAAATCACAACACATGAAATTAAATTCATTAAAAGCATCCCTCATTTTGATGTTAGTTGCATTCTCATTTCCAAAATGGAGTAATGCCCAACAAGCAAAAGTCAATGAGCAAGCCAAAATTGCAACGACTTTAAAGTCTGAAAAAATTCCATTCAATCCAGAAGTAAAAATGGGTAAACTTTCTAATGGCATTACCTATTATATTCAAAATAATGGAAAGCCAGAAAATAAAGTAGAACTCCGATTGGTTATCAACGCTGGTTCTATACTTGAGGATGACGATCAGCAGGGTCTCGCGCATTTTATGGAGCACATGAACTTCAATGGTACGAAGAATTTCCAAAAAAATGAGCTTGTAGATTACCTTCAAAGTATCGGTGTAAAGTTTGGAGCGCACTTAAATGCTTACACAAGCTTTGACGAAACGGTGTACATCCTTCCCATTCCTAGTGATGATCCAGAAAAACTTGAAAAAGGTTTCCAGATCATTGAAGATTGGGCACATAACACCTTGCTAACTGAAAGTGATATCGACAATGAGCGTGGTGTTGTTCTTGAGGAATATCGATTAGGAAAAGGTGCCGATGAGCGCATGCGCCAGAATTATCTGCCTAAAGTATTATATGGCTCAAAATATGCTGATAGACTCCCTATCGGAAAGAAAGAAGTACTTGAGAATTTCGAATACGAAAGTTTAAAACGTTTCTATAAAGATTGGTATCGCCCCGATTTAATCTCCGTAATGGCAGTTGGAGATATTGATGTCGCTACTTTAGAAGCAAAAATAAAGTCTCACTTTGGAAAGATTCCTGCAGTTAAAAACCCAAGACCAAGACCGGTTTTTGACATGCCAAATCACAAAGAAACATTTGTTGCAATCGAAAGTGACAAAGAAGCGAGTTTTGCACAGGTCCAAGTATTGTTCAAGGACAAAGAAGACGCAACGCCAGATGTAACAATTGAAGATTATAGAAAATCAATGGTGGAATCGTTGTTTTCTCAAATGATCAATAACCGTTTGGACGAACTTCGAAACAGTGCCAATCCTCCTTTCGTTTACGGTTTCAGCTATCATGGTGGCACATATGCACGTAGCAAGGAAGCTTATCAATCTTTTGCCATGACAAGTGAAACAGGACAACTCAATGCCCTCAAAACATTATTGGAAGAAAATGAACGCGTTCGAAAGTTCGGCTTTTACCAAGGTGAATTTGAGCGTGCAAAAAAAGATATTTTGGCTAATTATGAGAAAGCATTTAAAGACAAAGACAAAACTGAATCGAATCGTATTATTGGTGAATTTGTACAACATTATTTAGAAAGTTCTCCAATGCCAGGTATTGCATGGGAATTTAATTTCCAAAAAGAAAATTTACCTACGATCACCTTAGAGGAGGTCAATGCTCTTATCAAAGATTATATCAAGGAAGAAAATCGTGTAGTCGTGCTTACTGGACCCGAAAAAGAAGGTTTAACAAAAGTTACCGAGGCTGAAGTAAGAGAACTATTAGATTCGGTTAAAAATACAGAATTGGAACCTTATGAAGATAAAGAAGTAGCATCATCATTAATCACTGATTTACCACTTAAAGGAAGTATTGTCGATTATCAAAAAAATGATGCCTTGGGGACAACGACCTTAACTTTGAGCAATGGAGCAACTGTAACATATAAGGTTACAGATTTCAAAAACGATGAAATTTTATTTGATGCCTTTAGTTATGGTGGAAATTCATTGTATTCTATTGATGATTTTAAAGCTACCACCTATGCAAATGGTGGACTTGCAGAAGCAGGTGTCAACGGTATCGACAAGGTTGAGCTAAACAAGGTGCTATCTGGTAAGATTGTCAACGTAAGGCCGAGCATTGGTACCTATAGTGAAGGTATTTCTGGAAATGCATCACCCAAAGACTTGGAGGAATTATTCCAATTGACACATTTATACTTCACAGCACTAAACAAAAATAGTGACGCGTATAAATCCTATATCGAAAAACAAAAAGCTTTTATGGGAAATCTGATGTCTAATCCTCAAACATTCTTTTCTGTTGAAATGGGCAAATTTATGTATGGAGATAGTCCTAGATACATGGGATTCCCTACTCCAGAGGAAATGGATGCATCTGATTACGACCTAGCTTATGAAAAATATAAGGAACGTTTCGCAGATGCTGGAGATTTCAAATTTTATTTTGTTGGAAATATAGATGAGAAAAAATTGGTCGAATACTCTGAAAAATATTTAGCAAGTCTGCCTTCTACTAATTCTAAGGAAACATACAACGTAGATGATTTTAGACCATTGACGGGACAGCATGAAAAAATTGTTGAAATAGGAAAAGATGAGAAGAGTATGGTCCGCATAACATATCATGGACCAACTGAATATGATGAAAGGGAAGATCACTTACTTAAAAGTCTTGGCGAAGTGTTGACCATTAAATTGGTCGAAAAATTACGTGAAGAAGAAGGTGGTGTTTATGGTGTAGGTGCAAACGGAAATATTAATAAAATGCCATACGGCTGGTATAGTTTCGGAATTAGTTTTCCTTGTGGACCAGAAAATGTTGATAAATTGAAAGCTGCCGCATTGGCAGAAGTGGAAAAATTGGTCAAGGAAGGCCCGACTGAAAAAGATTTGGCAAAAGTGAAAGAAGCACAAATTTTAGATCATAAGGAAGATATGAAAGAAAACCGTTTTTGGTTAAGAACGTTAAAAAATGCCGACTACCAAGATATGGATGCTACAAAAATGTTTGAATTTGAGAAAATGGTCAATAGCATGACCAAAGAAGAACTTCAAAAGGTGGCACAAAAATATTTAACCAGTGGTTACATTGCAGGAATTCAAGTTCCTGAAAAATAAGATAGTACAATTTAAAAAATCTTAAAGCAGCGTCCACAAAGCGCTGCTTTTTTCGTTTAACGTTTCTGATAGGTTGTGATATCAATTCTATTATTTGTTCAACCTTACCATTTTATATTTTATCTTTAAGTGCTAAACATTACAAAATGAATTATAAAGATAAAATGCTTCGTGATGACGCCCTTAAAGGCAAAACCATCGTCGTCACTGGTGGTGGCAGTGGGCTTGGAAAAGCTATGAGTACCTACTTTCTCGAATTAGGAGCAAACGTTGTTATCACTTCAAGAAATTTAGAAAAACTTAAAACCACAGCGGAAGAACTGGAAAAACAAACTGGAGGCAACTGTCTTCCTCTAAAGTGTGATGTGCGTCATTACGACCAAGTAGAGGGTATGCTAAATGCGACCTTGGAACGCTTTGGAAAAGTGGATGTTTTGCTCAATAATGCCGCTGGCAACTTCATTTCTCCTACCGAAAGGCTTTCTGCCAATGCATTTGATACCATTATAGACATTGTCCTTAAAGGCACAAAAAACTGTACACTCGCATTTGGTAAGCATTGGATAGATACCAAACAAAGCAATACGAACGTGTTAAATATAGTCACCACCTACGCGTGGACAGGCTCTGCTTATGTGGTTCCAAGCGCCACGGCAAAAGCAGGCGTATTGGCAATGACAAGGAGCCTTGCTGTTGAGTGGGCAAAATATGGGATGCGTTTTAATGCGATTGCTCCTGGCCCATTTCCAACAAAAGGTGCTTGGGACCGTTTACTTCCTGGCAACCTTAAAGACAAATTTGACATGGCTAAAAAAGTACCCTTAAACCGTGTTGGAGACCATCAAGAGTTGGCAAATCTGGCAGCTTATCTGGTGTCTGATTTTTCAGCTTACGTGAATGGGGAAGTCATTACCATTGATGGAGGCGAATGGCTTAAAGGCGCAGGGCAATTCAATATTTTAGAGCAAATACCTGAAAGCATGTGGGACCAATTGGAAGCCGCAATTAGAGAGAAAAAGAATAAATAGGTTCTTTTTCATTCATGCTATGAATCATACAGACAAACGAAACATGAGAAATAAAAAAAGTATTATTGGCACCATTTTGATTATAGTATTTGCCATTGGCATTATTACTTTTATTCACTTTGGTAATGACCATGCTGAATGTCAAAATATTATACAAAACTACGCTGGAGAAGATGGAGAACAAATCTCAATTGAAAATCATATTTGCAAAGAAAGATTCAATATTTAGATTTTTTAATGGTCACTTATCACTTCAATTTTCTTAATTATGGCCCTTACCTTTCCTACTCCAATGTTAACAAGTTACATTTTTTAAACTCACAAATAATCGTACTTTTACGGTCTTAAAAAACCAAATCATTTAATGGGTAAAATTATTGCAATTGCCAATCAAAAAGGAGGAGTCGGAAAAACAACCACTTCAGTAAATTTAGCAGCTTCCTTAGGTGTTTTAGAAAAGAAAGTCTTGTTAATTGATGCTGATCCTCAAGCAAATGCTTCATCGGGACTTGGTGTGGATGTAGAGAATGTAGAATTAGGTTCCTATCAAGTAATTGAGCACTCCGCTTCTGCCGAAGAAAGTATTATCAAAACAAGTGCACCGAACGTGGATATAATTCCAGCACATATCGATTTGGTAGCCATTGAAATTGAATTGGTTGATAAAGAAGAACGCGAGTATATGCTTAAAAAAGCAATTACCCATTTAAAATCTTCTTACGATTATATCCTTATCGATTGCGCTCCATCTTTGGGGCTTTTGACTTTAAATGCTCTAACTGCTGCAGATTCTGTCATCATCCCTATACAATGTGAATATTTTGCCTTGGAAGGTCTTGGAAAATTACTCAATACCATTAAAAGCGTACAACGTATTCATAATGCTAATTTAGATATCGAAGGCATGTTGTTAACTATGTATGATTCGCGCTTAAGACTGTCCAATCAAGTTGTGGAAGAAGTTCAAAAACACTTTTCTGATATGGTCTTCCAAACAATTATACAGCGAAATGTGCGTTTGAGTGAAGCACCGAGTTACGGGGAAAGCATCATCAATTATGATGTAAGTAGCAAAGGTGCGTCAAATTATTTAAATTTGGCTAAAGAAATTATCAAAAAACAGGAGAACTAATGGCGAAGGCGACACAAAAACAAGCACTTGGCAGAGGGTTATCAGCACTTTTAAAAGACCCATCGAATGATATAAAGTCCGTTCAGGACAAAAACGCGGATAAGGTGATAGGCAACATTGTGGAGCTCGATTTGGATGCTATCGAAATCAATCCATTTCAGCCTCGTACTAATTTCAACGAAGAAACCTTACGAGAATTGGCATCTTCCATCAAGGAATTGGGTGTTATACAACCAATTACGGTCCGTAAATTAGACTTCAATAAATATCAACTTGTATCAGGTGAGCGTCGTTTTAGGGCTTCCAAATTGATTGGACTTGAAACAATCCCATCTTATATTCGTATTGCCAATGACCAGGAATCTCTTGAGATGGCTTTGGTTGAAAATATTCAACGTCAGGATTTAGATCCTATTGAAATAGCCTTGTCTTACCAGCGATTGATCGACGAAATCAGTTTGACGCAAGAACAAATGAGCGAACGTGTTGGAAAAAAACGTTCAACAATTGCGAATTATTTGAGATTGTTAAAATTAGACCCTATCATTCAAACTGGGATGCGTGATGGTTTCATCTCCATGGGACATGGTCGCGCCATTATCAATATTGAAGACCAAAGCAGCCAGCTGGATATCTATGAAAAAATCATCAGCAATCAGCTTTCAGTAAGGGACACGGAATCATTGGTGAAAAATTATCATCATACGAGTGAAATCACCATTGCTCCAAAAAGTGAACCGGAAGAACTTCCTAAATTCATCAAAAAAGGCATCAAGGAATTTTCAGAATACTTTGGACATAAAATCAACGTTAAGGTCAGTAAGAATGGTAAAGGAAGTATAACAATTCCATTCCACTCTGAAGAAGATTTTAATCGGATCAAAAAACTCGTTCAAAGTGCCAAATAAATTTGTCCATACCATACTTTTCTGTCTTATTTATTATTTTTCATTTTGCCAAGTTGAAAATGACAGCATACCAGATACACTGCCAAAAGAATTAGTGGTGACTGGAGAACTTGTCAAAGAGCCTTTCGACCCATTGGCTCCATCAAAAGCCGCCTTCTATTCAGCGATTCTTCCTGGTTTGGGCCAAGCATACAATAAAAAATATTGGAAAATCCCGTTAGCCGTTGGTGGTATTGCTACAGGTATTTACTTTTATCAGCGTAACGATAAACAATACAATCGCTATCGCGATGCATACAAGCGTCGATTGGCAGGTTTTGACGATGATGAATTTCCACGTATTACGAATGATGGGCTTCGTAGAGCACAAAAGACTCTTAAGCAAAATAAAGAACTCTCTTTGCTCATAACAGTAGGCATCTATGCCTTAAACATCATTGACGCAAATGTAGATGCACATTTATTACAATACAATATGGATGAGAATTTAGCACTTAAACCTCATTTTCAATATAATGAAAAAGAAAATGTAACTGATTTGGGTCTCACCTTGAACTTTAAATTTTAATACATGAACATTGCTTTACTTGGATATGGTAAAATGGGACATGTCATCGAAGGCATCGCGCTTAAAAGGGGTCACTCTATCGTTTTAAAAGTTACGAGTAAGGATAAAGACTACTCACTATCTAACGTGGATGTAGCCATTGATTTTAGTACGCCTAATTCAGCAATTGATAATATCACCAAATGCTTAACAAATTCCACTCCTGTCATTTCAGGTACCACTGGTTGGTTAGACAATTATGATAAAATTGTGGAATTATGCAATTCAAAAAATGGCACGTTCTTATATGCATCCAACTTCAGCCTTGGTGTTAATGTTTTTTTTGAATTGAACAAAACACTTTCAAAATTGATGAAAGGGTTACCACAATACAAGGTAAGTATTGAAGAAATCCATCATACTCAAAAGCTTGATGCTCCTAGTGGCACTGCAATTACACTTGCGAATGAAATAATAAAAAATTCAGAATTCACCTCTTGGACTTTAGCTAAACCCAAATCGAAAGAAATTGGCATCACAGCTAAACGGATTGAAAATGTTTCTGGAACGCACGAAATAACCTATCAATCGAATGTTGATAGTATAGAGATAAAACATACTGCTCACAGCAGGGAAGGTTTTGCTCTTGGAGCTGTTATTGCAGCCGAATGGATTTATGGTAAAAAGGGTGTTTTTACTATGAAAGATGTGTTAAACATAGGTTAACTTATGAACGGATTTTGGATTGTGATTTATGATTTACGATATATTTGTTCTACGAGCTGTATCCTAAAGGATTTTAATTGTAATACAATCCTGAACTTTAAGAAACAAAACAACAAACAACTAAACAACATATAATGACACTTACTCAATGGTTAATCTTTTTCTTGGTCGTACAGGTCATTCATGGACTTGGCACTTGGAAACTTTATATAAAAGCTGGAAGGCAAGCGTGGGAAGCATTTGTTCCTGCATACAATGCTGTGATTTTAATGAAAATCGTCAACAGACCTTGGTGGTGGACTATTTTACTTTTCGTTCCAATTGTCAATTTAATAATGTTCCCTGTTGTTTGGGTGGAAACGGCACGAAGTTTTGGTAAAAATTCTGGTGTCGATACTTTACTTTCAATTGTAACATTGGGATTGTACATTTATTACATTAACTATGCGTTGGACGTCACTCATATCAAAGACCGTAGCCTTCACCCTAAATCGGCTGCTGGTGATTGGGTAAGTTCGATTTTATTTGCAATTGTAGCAGCTACAATTGTGCACACTTATTTCATCCAACCGTTTACTATTCCGACATCCTCGTTGGAAAAAACCTTATTGGTTGGTGATTTCTTATTTGTAAGTAAAATACATTATGGCGCAAGAGTTCCAATGACTACTATTGCTGCTCCTATGGTTCATGATACCATTCCGGTAGCAAAAGTAAAATCGTATTTGCCTTACCCACAATTGCCCTATATGCGACTTCCTGGGTTTCAAAATATAAAGCATAATGATATTGTGGTTTTCAATTGGCCAGTGGACACAATGTTAAATATGTACCATACTGATAAGTATTATTATAAGCCGATTGATAAAAAAACCAATTATGTGAAGCGTTGCGTTGGTCTTCCAGGAGATTCATTATCCATAAAAGATGGCTATGTATATATCAATGGGAAGCAGAATCAATTACCTGATAGAGCAAGAATACAGTTTTCATATGATATTGCATTCAAAGGACAGTTTTCTTCAAATGAAGAAGTTTATAGTCTTTTGAACCGCTATGACATTACAGATGGTATTGGTTTTGATCAACAATCACAAACCTATTTTGTATTTGCAGCAACAGACGAAGCAATGAATCGCTTGAAAAACCATCCTAATGTTGCGAGTGTGACCGTCAGGAAAGATTCTTTGGGACAATCAGACTCACAACTATTTCCAAAAGACCCTGCTTATTCTTGGAACAACGACTTTTTTGGACCACTATATATTCCGAAAGCGGGTGCAACTATAGATTTAAATCTTGAAGTGTTACCTCTTTACAAACGAGCTATTACAGAATATGAAGGTCATACGCTTACAATTAACGGAAATCAGATAAGTATCGACGGTAAGGTTACCGACAAATTTACGTTCTCAAAAGATTACTACTGGATGATGGGTGATAACCGTCATAACTCGCAAGATTCAAGGTATTGGGGCTTTGTTCCCTTTGACCATGTCGTTGGAAAACCTGTATTTGTTTGGATGAGCTGGGATAGTAATGGTAAACCTCGCTGGGATCGGTTCTTTACAACCGTTGGTGGTAGTGGAAAATTGGTTTCTTATTTAATTCCTTCATTGATTTTGGGAGTTATCTTATTCGGATTTAATGCTTGGAGAAAGAAACGGAAAGCAAATCGATAAGTAATTAGTGTGAGGCTTTATGTTGTTTAGTAAGAATCAGCCGAACATAACTGATTACATTTTACAACTCCTCTAAAGTTACATGACAACAAACATTCGCAACAATGAGAAGCGTTTTATTGCATCCTACTTACTTCCCTAGTATTGCAACATTTGTGGCAATTGCAAAAACGGATACCATTATGTTTGAAGTTTGCGATAATTACCAAAAACAAACCTACAGAAACCGAATGTTTATTTATGACGTCAATGGAAAATTACCATTGACCATTCCTGTAATTTATTCTCAAAAAAACAGACAGTTATATAAGGATATTTTAATTGCTGAAGATGAAAATTGGCAAGATTTGCATTGGAAATCAATTCAATCGGCATACAGCAGTTCGCCTTTTTTTGAATTCTATGAACATGATTTTCAACCTTTGTTTACGGAAAAATTCACAAATTTGATGGACTTCAATTTTAAAAGTATGGAAGTCATCTTTGGTTGTCTGGAATTACCTTTTGAATTTGAAACCACCAAAACATTTGAAAAACATCCTGAAAATCGTATTGATTATCGCTCATTGGCTGATAACAGGAAGGAAGTAGAGCAGGATTTTAAAGGGTATATTCAAGTATTTGATGATAAACATGGCTTTATTCCCAATTTAAGCATACTGGATTTGATTTGCAATGAAGGTCCCAATTCGATGCTCTATTTGGAGGCTCAAAATATCATAATTTGATGTTTCAAGCTCTTCTCCATTACGGTATACATTTTGGTTTGCCATTGATTGTCGCCTTACTTTTCTTTAAATCCAATTGGAAAATAGCATATCTCATAATGCTTTTTGGAATGTTCATCGATCTAGACCATTTACTTGCCAATCCAATATTTGCTCCCAATCGTTGCAGCATCAATTTTCATCCGCTTCACTCCTATTACGCGATAGTTGTATATCTTGCCTTAACCTTTTTTAAAAAAACGCGACTTATTGGTCTTGGATTGTGCATACATATAATCGCTGATG
>JAGXIE010000110.1 GCA_024635765.1 Flavobacteriaceae bacterium | reverse complement strand
GAATCAGATGAGAAAAAATTAAAAGCACTAAAATATTCCGCTATCATTACTGGAGGTTTTGCTATTGTATTTTTGCTGTTTAAATCGTCCTTATTTGATTTTGTGGGAGTAAACGACGGTTATTACCGTCAAAGCTATGGTCAAGGTTTTATTGATGCCGTAAAGGAAGACCGTAAAGCATTTTTCACACAAGACACCTTGCGTACCCTTATTTTAGTGTTGTTATCAGCAGGTGCAATTTTTATGTTTTTGAAGAAGAAGCTATCGGATAAACTGGTTATTGTGATCTTTGCAGCTCTGATCTTGTTTGACTTGGTGGCAGTTGATAGGCGTTATGTAAACAATGACAACTTCGTTTCTTCTATTCAGGTTAACAAGCCTTATCAACCGAATGAAGCCGATTTAGAAATATTGAAAGATGAGGGTCATTTTAGAGTGTTTGATGTTGTGTCACGAGAACCTGGCAAGGCAGCTTATTTCCATAATTCATTATCTGGATATCATGCTGCAAAATTAGGGCGTTATGACGAGTTGTTTGATTTTTATATTGCCAAAAACAATATCAACGTTCTTAATATGTTGAACACAAAATATATTATTGCTGACGATGATCAGGGCAATATTTTCCCTTACGAAAATACCGATGCTAACGGTAATGCTTGGTTTGTAGAAGAAGTAATAAAGGTTGATTCTGCCAATGAAGAACTAAAATTATTGGACAGCCTTAATACTAAAGTAAAGGCGATAACTACACAGTCCATTAAGAGCAATAATTATACTATAGATTCTTTGTCAACTATCAGTATATTAGAGTTTAAACAAAATTACTTAAAGTATCAGTATAATAATGATAATGATGGATTTGCGGTGTTTTCAGAAATCTATTACCCTTATGGTTGGCAAGGATTTATTGATGGAAGAGAAGTTCCTCACTATAGAGTGGATTATGTTTTGAGAGGAATGGAAATTCCAAAAGGACAGCATACAATAGAATTCAAATTTGAGCCAGAAGTAATTCAAACAGGAAGTACAATTTCATTAGCATCTTCGGTTTTATTCGGTTTACTTGTTGTTGGTGGATTGTTTTACGAATTCAGGAAAAAATAAACTTGTTTATTTCACCATAGATTCAAACTATTTTCAATTTCGTGGCAATAACACTATGCAAAAGAAAGTACTTATCATTACGTATTATTGGCCACCAGCTGGAGGTCCAGGTGTGCAACGTTGGCTTAAATTTGTCAAATACCTTCCCGAGTTTGATGTGCAACCTGTAGTATATATTCCCCAAGACCCCAGTTATCCTATTTTGGACTTGAGTTTATTGGCTGAAGTACCAAAAGAAGCAATCATTATAAGTCAACCGATTAAAGAGCCTTATAAGTTAGCAGGCTTTCTATCACGAAAACATTCAAGATTAATCAGTTCTGGTGTAATTCCCGAGAAGAAAAAACAGAATTTGATTCAAAAATTAATGCTTTACATTCGAGGAAATTACTTTATCCCCGACGCTAGAAAAGCATGGGTTGATCCTTCTATTACTTACTTACAAAATTATATTCAAAAACATAATATTAAAACAGTTATTACTACTGGGCCACCCCATAGTTTACATTTAATTGGAATGGGGTTAAAGGAGCATTTAAAAATTAAGTGGGTTGCTGATTTCAGAGATCCATGGACAACTATTGGATATCATAAAAAACTAAAACTTACCAAATCTTCCACCAGAAAGCATCATAGTTTAGAGAGAAAAGTACTGGCTGCTGCTGATTGCATCATTGTCACAAGTGATAATATCAAAAAAGAATTTGAAATAAAAACCCAGCAAACTGTTGTTGTTATTACGAACGGTTATGATACTTATCACATGCCAAAAACAACAAAAGATAAAAAATTCACACTTTCTCACATCGGTTCACTTTTATCAGAACGTAATCCTAAAAATCTTTGGGCCGTTTTAGAAAAACTGATCAATGAAAACGTTGAATTTAAAGCTCATTTCCAGCTTAAATTAATAGGTGTTGTGAGCGATGATGTTTTAAAAGTGATCCATTCGTATAATTTAAAAAACTATGTCAATGTGGTTGGCTATTTGAGTCATATTGAAGCATTGATGCAACAAAGACAATCACAACTTTTGTTACTGGTTGAAATTGATTCCGAAGATACCAAAGCTATTATTCCTGGTAAACTATTCGAATATATGGTTTCAGAAACCCCTATTTTAGCAATCGGTCCTAAAGAGAGCGATGTTGAAAGAATTATTAAATCAACGAACACAGGAAATTATTTTTACTATGATTCCGACGATGACTTGAAATCACAGATTTTGACGTATTTTGAGGCTTATAAAAGAAATGATTTAACAACACAGCCAATTGGATTAAAACCATACAGCCGAAGAGAATTGACAAGAAAATTAGTTGAACTGATATAAATATTAGCAGTAAAGTAGATCAAATTTAAGCCTTATGATTTTGGAATTTGGGCTATTGGAATTTTAAGAAATTATGGGAATTGTAACTAACCAATCCTTTAAGAATACAATTACGACCTATCTTGGCTTTGGGATAGGTGCCATCAATACGTTGTTTCTATACACCTATTTTATTTCTGATGTCTATTATGGTTTGGTGGCCTTTATATTGTCTTCTGCAAATATTATGACCCCTCTAATGGCGTTTGGTGCGAACAATACATTGGTAAAATTTTATTCGACATTTAGAACCAAGAATTCCCTCAACAGTTTCTTGACTTTAATGTTGTTTTTACCTCTTCTTTTAATTATTCCTATAGGTGTTATAGGTAGTTTTTCATATGAAATAATAGGAGAATTGATATCCCAAAAAAACGCAGTTGTGAAGGACTATGTTTGGTACATTTTCATAGTAGCTGCGGTCATGGCTTATTTTGAAGTGTTCTTTGCATGGACAAAAACCCAAATGCTTACTGTTTTTGGGAACTTTATGAAAGAAGTTTTTCACAGGGTTGGAGTCATGTTACTTTTATTTTCAGTGTATTTAAAATGGATCGATGTTGAACAATTTATCAAAGGAGTTGTTATAGTCTATTCGCTGCGCATGTTGGTAATGATGTTATATGCTTTTAGTATTCGACTTCCTGTATTAAAATTTAATAGGATTGATAATATTGGTGCTATCCTAAAATATTCATCATTGATAATTATCGCGGGTTCCATCGCCACAATTATTTTAGACATTGATTCTTTCATGCTCGGTCTGTATATCCCTATTGAAAAAGTAGCCTATTATGGTGTAGCGATTTATATAGCAACAGTTATTGCGGTGCCATCAAGAGCCATGCAACAGATTTTACAGCCTTTAACAGCCAAATTCCTAAACGAAAAGAACAAAGTGGCGCTAAAGGACTTATATATAAGAAGCTCGCAAACATTATTTGTTATTGGCGGTTTTATCTTTTTGCTGATTGTTCTTAACATTAATGAGCTCTATCTTTTAATCCCAGAAGAATTTAGTGGTGGTCTGATTGTGGTCTTTTTTGTTAGTATTGCTAAACTTTATGATAATTTGATGGGATGTAATAATGTTGTCTTGTTCAATAGCGATTATTACAGGGTAGTCTTGATTTTTGGAGTTATTCTCACGATTCTCACTGTGTTGTTGAATATGGTTTTCATTCCAATGTTTGGAATAAACGGTTCGGCTTTCGCAACATTTTTGGCAATTTCGATTTACAATACCATTAAAATTTACTTTGTAAAAAAGAAATTCAATATGATGCCATTCAATGCTGACACTGGTAAGGTATGTTTGCTTTTGGTTATTAGTATTTCTATTTTTTATTTCTGGGATTTTCCATTTCATCCTATTTTGAATATTGCTCTTAAATCAATATTAATCACGCTATTTTATGTGATTATAATATTAAGACTGAATGTATCAGAAGATATTTCTGTTCTGATAAAGAAATATTTGAAGATAAAGTAATCTATAATTAAAAATCACTGTCCGCTGAGTTTGTTTTCAGTAGTGTTCATAGAAAGAATTGTAAAAGAAAAGCCCTGCAAGGTGCTTTGAGGCATACTTCATGCAGGACTTTCCAACTAACCAACCAAAATTTTAATATGTTTATCAGTTACCTCTTTTAGAATTAGTTCGTGAGCTAGGTTGTTTGCTCGTTCTTTGTGAACTACTTTTTTGAGCGGTACTTCTTTGTTGTTGCTTGTTATTAGATATACGAGTATTTGATGCTCGTGGTTTTCCTTTTGGCAAACTTTTAACACTCCTTGTGTTATTAGTTACAGCAGAGGTGTTTCTAGCCATGTTATTTCTATGACTTGCTTGTGGCCTTTTATTTTGAGAAATACTTCTATTTTGAGAAATACTTCTATTTTGAGAATTACTTCTTTGTGCAGTAGCGCGTTCACTTCGCTCGGAAGACATGGCTCGCGTACTTTGATTTGCTCTCGTAGTCGTTGCACGAGTATTTACATCAGAAGAAATAGTTCTTGATTCTTGATTTGACCGCGTTGTTGTGCTGCGATTGTCATTACTTCTAATTTGTTCACTAGACCTATTTGTATTGGTAGGTCTCATATCATTCGAAGTTCTTGCAGTGCCACGAGTATTGTTCATTTGGTCATTTCGTGAGTTTCCTCTATTCGCAACAGCATTGTTTCTGCTAGGAGTCACTTCTTGACGATATCTTTCGCTCGCTCTGTTTGTATTGGCTACAGTTCCACGACGTCCAGATGAATTAGTAACATTGTTACGGTACGAATAACGAACCGGTTCTCTATAATTATTGTTATAAGGTCTGTAATAGTGGTACCTCACTGGATTGTAGTATTGTCTGTATGGGCGTGAGTATACAATGCAAAAGCTAGGTGCTGGAACTGCGTAGTATACATGCCAAGGTCTATAAACATAAACTCTATTATAAACATTTATAAAGCCTGTATAATGTGAAAACGCTCTATTTCTATTGTAGTGGACGTACAAACCACCGACTCTTGCAACATGGCCGTAATTGTTGTAATTGATGTTTACCTGGCCAATTTGGGTCACACGACCGTAATAATCGTAGTAAATCGGAGTGTTTTCAATTTGTATAATAGCTCCAAAATCATCGTACTGCACGTATGGATTGTAATTATATCCGTTATTAAAACTGAAGGACACATTTGGTGCGTTGATGGAAACATTGACATCTGGACCATAGTCTGGTGCATAGAAGTCGAACTGACCGTCGGGAAATACAGAAAACTCAATACCACCTTCGGTAAAGATAAAAGAATTGCCATAGCCTCTATTGAAATTTGTAATAGATGAACTGGCTTCAAGTACGTTGGTGGTTTTTGCGCTTACTGTTGCTCCGACTAGGAACACTGCAGTAAAAAATAAAGCTAATTTTTTCATGAGTGTATGATTTAGGTTAAACATATCAGATTATATTCATTATATTCAAACAACGTGCCAAAATCGATTAACACGATTTAAGTATCTGATAATCAGTTAATTTTTTTTATTGTTTAAATATCGAATTGTTATCAACTCTTTTTATAATTATGTATCGTAAGAAATATTTTACGTATTTTAGACTATAAATAAAAGTAAATAGAAATTTGAATACCAATGAACAAAAATTACTGTGTTGCCATGTTTATTGCATCGATATTACTTTTGGTGCTGAAGCTCCTTGACGGTTTCAATCTATTTAATGTTTATTCCTTTTTGGAATTATTATTTTATGTGTTTGTTTCCATTTCGATGATTCTGGTTTATCTTCATTTAAATAAAAAATCAATTTCTGATTAAATAGAGTTCTTTCTTTCGTAATTATTCATCTGATAAAAAACAAACCCCAAAGTCTTTGGGGAAAGAGCTTTGAGGTTTTGATTCAACATAAAGTGAATGTTATTTCTTCATTTTCTTTTGTTTCTTCACTTTATCACCTTTTCGGTAATAGTAGTAATCTTCATCATCACCAGAGTCAACATAATAGCCTGAACCTTGCCCTTGATTCTGACCTAGACCGAAGTTGTATTGGCTGTTGTGATAATTTACAACTCCTACACTTTTGACGACTTCGCCCCAATGATTATAGGTAATTCGGAGTCCACCAACTTGGGTCAGAAGGCCTCCTCTGTTATAGTTCATATAAACTGTACCAACACGTTTGACTTTGCCGATTCTATCATAATTAATAAATACGTTACCAATACGCCTCACTTTACCATCAAAATCATGTTGTATCAATATACCTCCAGAGTTTGGAGTATAATAATTATTTCGACTAACAGTTCCTGGTGCACCTTGAGTAGTGTTCATGGAGCTTCGTCTCAAATTTGTAGCTCTATAATAAGAATCATCAAAATTCCTGAATGGATCACCGGGATTTGTATTGAAATCAAAACTTCCGTCAGGAAAGATTAAAAATTCAACACCTCGCTCCATGAACATAATAGGTTCGGCATAACGATAGCGTGTTGTATTTAAAAAATCTTCACCTCGCGGTACAACGTTGGTTTTTGTTGCGTTAGCAGATGTTAATCCTATTAACACCATTGCTGTAAAAAGTACTGTTGTCTTCATAATTAAAGGATTTAAGATGATGCCTACTCATTAGCTTTTCGGCTTACGCTATATTTGTTTGGTTATTCAATTTACGTGCCATTTTTTATACCAGCTTTAGGATTTTAGTGATTTTGACCTCATGGTTAGTTTAGTGTTCTTGAAATTAATAGATTATTTTTTTCGAATTTTAGTTATTGATTACTATGAAAGGAGATAATTGTTTTTTTATTACATTTATCAAACGAACCAATTATTATTATGGAAAAATCAACTGTTAAATGTGCTAATTGTGAAAAAAAATTCGAAGAGGGCTTTGAATTTTGTCCGCACTGTGGACAAAAAAGTAATCAGGAAGTTACTATAAAGGTTCTGTTTTATAATACAATCAGCAATTATTTTTCCTTTGATGCGCGCTTTTTCAAGAGTTTTATTCCTTTGATGATTCGACCAGGTTATTTGGCTAAACAGTTTTTACAAGGAAAGCGTTTGCTTTATTTGCATCCTGCCCAAATGTATCTGTTTATTTCTGTAATTTTCTTTTTCATTATTTCATTTACTGTAACCGATTTTGCCGATAAAGCAGACACAGCTTTAAAGAAAGAACGGGAAGAAGCTATTTCAAAAATGAAAGATAGTATCTCTGATGCAGAGCCTGCTTTGGATTCGCTTCAAATCGAAAAGATGATGAAACCGCTTAAGAAAAATCAAAAAATATTGGGATTAAATGACATGGATTTAAAAAAGGCAGATTCCATAATGACCCTTGAACGAAACAAATCAAGTAATATAAATACGAATTTTGGATATAACAGTAAAAAAATAGACTCGTTAATTGAGATTGGCGCAGATGAAGCACTAATTTACAAGGAAATGGGTATGGAGCAAGACGCTAATTATATAACAAAAAAGTTTTATGTTCAGCTACTTAAATTTCATAAGAATCGAGGTGCTGGAACTATTATTACCACCTTTTTTAATAGTGTCCCGATTGCCATGTTTTTTTTATTGCCGCTTTTTGCTTTGTTGTTGAAAATATTTTATTACAATAAAGGTCGTTACGCCTATCATTTGGTGTTTAGTTTCTATTATTTTTCATTTTTATTTACTGTATTCAGTATCATATTTGGCTTAAACATGATTTGGGACATACCCGATTGGATAGATTGGTTGGTGGCATTTTCTACCTTCTTTTATCTGTTTTTAGCAATTAAAAACTTTTATGAGCAACATTGGTTTTTAAGTTTGTTTAAAAGTGGAATGATAACATTTGTGTTTTTACTGATGGTAATTCCAACTACGTTGATTCTGTTGTTGGGATTCTCTTTTTTATTTTATTAAACAGGACTAATTTGACTTTTAGATTTAAAGTTTTTCGTTTAAATACTTCCCCGTAATTGACTTTTTATCCTTTACCAATTCCTCTGGAGTACCTTGAGCAATCAATTTACCTCCTCTTTCGCCGCCTTCCGGACCCAAATCAATAATGTAATCTGCACATTTAATGAGTTCAAGATTATGTTCGATGACGATGATTGAGTGTCCTTGCTCAATTAAAGCCTGAAATGACTTTAGTAATTTTTTGATGTCATGAAAATGCAAACCAGTAGTTGGTTCATCAAATATGAATAAAGCATTGTCACTTTTAGAACCTTTACCTAGGAAGGTTGCCAATTTGATACGCTGTGCTTCACCACCGGACAGGGTAGAAGAGCTTTGTCCTAATGTAACATAACCTAAACCAACGTCTTGAAGCGGTTGCAATTTCACTTGAATTTTTGATTGATTGTTTTTGTCAAAAAAAGTAATGGCATCATCAATGGTCATCTTCAAAACATCATCAATATTTTTATCTGCAAAGGTGACTTCAAGGACTTCTTTCTTGAAACGTTTACCGTTACAGGTTTCGCAAACTAAGTGAACATCTGCCATAAATTGCATTTCGATAGTTACTTCACCATCGCCTTTGCAGGTTTCACAGCGTCCTCCATCAACGTTAAACGAAAAATGTTTTGCTTGATAGTTTCTTATTTTACTCAACTTCTGGTTGGCAAAAAGTGCACGAATATCATCGTAAGCCTTGATATACGTCACAGGATTGGAACGTGACGAACGACCGATAGGATTCTGGTCCACAAACTCTATATGCTGAATGTTTTTATAATTACCTCTCAATTCTGTAAACTGTCCAGCTTTATCACCAAAGCCAGTCAAATGTTTTTGAATGGAAGGATACAGAATCTTTTTGACCAAAGTACTTTTGCCGCTTCCTGAAACACCAGTTACGACAGTAAGCATTTCCAATGGAAAAACTACATCAACATTCTGTAGGTTATGCTCTCTGGCCCCGATAATTTCTATTTGGTATTTTGAAGTGCGCCTTTTTTTAGGGACTTCGATTGCCATTGTGCCATTTAAGTATTTTGCCGTTAAAGAATCGGAAGTTAAAATGTCCTGATAAGTTCCTTTAGCAACTACTTCACCTCCAAAGGTTCCGGCTTCTGGACCAATGTCAATGATTTCGTCGGCAGCTTGCATAATATCTTCATCATGTTCAACGACAATCACTGTATTTCCTAAATCGCGCAACGCTTTCAAGACCACAATCAGTTTTTCTGTGTCTTTTGGATGCAAACCAATACTTGGTTCATCAAGAATATACATAGAACCTACCAAACTACTTCCCAACGAGGTTGCTAGATTGATACGCTGACTTTCCCCTCCTGAAAGAGTATTTGATTTTCGGTTTAATGTCAAATATTCTAAACCTACATTTGATAGAAAACTCAATCTATTTTTAATCTCTTTTAACAATCTGTCTGCGATTTTTGAATCGTTATCGTTCAATTCTAATTGATCGAAGAAATTAATGAGTTTATCCAAGGGCATTCCAACTAAATCTGTAATAGTGACATTTGCCACTTTCACATAATTAGCTTCAGGCCGTAACCGTTTGCCATGACATTTATTACATTTGGTTTTTCCCCTATAACGTGATAACATCACGCGATTTTGAATTTTATAAGCTTTCGATTCCAATTCTGCAAAAAAACTGTCTAAACCTTCAAAATATTTATTGCCATCCCAGATCAATTGCTTTTGAGCCTCTGTTAATTGGAAAAATGGCTTATGAATAGGGAAATCGAACTTATGCGAATTATTTACCAACTGGTCACGATACCAACTCATACTTTCCCCTCTCCAAGGAAAAATCGCGTTGTCATAGACTGATAAAGCAGTATTTGGAATCACCAGATCTTCATCAATACCAATAACATCGCCATAACCTTCGCATTTTGGGCAAGCTCCATACGGATTGTTAAAGCTGAATAAATGGGCATTCGGTTCCATAAATGTCATACCATCTAATTCAAAACGATTATTGAAACTGGTTTGCTTATTATCAGATAATGATTCAATAATAGTGGTGCCTTTACCTTCAAAGAAGGCTGTTTCAATAGCGTCGGCTAATCTATTGTAAAAATCATCTTCATGCTTAACAACGATTCTATCCACAACAAGAAAAACATCTTTTTTGATGTCTTTTTCGATAGCATCTTCAATTCGAAGCACCTCTTTTTTATATTGAATTCTAGCATAACCTTGTTGCTGTAGGACCTTTAGTTTGTCTTCCATCGTTCTTCCTTCTTCTAAAAGAATGGGAGATAGGAGAAGGAGTTTTTCACCATCTTCGAAAGACTTTACAAGATTTAAAACATCACCTGTCGTATGTTTTTTGACTAAATTCCCAGAAACAGGAGAATAGGTTTTGCCAATTCTGGCGAACAGCAATTTCAAATAGTCGTAAATTTCGGTTGAAGTTCCAACGGTTGACCTTGGATTAGTAGAATTTACTTTCTGTTCAATGGCAATCGCAGGTGCAATTCCTTTAATATAATCGACTTTAGGTTTATTGAGTCGTCCTAAAAACTGACGCGCATAACTTGAAAGACTTTCAACATATCTTCTTTGACCTTCTGCATAAAGGGTGTCGAAGGCTAAACTGGATTTTCCAGAACCAGATAATCCAGTGATGACGACCAATTTATTTCGAGGGATCACCACATCCATATTTTTTAAATTGTGGAGATTCGCACCTTTTATAATGATATTTTCTTTTGGATTAACTTCTGAAAGCTTACTATACATAGGGTTTTCTGATTCTGGAAATGCAAAGATACGTTAACTATTTCACCCTTAAAAAAAAGTTATTGTGCAATAAAATGTTAAAGTTTCGGCCGAAACTTTGCATTTTAGGAATGATTGTTGTTATATTTGAATCATAATCATTTAAAGAACAGTTGCCTATATCATAAGATTACTTTTAAAATAAACCCCAAACATGGAGATTTTTTCCATGTATCTAAAAGTAATGATTATGAGACACGAACTTATCACAGACGCTGCCTTAGTAAGCAGCTACATTAAAGGCGATGAAAGCGCACTCTCCGTTTTAATCAACAGGCACAAACAAAAAATCTATAGTTTTATTTATTCTAAAGTTTATGATAGAGATATCACTGAAGATGTTTTTCAGGATACGTTTATTAAAGTCATCAAGACGCTCAAACTTGGTAAATATAATGAGGAAGGTAAATTTTTACCTTGGGTGATGCGTATTGCACACAATTTGGTGATTGATCACTATAGAAGAAATAGCAGAATGCCTAAATTCGACAATACTGGAGAATTCAGTATTTTTTCTGTATTGAGTGATTCTTCTTTAGATGCAGAAAAAGCCCTTATTAAAGAACAGATTGAATGTGACTTGAGGCGCTTAATTGAAGAGCTTCCAGAAGATCAAAAAGATGTCTTGGTAATGCGCATGTACAATGATATGAGTTTCAAGGAAATCTCCGATAAAACAGGTGTTAGTATCAACACAGCATTGGGTCGAATGCGTTATGCATTGATCAATTTGAGAAAGGTTATCGAACAAAAAAATATTATTTTAACAAATTAAAATACTAAAGTGAGTTTTGTTGCGTTATTAAGATTATAATCAAACTAAAATCATAAAATGGCAAAACTTTACTCTGAAAAAATTACGGAATCCCAAATCAAAATTAACCCAAAAGAAGAGACAGTCGATTTTCTTTTGAATTATTCTAAGGCTTTAAGTGTTATACATTGTAATAAATTGAAGTTTGAAGCACTTCTAAACTAAACTTTGAAAAGTCCTGATAGTTAGCTCATCAGGACTTTTTTTATTCCTAACTTTCAACTCCACTCAAGATAAATTCCGGCTGGAATATCATCAATTATTGCTCAATGCCTTGATTGAAGTAAATATCACTTCTTGTCATAATATTCCTTTAAAACCGAAGCTCTTCCAATAGTTTTCGTTATCACATCCTTTTCCAAATCCCATCCTCTCGCTGGCGAATATTGTCTCCCATACCAAATTATCTGAAGATGTAAATCGTTCCATAACTCTTGTGGGAATAAACGTTTAGCGTCCTTTTCTGTTTGTATCACGTTCTTGCCATTAGTTAAATTCCAGCGATACATGAGGCGATGAATGTGAGTGTCTATTGGAAATGCAGGAATGCCAAAAGCTTGCGATAACACCACGGCGGCTGTTTTATGGCCAACTGCTGGCAATGCCTCCAGCTCCTCATATGTTTTTGGTACTTTACCATCATGTTTGTCAATTAAGATATGTGACAGGCCATGAATCCCTTTACTTTTCATTGGAGACAACCCAACTGGTTTAATAATCTCTCGAATTTCTTCCACGGACAACTTAATCATGTCATACGGATTGTCTGCTCTTGCAAACAAGAGTGGTGTGATTTGATTCACACGAACATCTGTGCTTTGTGCAGACATTAGGACAGCAATAAGCAAAGTATAAGGATCTTTATGTTCTAGCGGAACTGGAATAGTAGGATAGAGATCTTTTAACGTAGATATAACAAATTCAACTTTTTCTTGTTTGGTCATAATTGTATTTTTACAAAGAATCAAATTTAAAACATTATGACCAAATTAAAAGCAGGCGATAAGGCTCCCAATTTTTCACAGAAAGATGAGCAAGGCAATACCATAAGTCTTTCAGACTATAAAGGAAAAAAACTAGTGGTATTTTTCTACCCAAAAGCCAATACGCCGACGTGTACCACAGAAGCATGCAATCTTCGTGATAATTATAAAGACTTGACCGATAAAGGTTATGCTATTTTAGGAGTAAGTGCTGACAGCCAAAAGAAGCAATCCAACTTCAAGGATAAATATAATTTTCCGTATCCATTATTGGCAGATGAGGATAAAAGTGTCATCAAAGCGTTTGATGTTTGGGGTGAAAAGAAGTTCATGGGACGTACCTTCGACGGTATCCATCGTGTCACTTTTGTAATTGATGAAAATGGTATTATTGAAAAGGTGATTGATGATGTGAAGGCGAAGAAGCATGCTGAGCAGATAGTTATCGACTCCTAAATATTTCTATACCTTCGACCGCTTGGCTAAACATCTGAAATATAAATAATAAGAGGGCTTTTATTCCTTCAAAGTAATATAGAAGATAAATCGTGGAACTGCAACTCTAATCGTATAACTATAATGCTCTCAAAAGGAGCGTAAACAGTTGTGGCTTGGCATAGGGGATATATAATTTTTTT
>JAGXIE010000109.1 GCA_024635765.1 Flavobacteriaceae bacterium | reverse complement strand
CATTGTTTAAGGAAAGGAAGAGAACAGGCATTGAGAGATGAAAATCCATTTGATGTCGAATACCTCTTCAATGACACTGCTAAACGTGAAATAGCGAGTATCTACCGATGCGATTTGAGTTTGATCATTTCTGAAGTTGAGATGAATATTTTGAAGTACCAATTTAAGGTGAGTGAACAACTGTTATGGTATTTGCCCTTTCTGACTGAAATAATTTCACCCGATAAAAAAAAGAACGTTCCAAAATTTAAGGATAGAGAACACTTTATATGTATCGGTAATTTTTTACATGGTCCAAATTATGATGCTGCCGTGTTTCTTAAAGAAAAAATATGGCCCTTGATTCGCGAAAAACTACCTAAAGCAGAACTGCACATCTATGGCGCTTATGCAAGTGAAAAGGTGAATCAATTGCATAATGAAAAGGAAGGTTTTTTAATCAAAGGATTTGTCGATGACGTCAATGAAGTCATGCGTCAGGCAAAAGTATGTTTGGCCCCTTTACGTTTTGGAGCCGGTCTTAAAGGCAAGTTGATTGATGCCATGATAAACGGCACCCCTTGTGTCATGACAACCTTGGCAGCAGAAGGGATGTTCGGGAGTTTTAAGCCTAATGGATTTATTGAGGATGATTATAAACAATTCGCTAACAAATCGATTGAATTGTACCAGGATAAAATTTTCTGGAATGGCATGCAGAAAAATGGATTTTTAGTTTTGGATGCGCGATTTGATAGACAACTTTTCGTGTCGGATTTTATAATGCATGTATCCACCCTACAAAAAAACCTAAAAACGCTTCGTACCCAAAATTTCACTGGTCAAATGCTGCAACATCATACGCTTCAAAGTACGAAGTTTATGAGTAAATGGATAGAGGAGAAGAATGCGAAAAAGCCTTAAGCCATCACTTCACTCTTTTTTATTTTTCTGTAAATGAAAGTATTGAAGATGTTTCTTTTTGCAAAGCGAGTTAGTTTATCAGATTGATAAAACTTGATAAATAAGGCCTTGTCCACGCCAAAAAACTCATATGTATCTCCATCCAAGAATGTCAATTCCAAAACCAAACCTTTATGTTGCCAATCGATAATAGGAGAGGCTATAGTCTCATTAAATGCTTCCATATTAGCAGCTTTGGTTTCAGGTGCAATACTCACTAAAAAATGATAACCATCAATAATTTGACGGCTTTTCACTTCAGCTTCAATCGCTTTTTCATCACCGGCAAGAAACTTATCAGGATGCCATTCTTTTACTAAATCTCTATATGTAGATTTTAGTTCTTTAAGATCAATGTCTTTCTCAATGTTAAATAACTTTTTGTATTCGTTGATACGTTTCATCCTGATGCGTTTTTAGAAGGCGCAAAAGTAGTCTTTTTTATTACATTCAAAATGAATTGTTTTTTATAAATATATTATGCTCGGCACAACCTACTTTTTTATAGCTTTGCACCCTTTAAAATGACCCTATGATTTCAGTTGATAATTTAGCAGTAGAATTTGGTGGACAATCGTTATTTAGTGATGTTTCCTTCACAATTAATCCAAACGACAAAATTGCCCTAATGGGTAAAAATGGTGCTGGGAAATCCACCATGATGAAGATTATAGCTGGTGAGCAAAAAGGGACTCGTGGTAATGTGCGTTTTCCAAAAGATGCCATCATTGCTTACTTGCCTCAGCATTTATTGACTGAAGATAAATGCACCGTTTTTGAAGAAGCCTCAAAAGCCTTTGCGCATATTTTTAAGATGCGGGATGAAATGGAGGCGTTGAATAAAGCATTGGAAACACGAACCGATTATGAATCCGATGAATACATGGAAATCATCACGAAAGTGTCAGATTTAGGGGAGAAATACTATGCGTTGGAAGATGTCAATTATGATGCGGAAGTCGAGAAAGCTTTAGGCGGATTAGGTTTCAAACGTGAAGATTTTACGAGACAAACCAGCGAATTCAGTGGTGGGTATCGTATGCGAATCGAATTGGCTAAAATATTACTGCAAAAACCAGATTTGATTTTACTCGATGAGCCTACCAACCACATCGATATCGAATCCGTAATTTGGCTGGAAGATTTCCTTTTGAATAAAGCCAATGCCGTCATGGTCATCTCCCACGATAAGGCATTCATTGATAATATTACCAATAGAACCATCGAAGTTACGATGGGACGTATTTATGATTACAAAGCGAATTATTCGCACTATCTTCAATTGCGTGAAGACCGACGTCAACACCAAATAAAGGCTTACAACGAGCAACAGCGATTCATTGCCGATAATATGGCATTTATCGAGCGATTTAAAGGTACCTACTCCAAAACCAATCAAGTCAATTCGCGCGAACGGATGCTGGAGAAATTGGAGCCTATTGAAATTGACGAAATAGATACATCAGCCTTAAAATTGCGTTTCCCACCGGCACAACGTTCGGGAGATTATCCAGTGGTTGTAAAAGATTTATCAAAATCCTACGGGGACCATGTGGTATTTAAAGATGCGAACATGTCTATCTTCCGGGGTGAAAAAGTATCTTTTGTGGGTCGAAATGGGGAAGGGAAATCAACGATGATTAAATCCATTCTTGGCGAAATTCAAGTAGAAGGCCATTGTGCTTTGGGTCATAACGTAAAGGTTGGTTATTTTGCGCAAAACCAAGCCTCCTTATTGGATGAAGGTTTGACTATTTTCCAAACTGTTGATGAGGTTGCTGAAGGCGATGTCCGAACTCAAATTAAAAACATTTTGGGTCGCTTTATGTTTAAAGGCGAGGATATTGATAAAAAAGTAAGCGTCTTATCTGGTGGTGAAAAAACACGTTTGGCAATGGTTAAATTGTTATTAGAGCCAGTGAATTTGCTGATTCTCGATGAGCCAACCAACCACCTGGATTTAAAATCAAAAGATGTTTTGAAAGAAGCGTTGTTGGATTTTGATGGCACATTGATTCTTGTATCTCACGATAGGGATTTTCTGCAAGGCTTATCTCAAAAAGTGTTCGAATTCAAAGACCAACGTGTTATTGAGCATTTTGAAACGATAGATGATTTCTTAATTCGCAACAGAATTGAAAACCTAAAGCAGATTGATTTGAAGAAGTGATTAATTCGATAGTTCTAATTTTCGTTGCAAAACAAAAAAATCCATATGGATTTTTTTTATTCAATAAAGTAAAGTATATTTGTCATATAGTAAAAATAATTTTCCTTAATATAAAATATATTTGTCATGAATTTAAAGAAAGCAGAAGCATGTGAGCGAACTAAATTAGAAAGGTTTTTAAATAAAGTCCAGTTACCTCATTTCTATAAAAACATTGGCATCGGATTAGCGTTGTTGAGTTTTATAGCATTAATTATGCTTAACTTGGTGGATGATGAAGCACTTTGGTTACCTCCAGCTTTAAAGCATGCAATGCTCATTGGCTTACTTATCATTTCTTTATCGAGAGAGAAAATAGAGGACGAGTTGATAGAGACCTTAAGATCAAAATCCTACGCCTTGGCCTTTATCATTGGGGTATTGTATACCCTGTTTCAACCGCTAGCTAATTATATTGTGGATTTCTTTCTTGGAAAACAAGAGGGGCCAACCGAGATTGGTTATATACAAGTTTTATTATTTATGTTACTCATCCAAGTTGGGTTCTTTGAGCTTCTAAAACGCAGTAGATAATGGAAAACACCATCAAAGTAGAGCGTGCCATATTGAATTTGACCCAAGATGAATTGGCACAAAAAATAGGGGTCTCAAGACAGACCATTAATTCGATCGAGGCCAATAGGTATGTGCCCTCAACGGTTTTGGCGTTAAAGCTGTCAGCACTTTTTGGCAAGCCAGTTAATGAATTTTTTAAATTGACTACAGATGATTAAAATCGCAATTCTTATAATTGTATGTATTATGGGGATTATTTTAAAAGCTCTGTAAATATCTTCATCCCCACCGTCGCACTTTCGGCTATGACCTTTAAATTCCCCTTGCTCTTCATGCTCGGTTTTGGATCAATGAAATATGTTGGAGTTCCCTCGGGCACATAATGCATCAAGCCAGCCGCTGGGTAAACTTGCATGGACGTTCCTATAATTAGCAAAATATCAGCAGTTTCACAAACTTCCATCGATTTATCTATCATTGGAACGGCTTCCCCAAACCAAACGACATGAGGTCGTAGTTGATGTCCATTCGGACATTTGTCTCCAATTTTGATATCCTGCTTACAATCAAAAAAAGTGAATTCATCCATGACATTTCTGGATTTCATCAATTCGCCATGAAGGTGGATCACATTTTTGCTGCCTGCGCGTTCGTGTAAATCATCGACATTTTGGGTAATGATTGTGACTTTATATTCATTCTCTAAAGCTGCCAAATCATAATGCGCACTATTGGGATCAACTTCTAATAATTGCTTTCTGCGCTGATTATAAAAATTCAATACCAACTCCGGATTGGCTTTAAATCCTTGCGGTGTTGCGACTTCCATGACATCATGACCTTCCCACAATCCATCAGCATCCCTGAAGGTTTTAATGCCGCTTTCCGCACTCATCCCTGCTCCTGTTAATACAACTATATGTTTTTTCATTTGACTTGTTATTTTTTTTTTCAATGGACAAATGGAATTCGTGCCTTTTTTCATAAAAATAGAAGTAGAACTAATTACACTCATTTCATAGTATAAATTTACTAATTTTATCAGATGAACGACCTCGAACTTATTGAGCATCTTGAAACATTTCTAACCGACTCACGTAAAGAAAAATTCCTTAAAGTACTTTCTGAACGTACAAAACATTTTACGGTAGCTATTGAAGATGTCTATCAGCTCCATAATACAAGTGCAGTGATTAGAACCTGTGATGTATTTGGCATTCAGGAAGTCCAAATCATTGAAGAGCGCAATTCAAAACGAATCGATCGGGAAATTGCTATGGGCGCCCAAAAATGGGTAGATTTGAATCGGTTTCATTCTGTCGCGGACTGCATTAATGACTTAAAAGCAAAAGATTACCAAATTATCGCCACCACGCCACATGCAGGAGATATGATGCTCCATGAATTTGATATTAGCAAAAAGGCATGCTTTTTCTTTGGAAGAGAAACGGAAGGCTTATCGCAGGAAGTGCTGGATGCTGCCGATGGATTTCTTAAAATTCCGATGGTAGGTTTTACGGAGAGCTTGAATATTTCGGTGTCTGCAGCCATTATTCTTCAACACGTCACGACACAATTAAAGCAATCGAATATTCATTGGCAATTGACAGAAGAGGAGCAGATAAAGAAACGATTTGATTGGATACAAAAAACACTAAAACGTGCAGACGATATCATCAAACGATTTTACGAAGACCAAAAAAATCATTAAATTTAGATGGTTTAAGTAAAATAGTATCGATATGAAACACAATATGGTAGGATGGTTCGAGATTCCAGTAAATGATATGGACAGAGCCAAGACATTTTATGAAAGTGTTTTTAAAGTGGAGATCTCAATTCACAATTTTGGAGGCCTGTTGATGGGATGGTTTCCAGATCGAGGAGAAGTGCCGGGAGCTCAAGGCACCTTAATCAAACAGGACACCTACATTCCCAGTAAGGAAGGCACATTGATATATTTTATTTGTGAGGATGTGCAAAATGAATTGAGTAGAGTAGAGGCTGCCGGTGGGAAGATCTACCAGCCAAAAACACAAATTTCCCCGGAACATGGTTTTATGGGAGCAATCATTGATTCGGAGGGCAACCGCATTGGTTTGCATTCCAAAAAGTGAGTTTGAGGATTAAAAATTGGATCTAATAAATAGTGTGCTTTCGATTATCCGCGATTCCTGGTGAGGACTTTATACTCTTCATAGCATTCGCTGATGGCATCCAGGATTTGTAGATCATTTGCAGTTTCGATAAAATCTTTTGAATAATTGCATTGACTGACGATTTCGTCTAAATCTATTCTATCGACTTGTAAGAGCACCATCAACATTTCCCGGTCAAAACGGGAGGCTAAAAGGTTACGAATCTCCTCATCCTGTTTCATTTGACGTAGTTTTTTTAACTCTGTAGGTTTCTTTCCAAAAATATTATAAAGAAAATCCGCTGGATTAAAGATCGATCCAAGAACTTTGCTCAATCCCCTTTGTGAGTTGTTACCAGCTTCGTAACCTGCCGTAGATAAACCAGAAATACTGTAGCGGTAATTGGTCTTTATGGGTACCTGACTGATGTCAACCTCTAAATAGCCAGTCAGTCTCAATTGCTTGACTACCACTTCTTCCAGAGCAAGCGCCAATTCGGTCATTTCTATTTTAACATCACCAAATTTTAACCAGTCGTTGGTCACTTTAACTTTGATCGATTTATAACCAAGATATGAAAAATGTAAGGTATCATTGACTTTGGCCCTAATTTCAAAAGCGCCATTTTCATTCGTTGAAGTGCCTTTTACTAAATTGAGATTAACGATATTAACACCTTCCATCGGTTGAGTGGATGTTGTACTGATAACAGTTCCTTTAATAGTGTTTACTTCTTGTGCCAGACAAAAAGAAGTGACCATCAATAATGAAAAAATTAAAAGTAGGTGTTTCATGCGTTAAAATTAGGGATAAAAATAACAATCAAAACTTAAAAACTTCGTAATCCTTATAAATTTGACTAAATATTAACTTTACAAAGTACAAAGTACAAAGTACAAAGTGAAAAGTGGAAACTATAAAGTAAAAAGTTAGAAATAGAGAAATAGCAAGATATTCTTATTTTCAAAAATATCTTTCCTTCTCAACTTCTAACTTCTATTTTTTTATAATATCAACCATCAACCATCAACCATCAACCATCAACCATCAACCATCAACCATCAACCATCAACCATCAACCATCAACCATCAACTATCAACCATCAACTATCTAAAGTCTAACAATTAATCATCCTTACGTCTTGAACGTCTTGGTGGGGAAAAGCTGGACTCCACAGGTTTAAAATCACCTTTCGCGCGTCTGTCTTTTCTATTTGGTCCTGATGAATCACTAGAACTTGAGCGTCTCGGTTTTGAATCTCCAGAACCTCGTCTGTCTCTTCCTCCAAAATCACTTTTACCTCCAGAGCGTCTTTCACCTCTCGGTTTGAAATCTCCCGAAGAGCGTCTTCCGCCTCCACCCGAGCCAGAGCGTCTTTTATTTCTACTGGTTCCTCCACCTTTATCTTCACTCACTTCCACATTTACAAAACGTCCGTTGTGTTTAAAATCTTGGAAGAAGGCCAATATTTTCTCTTGTAGTTCTTTTTCAGCATTGAAAAACGAGAAACTTTCCTTGACATCCACTTTAAAGACGTCATCTCTTCCTAGTTCAAGAATTTCCTTTAAGAAATCTTTCAAACTCATCCAATCGTACCCATCTTTTTTACCAACATTTATAAAATATCGTGACGAATTATCGCTACTACCATAATCACGTCCACCATCACTGTCTCTATCTCTATCACCTCCACGAGACGAATCTGTAACATTCAGGTTTTGAGATTTTTTATAGTAATTGTAGAAACGTGTAAACTCTACCGAAAAGAATTTTTTAATCAATTCCTCTTTGGAAGTGTCTTCAAATAATGCATTGATACTCGTTAAATATTGATCAATTTCATGATTGATTTCTGTATTGTGGACTTTATTCGCCAAAGAGAATAATTGTACTTCACAGATGTCTTTGCTATCAGGAATTTGTTTCAATTCAAATTTCTGGTTGATGATGCGTTCAATGCTTTTAATTTTTCTGATCTCGCTTTTAGAAACGATCACCATGGAAATTCCTGTTTTCCCTGCACGTCCCGTTCTTCCAGATCGATGCGTATAGATTTCAGGTTCATCAGGCAATTGGTAATTGATCACGTGGGTGATATCATCCACGTCAATTCCACGAGCGGCAACGTCAGTAGCTACCAACATTTGTATTTGCTTTTTACGGAAAGAGTTCATTACCATATCACGTTGGTTCTGGCTCAAATCACCGTGCAATGCTCCAGCGTTATAGCCATCTTCGATCAATTGCTCGGCAACTTTTTGTGTGTCTCTCTTCGTACGACAGAAAATCACAGAAAATATATCTGGATTGGCGTCTGCCAAACGTTTCAAGGCCGAATAACGGTCACGAGAGTTTACCAAATAATATTCGTGTGATACTTGATTTGTACCTTCGTTTTTATTTCCTACCGTAATTTCGACAGGTGTGTGCATGAATTTTTTTGCAATGTTAGACACCTCTTTTGGCATCGTTGCAGAAAACAACCAGGTACTTTTATCTTTAGGGGAATGTGATAGAATATCTGTGATATCTTCATAAAACCCCATGTTCAACATTTCATCAGCTTCGTCCAAAACAGCATATTCTATTTTGGAGATATCCACCATGTTACGTTTGATCATATCTTTCATACGACCCGGAGTTGCCACCACTATTTGTGCACCTCTTTTGACATCTCTAGCTTGTTCGCTAATGCTTGCACCACCATAAATGGCAACCACATTAAGGCCTTTACAGTATTTACCGTATAGCTTTAGTTCGTTGGTAATTTGCAAACAAAGTTCGCGAGTAGGAGAGAGTATCAATCCTTGAGTTGTTCTGCTGTTGATATCAATTTTTTGAAGCATTGGAAACCCAAAGGCAGCAGTTTTACCTGTTCCCGTTTGTGCCAATGCCACCAAGTCGGTGTCTTTTTCTAATAAAATTGGAATTGCTTTTGCTTGGACATCACTAGGTGTTTCAAAACCTAAATCATTGATAGCGTGCAGAAGGTCTTCATTAAGACCTAATTCTTTGAATGTGTTCATTCGATAGTAATAAGTATTCGATTATATTTTGCAGTGTTACAACAGAAGCGAATCGACATACTTAAACCTAAACTTCTAGCAACACATCCTCACCTTGAGGAATTTAAGCCATTTTTCAGGCTTTGAGTTCATTGAAGCAAAAGCTCCTTCGAACGAAGCTGCAAAAATACATATTATTTTTGGATTACGATTTACGATTTACGATTTTTTATTTTGGAATGTGAAATAATTGATTTTCAGGTAATTGTAATTTGTTTTTGGGCGTTTTAACACGCTTTACACTCTACCTGCCTGCCGGCAGGCAGGTCTTTTTTGTTGATTCCGCAGGCTACATCAACAAAAAAGGATGCCGCTTCAATCGTTAATCTGTCTGCCGACAGGCAGGCGCAAAAGTTATAGTCTAATAGTGAAATTTTCTTGCACTTGTTCTTTCCTGAAAAACACAAATCCCCAGAAAAAAGTGTCGATGGTCACCGTTACTTTTGGATGTTTTTTGATGATGTTCCAAGCCTCGCTCATGTCTTTTGACCAATGGATATCGTCAAAAATAAATACAGAATCATTATGGGCGGAGGGTAAGAGTTGCTCAAAATAGTGGAGTGTGGCTTCTTTGTCATGGTGCCCATCGAAGAACACGAAATCCCAATGAGTGCTGACTAAAGTCGGAATGATTTCAGAAAATGAACCGGTAATCAAATCCACATGTTCGATTTTGAATATTTTTAGTTGTTCGTGAGTAAACTTTGACATCTGCGGGCAGCCTTCAATGCTGGTGAGTGGAGCTTTAGAATTTGCCAGCGCCATAGAAAATGTTCCAATGCCCAAGGAAGTCCCAAGCTCAAGGATGTTTTTCGGTTGAAAATAGCGTATCAAACGATACAAAAGCTTTGCTCTTTTCAGTGTGGTGCCTGTAGTTTTTGCAATGTGTTTGATTGCTCGCTTATTCGAATTAAAAACCTTTGAGCCCGAACCGAAATCGGTTATTTCTATAACCTCTGAATTTCCTAAAAGTGACTCACGATACGTTTTTATCCTTAAGTAATCTGAATAGTCGGAGGTATCGTAAAAACACTTGGTCACCAAATCATATACAAAAGGCGAGTGCACCCCATGTTGGTTCGTCGATGTAAAAAGGAATTTTATGTAGGAAATGATTTGATACCACATTTTTTAGTATGGAGTATTAAGTATTAAGTATGGAGTATTAAGTATTAAGTATTAAGTATTAAGTATTGAGTATTCGGTATTCAATTTTAGTATTGAGTATTGATAAAATGGTTTTCATATTCACTTATAATTTTAAATATTAGCTATTGAGTATTTCGATATTCAGTATTTAGTATTCAGACTTCAGTATTCGATATTCAATATTTAAGTATTCATCATTCACCTTCCAGCATTCTGTTTATAAAGTCAAATCAAAAATCACTAATCAAAAATCAACAATTAACAATCCACAACCAACAACCAACAACCAACAACCATCAACCATCACTCCAATTTCTCCGACAATTCGAACCAACGCGCCTCTTTTTTGGCAATGTTATCAATAATTTTCTGTAATTCGTCCGATAGCTTTTTAATTTGGTCTTGGGTTAATGATGTATCATGGAATTTTTCTTCCATAGTTTTTTTATCATGTTCAAGCGCCCTTATTTTACTTTCAATCGATTTGTATTCCTTTTGCTCATTGTATGATAATTTATTGGCTTCGTTTTGTTTTTGGCTTGCGGCATCATTGGAATCAGTTTTACTAGTTTCGGCAGGAGGAGAGGAGAGTTCATAGTCCCGATAATCACTGTAATTACCCGGAAAATCCTCTACATCGCCGTCACCTTTAAATATAAATAAATGGTCTACAATCTTATCCATGAAGTACCTGTCATGCGACACGACCAGTAAACACCCAGGAAAATCCAATAGGAAATCTTCCAAGACATTCAGTGTGACAATATCCAAGTCGTTGGTGGGCTCATCGAGAATCAAAAAGTTTGGGTTCTGGATTAAGATGGTACATAAGTACAGACGTTTTTGTTCGCCACCACTTAATTTTTCTACGTAATCGTATTGCTTTTTCCTGTCGAACATAAAACGTTCCAACAGCTGACCTGCACTAATTTGCCGTCCTTTCGTCAATGGAATGAATTCACCAAATTCCTTAATCACTTCAATCACTTTTTGACCCGGTTTAATCACAATACCATCTTGGGTATAATATCCAAACTTGACGGTCTCACCAATGATCACTTTCCCAGAATCTGGCGGAATCGAATGTGTGAGCATATTTAAAAAGGTGGTCTTACCTGTACCGTTTTTGCCGATAATCCCGATGCGTTCCCCTTTTTTGAAGACGTACTCAAACTTATTGAGAATGGTTTTGTCCTTAAAGGATTTAGAGACATTATGAAATTCGACAATCTTGCTGCCAAGACGCTCCATATTCAGTTCCAGTTGTACTTTATGGTCGTTACGGCGTTGATGTGCTTTTTCTTTGATGACATGAAAATCGTCGATGCGTGATTTCGATTTGGTAGTTCGGGCTTTCGGTTGGCGACGCATCCAGTCCAATTCCTTTTTGAACAGTTGTTTCGCTTTGCCTGTTTCGACGTTTTCATTCGTAATGCGCGCTTCTTTCTGCTCTAGATAATAGGAATAATTTCCTTTATACGTAAACAGTTTTCCATGGTCGAGTTCGATGATTTCGTTGCAGACACGTTCTAAAAAGTAACGGTCGTGTGTCACCATAAACAAGGTGAGCTGTGCTTTTGCGAAATACTGTTCCAACCATTCAATCATTTCTAAATCCAAGTGATTGGTAGGCTCATCCAAAACCAATAAGTCAGGGTTGCTAATCAACGCTTTTGCCAGTGCCAAACGCTTCTTTTGACCGCCAGATAAGGTTTTTATCTTTTGGTCTAGATGTTCAAGTTTTAGTTGGAATAAAATCTGTTTGAACTGTAATTCAAATTCCCAAGCATTATTGATGTCCATTTGTTCGAAGGCTTTCTGATAGGCTTCTTCATCTTCCGGATGCAATAAGGCCTTTTCATAGCGTTCAATTATTTTGAGAATAGGTAAATCAGAATTGAAAATGGTTTCTTCAATACTTAATTCGTCTTCAAACGTTGGGGATTGCGATAAGAACGCCAATCTTAAACCGTTTCTAATAATGACTTGGCCACTATCAGGGGCATCAGCACCAGAAAGAATATTTAGAATGGAGGTTTTACCGCTGCCATTTTTTGCCACAAAAGCAATCTTATCATCTTTATGGATACTAAATGACAAGTCTTTGAACAATTGCAGCTCGCCATACGATTTGGAAATATTTTCAACAGTTAAGTAATTCACAGAATTATTTTTTGCAAAGAACGGGAATTTTTAGTTTACAGTTTACGGTTTACGGTTTACAGTTTACAGTTTACAGTTTACAGTTTTTAGTTTTCAGTTTTCAGTTTTCAGTTTTCAGTGTTCAGTTTTCAGTTGTCGGTTGTCGGTTGTCGGTTGTTGGTTGTTGGTTGTTGGTTGATGGTTGATGGTTGTTGGTTGTTGGTTGTTGGTTGTTGGTTGTCGGTTGTCGGTTTGTGGGTTGTGGATGCTCGATTTTAGCCTTCATTGCGAGGACGCAGGACGCGGCAATCTTTTAATTAGTGATTAACGATTTTTGAGTTTATGAGTTTATGTTGAATAATTAATGGTCAACTCCAATGAGGGAAGTTCATGGCAAATTTTTCTGATTCAGTTGTTATTTTGTCACACTGAACTTGTCGAAGTGCTATCGCGATGTTCCATTTAAGTATGATTTCGCAATGGTCTTCGACAGGCTCAGACTGACAATGATTTCTTTTTTTAGATTTCTAACCTCTAACTACTAACCACTATCGTCTAATATCTCCTCTTTCAAAAAAAAAGCATATTAATTTTGATATTCCTAGTGATGCGTTATATTTGTGAAAGCACAAGAATCCTCAAAATGAATAGAATTTTATTGGTTATAGGTTTGATAGTCACCACTGTATTGACCTCTTGTATTCCGCATAAAGACATTGTTTATTTACAGAATAAAACCCAAGCTACTGATTCGTTACAGGTGATGGTAGAGCAGCAGAAACCCTATCGCATTCAAATCAATGATATTTTGAATGTACGTATTAAGGTCTTGGATCAAGAAAATGTGACTATTTTTAATCCAATTGGAGAAGGGAATCTGAATGCCAGTGCATCCGAAAGGGCTTATTTTGATGGCTTTACGGTGGATACCCATGGTAATATACGCATCCCAGAACTTGGTAACATCAATGTATTGGGTTTTACCACACAAGAGTTAGAGGAATTGATCAAAGCGAAATTATTAGAGGAGCAATTTAAGGAAACGGCCAATTTATTTGTCACCGTTAAATTGTCGGGGTTGCGCTATACCGCTATGGGCGAAGTGGGTTCGACGGGTAGCCAAGTGCTCTTTCAGGACCGTGTGAATATATATGAAGCCATTGCAAATGTAGGCGATATTGAAGTGACAGGCGACCGGAAGGATGTCTTGATCATTCGGCAATATCCGCAAGGACAGCAAATCCATCATGTGGATTTAACCGATGTCAATGTGATGCAGTCCCCTTATTATTACATACAACCTAACGATATGATTTATGTGAAACCCTTAAAACAAAAATCTTGGGGTACGGGTACGACAGGAAGAGAAACCTTAACTGCCATCGTTGGAGTCATTTCATTGGTTTCTACCCTATTAGTCTTAACTCGTCTTTAATATAGAAATTCCATTATATGTCAGAATTAGAATATCAGGACCAAGATCACAACGAACCAAAAGGGACGACCTTTGATTTTAGGGGCTATCTGTTCAAAATCTTAAACTGGTGGAAATTTGTATTGGTCTGTGTGGGCTTGGCTTTGATCGTCGCTTACCTCATCAACGTCCGAAAGCAGAATATCTATAAATTGAGTTCCCTTATTTCTATTGAAAGTGATCAAAACCCATTCTTTACTGCCAATACCAGTATTTCTTTTAATTGGGGCGGTGTATCTGGGAAAGTGGGGAAGGTCATGACCAGTGTGAAAACACGAACCCATAACGAGTTGGTGGTGGATTCCCTACAGTATTACATGGAATATTTAAGGGAAGGAAAATATCGGATGGAGGATATTTATACAAAAGCACCATTCGTAATTACCCTAGATAAGACCAGGGGGCAGGTATTGGGACATCAGATTGGGGTTCGTTTTATCAGTGCTACCCAATTTGAAATCAGTGCAAACATCGCCTCTGACAATTTTATCGTGCAGCGCTATGCGGATAGAGAAAAATACCGTGTTGAGGCTCCCATTCAAAACTTTGCCCAAACATTTAATTTGGGTCAAACCATCAGTCTTCCTTTTTTTAATGGGACCATTACCCAAAGGGATCCCATGCAGATTCCTGTAGGGGGTCAATTTTATGTGCAGTTTCTGAACTTTGATTCGGTGGTCAATCAATATAAAAACGGGGTTAGTATTGCGCCTTTTAATGGCAGCTCTTCGTCTGTTTTGGAATTAAGTCTTGCAGGAAGTAACAAGGACAAAATAGTCGATTACTTGAATGCCACTGCCGCCATTTTAAGCAGAACGGAGTTGCAGCGCAAAAATTTGTATGCCACCAACACCATCAAGTTTATTGATAGCAGTTTGAATGCCGTCAATGCCAATTTAAAGGATGTGACCGAAGAGATGAGCCAATTCCGTAAGGAGAACAAGCTCTTTGATGTCAGTGCTGAAATGGCCCTTGTTTCAGAGAAGTTAAAGACCTTTGATTTGGCAAAGCAAGAAGAGCAAACAAAACTCAACTATTTAAATTCCTTGGAAACCTATTTACGGACCAAAACCGATTATACGAAGATCGCTGCGCCCACCTCGGTAGGCATTACGGAAAGTAATATTTTAACCAGTGTCAGCAAAATTACTGCATTGGCGATTGAGCGACAGTCTAAAGAATACACCGTGAAGGAGGGTAATATCATCTTTAAAGATATCGACCGTCAAATTGATGCAGAGAAGAATGTCCTTTTGGAAACCATCAGTACCACCATCGGAACCATTAGCAGCAATTTAAATAGCATCAATACCAGTATTGCACGTTTGGAGTCCCAGTTAAGTGGTTTGCCAGAAGATCAGCAGCAGTTCCTGAAAATCCAGCGTAAAATGGATATCAGTCAAGAGGCTTATAATATTTATTTAACCAAAAGGGGTGAAGCTGCGATTGTCAAGGCCGCGAACGTGTCTGATATTACGACGATTGATGAGGCCAAAGATATTGGTGGCGGCCGTATTGGACCAAATAAGAGTCTTAATTATATGATGGGCTTGATGGTGGGGTTTTTTAGTCCGTTGTTCCTCATATTTGTTATTTTCCTTTTAGACAATACCATTCATGGTTCCGATGAGATTGAACGCTTGTCCAATATCCCTATTCTCGGCTTGATTGGAAAATATAATTACAAGAATAATCTGGTGGTGTATGAAAAGCCTAAATCGGCAGTGGCGGAGTCCTTCCGTGCCATTCGATCCAGTTTGCAGTTTATCTACAAAAAACAAGGCAAAGAACATCAAGGGAAAACCCTGCTCGTGACCTCTTCGGTGAGTGGCGAAGGCAAGACCTTTGCCTCCATTAATATTGCAACGGTGTATGCCTTATCTGGTAAAAAGACCATTTTATTGGGAATGGATTTGAGAAAGCCTAAAATCTTTGATGACTTTCAAATCACCAATGATAAGGGTATGGTCAATTACCTGATTGGCGAAAGCACTTTTGAGGACGTTCTCATACCTACCTTTATCGATAATCTCGATGTCATTACCTCCGGGCCTGTACCTCCGAATCCATCCGAATTATTAATGTCGGACCAGTTGACTTTGCTTATTGATCAGTTGCGAGACAGCTATGACATGATCATCCTAGATACGCCTCCCCTGGGTCTGGTCACCGATGCCTTGGAACTTACACAGTTTGCAGATGCTACCATTTTCATGGTTCGACTGGACTATACCAAAAAAGGGATGTTGTCGCTGATCAATGCCAAGTACCGTGCAGGTGAGGTGAAGAATATTAGTATTGTACTTAACTTTTACAAACATAAAACGAATCACAACTATGGCTATGGCTATGGTTATGGCTACGGCTATGGGTACGGCTATGGGACCTATGGCAATGCCTATCATGAAGGGAATGGGAAACGATCGTTGTGGAAACGGCTTAAGAGGGTGTTGAGGAGTTAGTGAGTGGTGAAAAGTGAAAAGTGAAAAGTGAAAAGTGAGAAGTGAGTGGTTAGTGGTTAGTGGTTAGTGGTTAGTGGTGCATTTGCTAATCGTAGTACATTATTAATTTTATATTCATCTTTTGATAACCAAATCCCAATCTTTTATAAAACGTTTTTTTGATTTGTTTTTAGGGCTGCTGTTATTGCCATTTTTGATGCTTCCGATAATTTTGTTGATCCTCATTGCGACTATTGACACCCGGCAGTGGGGATTGTTTTCCCAAATTCGTGTTGGTCAGTATGGTCGATTGTTTAAGATCTATAAAATACGGACCCTTAAGAATGAGCCCCATCATTTGGGTGCATTAGAACACAGTGCCACTGCTTTTGGTTCGTTTTTAAGGCGCAGCAAGCTCGATGAATTGCCGCAATTGTTTAATGTCATCCTTGGACAGATGAGTTTTGTGGGACCGCGGCCTGATGTTGTCGGTTTTGCCGATTGTTTAGAAGGAGAGGACCGCATCATTTTAAACGTGAAACCAGGGATTACCGGGCCCGCTACTTTAAAATATAAGGATGAAGAACTTATATTGGCAGCACAAGACGACCCCGAAACCTACAATAGAACGATTATTTGGCCCGATAAGGTCGAAATCAACAAAAAGTATGTGCAGACTTGGAGTTTTTCTTTAGATTTGAGGCTGATTTTGAAATCGGTTTTTTAGAGGTTAGTTGTTAGTTGTTAGTTGTTAGAGGTTAGTTGTTAGTTGTTAGTTGTTAGAGGTT
Source organism: Flavobacteriaceae bacterium (assembly GCA_024635765.1). GTDB lineage: Bacteria > Bacteroidota > Bacteroidia > Flavobacteriales > Flavobacteriaceae > JBPOFM01. Next base: position 29,320 of record JAGXIE010000109.1, on the reverse strand, counting down.
AGAGGTTAGAGGTTAGAGGTTAGTGGTGAGTGGTGCATTTCGACAGGCTCAATGTGACAGTGGTGAGAAGTGAGAAGTGAGAAGTGAGACGTGAGTGGTTAGTGATTAGTGATTAGTGGGTTGGGGTTCGAGGGATGAGGTTTGAGGTTGGTTGCTAAAGGCTAACGGCGCTACGTTCGTTCATTCTTAAATTGCCTAGCTTTTTTTTATGAATTGCTGGACGATTTAAAAGATTTAAAACAAAAAAGTATTTGGTCAAGGACATTAAAGCTCCTAATGATCAATTTTTTTTATATATGAATTAATAATTATAGGATCACAGAGAACATGAATACCAAAAAAAAGATTACCGTTGTAGGATTGGGTTATGTAGGTTTACCACTCGCCGTAGAATTTGCCAAGCACTATTTGGTAGTAGGCTTTGATATCCATCAACGACGTATTGATGAGTTGAAAGAAGGCAAAGACAGAACATTGGAAGTGGAAAATGAGGCTTTAAAAGCGGTGTTGGTATCCTCACATGCATCCGATAAGGGACTGTTGATTTCCAGTGATGTCAAAGACATTCAGGATTCGACCATCTATATTATTACGGTACCAACGCCGACCGATGAACTCAACAAGCCAGATTTTACACCCTTGATAAAATCCAGTCAAACGGTTGGAAAGGTGTTGGTTAAAGGCGATATCGTTATTTATGAATCGACTGTTTTCCCTGGGGCCACTGAAGATATTTGTGTGCCAATCCTTGAGGAGATGTCTGGACTCCAATTCAATTCGGACTTCTTTGCAGGCTATTCGCCAGAGCGTATCAATCCGGGGGATAAAAACCATACGGTGACTAAAATACTCAAAGTCACTTCTGGTTCTACACCCGAGATTGCTGAAGAAGTAGATCAACTCTATAAATCCATCATCACCGCAGGGACGCATAAAGCGCCTTCCATTAAGGTTGCAGAAGCGGCGAAAGTGATTGAGAATTCGCAACGCGACATTAATATTGCGTTTGTCAACGAATTGTCAAAGATTTTCAGATTGTTGGATATCGATACCAAGGCCGTTTTAGAAGCTGCAGGAACCAAATGGAATTTCATTAATTTCTCTCCGGGATTGGTTGGTGGCCATTGCATTGGGGTGGATCCTTATTATTTGGCACAAAAAGCGATTGAAACAGGTTACAATCCTGAAATTATATTGGCAGGACGTAAGATGAATGACAGCATGGGGAGTTATGTGGCTCAAGAGACTGTTAAAATGATGATCAAAAAAGGCGCACGCATCAAAGGTGCAAAAGCCTTGGTTCTTGGGATTACGTTTAAGGAAAATTGTCCGGACATCCGAAACTCTAGGGTCATTGATATCATTAAAGAGTTTCAAACCTATGATGTGGATGTGGATGTTTATGATCCTTGGGCTTCGGCGGAAGAAGTCAAACATGAATATAATTTAGATTTATTATGCGCAACGGACGAGTTAAAAGGCAGTTATGATGGCATTGTGTTGGCCGTCTCTCATAATCAATTTTTAGAACTTGATTTGACTGCTTTGAAGTCTGATATAGGTGTTATTTTTGATGTGAAGTCGTTGTTGCCGAGGGATCGTGTGGATGCGAGGTTGTAGGAATTTTTGATTTACGATATACGATTTGCGATATACGATTTGCGAATATCGAATACTGAATGATGATCCCGATAGCTATCGGGACTGAATATCGAAGTGGGGTTAAGGATTTTTGATTTACGATTTGGGAAAATATTTAAGAGTTTAGGAAAAAACCAAAAGACCAATCGAAACGTCATTGCGAGTGGAGCGCGGCAATCTTTTCCTTTGATCGAAGATTATAAGTCTGGAATTGGATCAGCAGATTGCCGCGGTCGTGCCTCCCTCGCAATGACAGAATAAGAAAAAAATAACAGTAAAAAATAACTTCATGTACCAAAAGGCATATCACTCTCAAGACTTATCAAATTACAGCTTCCTCGTTACGGGTGGTGCTGGATTCATTGGTTCTAACCTCGTTGAATACCTCCTTAGACACAGGGCAAAGAAAGTTCGGGTGTTGGACGACTTCTCCAATGGGTACCGTGAGAATGTAAAGGAGTTTGAAAGCGACCCTGCTTTTGAATTGATGGAAGGCGACATCCGAGATCTCGACACGTGTAAAAAGGCCATGGGAGGGATGGATTATGTGTCCCATCAGGCAGCTTTGGGATCTGTGCCACGTTCGATTAATGATCCTGCGACTACTAATGAAGTCAATATTACAGGTTTTTTGAATATGATGATTGCATTGAAGGATAATGCGTCTGTGAAGCGCATGGTGTATGCGGCTTCCAGTTCTACTTATGGGGATAGCAAAAGCTTGCCAAAAGAGGAAGACCAAATCGGCAAACCACTGTCACCTTACGCCGTTACCAAATATGTCAATGAACTCTATGCCGATGTGTTCGGGAAAACCTATGGTACGGATACCGTGGGCTTGCGTTATTTTAACGTCTTTGGTCCAAAGCAAAGTCCGAATGGGGCTTATGCGGCGGTCATTCCGTTGTTTATGCAGGCCTTGAAAGACAACACCTCTCCAAAGATCAATGGTGATGGGGAACAAACGCGCGACTTTACTTTTGTGGCTAATGCCGTGCAGGCCAATGTGAGAGGCTTTTTTGCTTCCGAAGCGGCTCGCAATGAGGTGTTCAATGTAGCCTGTGGGGAGCGGATTAGTGTCAATAACCTGTGGGAGTATCTGAATGCTGCCGCCCATAAAACGATTCCTGCTGTGCATGGTCCCGAACGTCAGGGGGATGTGAGGGATTCGTTGGCGGATATTTCCAAAGCGGAGAGGCTTCTTGGGTATTGTCCGGAGTTGACTGTTAAAGAAGGGTTGGGTAAGACTTGGACATGGTTCATGAGATCCCTGCCTGCGCAGGGATAAACTTGGGAGTGGTTTTCTTCTTAATTAGTGATTAGTGATTAGTGAGTAGTGAGTAGTGAGTAGTGAGGAGTGAGAAGTGAGACTAGAGAAGTTAAATTTTAAATATTAGAAGTTAAAATAATTAGTGATTATTGATTTACGATTAATGATAACTGATCACCGAAAACAGAGAATAGAGACTAGAGAAGTTAGTTGTTAGTGAAAAATAAAAAGTATAAAATCGAATATCGAATATCGAATACTGAATACTGAATACTGAATACTGAATACTGAAGGTCAAATATTACCGTCAAAAACTTAAATATCTAATATATTACTTCTAATATTTAACAACAAACAACGCCTGTCCCACCGAGCCTGTAGATAGTGCTCTCAACAGAAAACCCACAACAAATGCCTGTCACACTGAGCTTGTCGAAGTGTTCTCAACAAACAACAAACAACAAACAACAGACAACCAACAACCATCAACTAAAAACCAACCCGCGTCACACTGAGCTTGTCGAAGTGTTGTATGATTTCGTTTGGGTCTTCGACAGACTCAGACTGACAAAGATTTTCGAATTAGGTCTTCGACAGGCTCAGACGACATTGAGGTGGATTTTTAGTATGAGTTACCATTATTGTCACACTGAGCTTGTCGAAGTGCTAACTTTATTTACCTTTCCATTGGTTAACCATTAAATTCAGTTGCTGATGAAACTCTACTACGTCTATATCCTGGAATGTTCTGATACATCATTTTATGTTGGAATAAGTTCCAACACTGAAAAGCGTTTGGAGGAACACAATAGTGGTTTAAATAAAGAGTCCTATACCTATAATAGACGCCCTGTTGTTCTTAAATGGATGGAACCATTTACAAACCCGGAACAAGCAATTGCTTTTGAGAAGCAATTAAAAGGTTGGAGTAGGAGAAAAAAGCTTGCACTGATCCAAGGGGATTGGGAGAATTTGGTTGAGTTTTCTAAAAATTATACGCAGTTTGGTAAAAATAGGAGCTCGTAAGGGTCTTCGACAGGCTCAGACTGACAAAGATTTTCGAATTAGGTCTTCGACAGGCTCAGGCTGACAATGTTTTTTGTTTATGGGAAAGGTCTTCGACAGGCTCAGACTGACAAAGATTTTCGAATAGGTCTTCGACAGGCTAGGGTCTTCGACAGGCTCAGACTGACAAAGATTTTCGAATAGGTCTTCGACAGGCTCAGACTGACAGCGATTTTCTTTTTCTTCTGATTTAATTACTCTTATTGTCACACTGAACTTGTCGAAGTGTTGTCGAAGTGTTGTCGAAGTGCTATCGGGATGATCCAAGCAAGTATGATTTCGAATCTATCTTTTGTTTGCGGTAAGGAAATAAAAATGAAGATTTGTATGGAAAATTTATCGACATTTGTTCTTATATTTTGGAATTAGAAGTTTTATGCACCATTCTCCCCGACTCTCGGTCCTGAAATGGATGGCACCAGTGCTGTTGATCTCTTGCTCTCTTCTCGCGCAGCGTGTAGAGCAGGGTGACTCCCTCATTCGTGCTGGTATTGAAGCTATGACCAGCCGAGAGCATAGCAAATCGCTGGAGTTGCTCACCCGTGCCAAAACCCTGGCGGAAGACCAGCATTGGCATTCACAGCATTTTCTTGCCCTTAACAATATGGGTGCCAATTACTACGCGATGTTAGACTATGGCGAAGCACTCAATTATTATCTCGAGGCTTATACACTTGCGATCAAAGAGCTGGGTCCAAGTCAGGAAATGGTGGTGCTGAATAATATTGCCATACTCTATCTGGGGGACAAAGACTATGACAAAGCACGAGAGTATCTGGAGAAAGCCTATACCCTGGCAAAAAACACAAACAATAAAAAGAAAATAGTACATTATGCAGTAAACCTTGGACTGATTTACAATGAGAAAAGAGATTTGGAAAGTGCGGACAGGTATTTGCAAGAAGCTCTCCGCCTCACGGACGAAAACCCTACTGTTCTGACAGAAACCAAAATAGCTTTGGCAGATTATCACTATCTGAAGGGAGACTACCCTCAATCTGTTGCCTATATAAATGAGTTGTTGCCCGAACTGGAAAAAGCTGGATTTGAAGAATACCGGGTGACTGTCTTATTAATTCTTTCCAAAATATACTGGGCTGAAAACAAGCTTGCAGACGCTATTAAAATTGCCGGAAGTGCTTTATCACAACCCGTCAACCTCGATAGTAAAATACTGGTTTATAAGCATCTGTCAGACTTGTATGCCTCCGATCAAAACTACTTGTATGCCATGCAGGCCAAAGACAGCATTCTGCGTTTTCAGGAATCACTCAACCAGCTCAAAAACGGAAGGCTGTATGAAACCAACAGGGTGAAATTTGAGATTGAAAACTATCGTAAGGAATTGCAACAAAACGCTGAAACGTTTGAAGCAGAGCGCACTACCTATTATCAAGCTTTTGGTGGAGTGGTTTTTGTCATGCTCATACTGACCTGGGGCTTTAGAAACAGTCACCTTAAAAACAGACAGAACAAGCTCCTGCTGCAGCGCAACAATGAAATCATCACCCTCGAACTGGAAAAAGAAAAGAGTGATAACCTGCTGTTGGAAAAACAAATGAGGGAAAAGGAAACCCTGTCGCTGCTAGAACAGGAACGTTTAAAAAATGAAATTGAATCCCGCAACAGGAAACTTTCTGCCAAAGCACTCTATTTGTCTGAGCGAAATGAACTGATCTCTTCCTTAATAGGGGATTTATCTGAAAACATCGACCTTAAAAACAACCTCTCCATAAAAAACCAGATAAAAAAATTAAAAAGCCTTCTGAAAACAGATGCTGAATGGGAGGCCTTCATATTACATTTTGAAGAAGTCAACCAAAGCTTTTTAAAATCGTTGCGGGCCAGGCACCCGGAACTCAATGCCAATGACATTCGGTACATTTCCTATATTTATATGAACTTGAGCCACAAGGAAATTGCGGCGATACTCCATATAACCCCCGAAGCCTGCCGCAAGCGCAAGGAAAGAATTGCAAAAAAAACCGGCATTGCTGACAGTTCACTCCTCTTTGATTACCTAGCCTCTTTCAGCTAACATCACGTTTTGTCCAAAAACTGTCACGCTATGTCACGCTCACTTTTTGTTTTGAGGATGTAATTTTCTGAATCTTTGGAAAATTATAAAATCAAACTCATGAAAAAATTATTTACAAAAGTTTTATTTCTTCTGCTCACCATTTGCAGTTTACAGGTAAATGCGCAACTCACTTTTGAAGGAACAAAAGATTTTGGCCGCATTTATGACATCACTTTTGACCCACTAGTGGAAAACAAGCTGTATGCAGTGAGCCAGGGCAATCACATTATTTATTCCCTCGACAAAGGTTTGAACTGGGACATCTTATATTCCTTTCCTGAAAATGAAGTGTTTTTAAAAGGCTTAAAATATATGGATGACCATGCCCTAAGCTTTTATGTAGATTATTCAGTCAGCTCCAACGGCATCTATATCTTTGACCTTGCTACTGAAACCATCACCAAAACCTATATTCTACCTATACCCCCTAATTCAGAAAGAGACTGGATTATGTCTTACAGCATTTACCAAGATAACACAGATGTTGTCTTGGCGCATCAATCCTATATCATTAATTTTGTGGGGTATGCCAAGGTGTATTATTCCACGGATGGAGGAGCCAATTGGCTGGAAGTCTATTACAACGTCAACAATGATTATGTGTTCCCCAATGATGTCGCTATCAGCCCTGCAGACCCCTCAAAATTATTCATTGCACGCGCCAACGGATCCACAGAGGTCACAGGAGGCTTATTTATTTCTAATGATGCTGGACTTAACTGGACAGAGGCCTTGCCAGACAACACCCTGGGTGCCATTACCTTTCATCCCGCAGACCCCACGATACTTTTTGTAGGAAGCTGGATAGGTACTGAAACACAGCAAGAACATCTCTATCGCTCCACAGACAACGGTTTAAACTGGGAAACCTTTCCGGTCACCTGGACCGATGAAACACTTAATTGTATCAATAAAATTATTTTCAGTCCGTCAGACCACAATACTATTATGGTGCTTGAAGAAAATGAAATTGCCATCACCACAAACAATGGTGCTAGCTGGACCAATCACGTATACTCTGTTGATGACCCCTCTGGTTACACATTTGGGACTTCGGCATCTTACAACCCTTTTCAGCCTGAAGAGGTTTTTATCAATTCAGACTGGTACCCTATGTTTTCCATGGATGGAGGATCAACTCTCCAACTCCTGCCGGTTGAATTCTATCAAACTACCTTTGTTGGCATTTCCAAGGGTTCAGTACCACATCTGTACCACAGTGTTCAGGAAGGCCTCGTACACACCGATCTCACATCAGTCACCTCCCAAGCCTCTAACATTACCCCATTGAACTACATGTCGCTAGGAAGTGCCCCTGTATATTTTATGGACAACACGATCACCGGACGTGTTTTTTCCTATACCAATACTTTTTCAGGCTCCTTTCTGAATGTGAGTACAGATCATGGCCAAAGCACCACCAGTATTTACCAGACCTTTTTTGATTTTATAGTGGCAGTTACCCCAAATCCTGTCAACCCTAACCTTATCTGGACCTCATTTATGGATGCAGGCATACTGGTCTTTGATATCACGGACCTGAACAATGTGCAAGAAACATCGATTGCTCTTCCCGATGCAGGATTGGCAACCTCTATCCACATTCTGGAACAAAATCCTGAAGAGATTTATATCACACTGAACCACCGCGTGTATAAAAGTGAAGATGGTGGTGCTACTTGGACGATGCTTTCAAATGGGATCAATATTAGCAGCAATGAGGTGTTGCACGAACTGCAACGCAATCCTTTTAATACAGACGAGCTAGTGGTCTCAGGCAGTACAGGGATTTTTAAAAGCATCGATGCCGGGCAAAACTGGACACAGGTATATTCGGGTAGTAACGTCAGAAAAGTGAATTACTCACCCCTTACCAACGGTCATCTTGTTGCCACTGCCCATACCTCCGACATTGCCACGGGGAAAATTATCTACAGCATTGATGGTGGCAATAGCTGGACGGAAGTGCCTTTGCAGGAGATTGCCCATAGCGGTTTTTACTCTTCCGACCATAAATTTTATAATGACAGTGTAGAAATTTACATAGCTTCCTTGGATTTGGGAGTATTGAAATACACACTTGACTTATCAAACCTTGATATCCCAGAAACCCAGCCGGCACTTCAACAAGTGGTGGTATATCCTAATCCTACAGATGGTTTTGTCCACATTAAACTGAATAATGACATTCCGGCTGCAGTAACCCTTTACAGTGTTACTGGGGCCAAAGTCATGGAAGTCTTCAATCAGCAGTCACTGGATATTTCATCATTGGAAAGCGGTGTCTATTTCCTGAGTATTACAACAAAAGATCGTAACATTATTGTGAAAAGGATCCTTAAAAAGTAATTGTTAGGGTTAGCATTTTTAAATACACATTCTTTAATGAATGGAATCATTAAGCTGTCTAATGTCATGTTAGGCAGCTTTTTTTCTTCTGATCTAGTTGTTATTTTGTCACACTGAGCTTGTCGAAGTGTTGTTTGATTTCGGTACGGGTCTTCGACCCTTCGGCAAGCTCAGGGTGGACGAAGCTCAAACTGATATTGATTTTATTTCTGTTACTATTATTGTCACACTGAGCTTGTCGAAGTGCTACCGCGATTTACATCCAAGTTTGATTTCGTAAGGGTCTTCGACAGGCTCAGACTGACAATGTTTTTTGTTTATGGGAAAGGTCTTCGACCCTTCGGCAAGCTCAGGGTGGACGAAGCTCAGACTGACATTGATTTTATTTCTGTTACCATTATTGTCACACTGAGCTTGTCGAAGTGCTAACTTTATTTACCTTTCCATTGGTTAACCATTAAATTCAGTTGCTGATGAAACTTTACTACGTTTATATCTTGGAATGTTCTGATGGGACTTATTATACAGGTTTTACTTCAGACCTGGAGCATCGATACATGCAACACCAAGCAGGTGCTTATTTTGATAGTTATACGTATTCTAGACGACCGGTGGTATTGGTTTTTTATACAGCGTTTACAGATCCTAACTTAGCTATTCAGACAGAGAAACAGATTAAAAAATGGTCCAAAGCTAAAAAAGAAGCTGCCATTCATAATATGTTTGAAAAGTTGCCTAATCTTTCAAAGAAACGATTTGGGAAGTAAGTGGGTGTGTTGACGTGAGTCACTTGGTTCTCGATACGTTTTGTGATGTTGCATTTCGTTTCACATCATAAAACACTTGGTTCTCGATACGTTTTATTATGTTTCATTTCATTGTTAGTGACTCACTCGGTTCTCGATACATTTTTTCAGGTTTCATTTCATTACACCTGAAAAAACACTCGAACTGACATATGAGAGGGTTTATGAAGAGAATGCTCACTCGGTTCTCGATACATTTTTTCAGGTTTCATTTCATTACACCTGAAAAAACACTCGAACTGACACATGAGAGGGTTTATGAAGAGAATGCTCACTCGGTTCTCGATACATTTTATGATGTTTCATTTCATTGTTAGTGACTCACTCGGTTCTCGATACATTTTTTCAGGTTTCATTTCATTACACCTGAAAAAACACTCGAACTGACACGTGAGGGGGGTTGGATAAAAAAAGCGGATCTTTGGGATCCGCTTTCAATTCAAAAATTTAACATTATAGCACTTCTACAAGCTGTAGGGCATTGAAGGTACCATTTTTCAATGGGTACTGAATGCTGTTGACTTGTTGGAAGAAGGCTATTTTCAAGAAATACAGGTCATTTCCGGAGCCGGATGCGGGGCTTGGGGGTGTGAGGATCACCGTTTGGGCCGTCGCATTGATGGGTGTGTTGAACACCGGACTTGTTTGCATGTCTTTGGTGCCTGTGGCGAAATCCAGTTTTAAAAATCCGGATGTGAGACTCACGTGGGTCGCTCCTTCAGGTTTCAATAGATTCAACATTGGGTTGAAGTCGAGAATCTCGATTTCTCCTGTTGCTGGATCTAAGGTGAAGTCTTTTTGCAAGACCTCTGCAAGGGTTGCCTTGTTGTTGAATTCAAATCCCTTTAAGCCATCTCTCCCTTCAATTGTTTCCAAGCCTATGGCTATTTGACGGTCGCCCCTGAACGAGGTGATATCGGCATCCTTGACACGGAACATTGTTTGGGTGAGCCTGGACGACACTTTGCTGTCCTTGGCATTTGCCATCAATTCGATGGCTGCCCTTCGCAGCATTTTACCGCCTGTTGCACAGATTCCGAACTCGTTGTTGTTCTCACGGGTTCTTTCAAATGCAGGGTCATTTTTGATACGGTCTCCGCTCACACCACCTTTGGAGCGTATGCGGTATCCGTCTTCGGACTTGTAAAAGTTCAAATCATCGATTGATCCTCTTACTTTAAATAGGCCTTTATACTTTGCCATAATTTTAAGATATTATGTATGCTCTTAATAGGTTCTGTTTGTGCAGACTTTTAATATTAAGATTTTTGTTGCATACGGGTGAAACATATTTATTTAGTTGTTGCACCAGAGGTTTTGAAATTTATGTTTTTTGTATGAGCTCCTACTGAAACACTCGCCTCTCATTCCCAAGATTTTCCAACTGTTGAGACAAATGTAGATTGACATTGAAGAAGGCATTTACGTTTTGGGAGGTTTCAAGTTTCTTCGATTGAAAATAGTTTTTAAGGTTGTTTTTTGGGATTTGAGTTGTTTTAATTTATATCAGGATTTATTAATTTTTGATACGTTTTGAGTGTTTTGCAACGTTTCGAGCGTTTTTCCGTTTTTTGTCAGGTTTTGAGCGCGGGTTTGGAGTGTTTTTCCCCATGGACTGCATCGGGACTATCTCGGGCGCATCTCGGGAGTATCTCGGGAGTATCCCCTTGATATGTGATTTACGATTTACGATTTTTGATATTAAAAGTTGACGGTTGTAGGATTTTTAACTATGCTTTGAAGGATGTTTTTTTGTTTTGAAGGAATGCTTTTTGTGTTTGTAATATAGGGTCGAGGAGAATAGTTATTTAAAAGTCAGGTATTGAACGTAATTTAAATTTACAAAAGACGAGTTGTCTTTGCTTTAAAACAGCCTTAAAATAGCTATAGATATGCTTAAAAGGGTGTGTAAACACTACATTGTTAAGAACATGTTAACATTGTTCATAAAAATACCATTGTGTAAATATGCTTTTGTAGTAATTTGGCTTCTAGCTTATTAATTTAATTATCATCTTATGAAAACTATTAATCTCAATTATTTTACCAGAAGAACCCAAATTTTTAATAATGAAACGTATATGTATCGACGCAAGTGAAGTAGCTCAATTAATTGGCAGGGATATTACCACCGCCCAAAGTCTGCTTCGAACACTTAAAGATGTTCTTAAGAAAGAGAAACGACAATCCGTGACCATTAAAGAGTTTTGTGAGTATCAAGGCCTGCCTTTTGATGAGGTGTTTGAAATGATCAATAACATTAAAAAGTAATGATGTACCCCTTTTTTAAACATTCAGTTAGACTTGTTCGCTGGTGGAGGCGGTTGTCAATTGTCAGTCCCGATAGCTATCGGGATCGGTCGTCTGGTGTGACTTGTGGGTTGTCTGTTGATTGCGTCTTTTGTTCTTTATTCTGTTGTTTGATATGATCTTATCAAACCCTCCTTGTTTCCTTTTATTTGCCAACAAAATTTCCCATTTTAATTCTTCATTCTCCATTTCCCATTCCCGATTGCTTTTGTATATTAGCTCCATCAAAAAAATGATGGTATTTTGAGCACTACGCCTAATGACGAATGGTTATATACCATTTCTTCCAAAAATAAACTGATTGACCTGAATTTCAAGGAGATTTGGCGGTATCGTGATTTGTTGTTGCTGTTTGTGAAGCGGGATATTACCACCGTTTATAAGCAGACTATTTTGGGACCGCTTTGGTATGTCATTCAGCCCTTGTTTACGTCTGTTATTTTTACTCTCGTCTTTAATAATTTAGGTAATATTCAAACGGGTGGCATTCCACCATTTTTATTCAATCTTGCTGGGATTACTGCATGGAATTATTTTAATAATTGTTTATCAGGTACCAGTAATACGTTTAAGCAAAATGAAAGTATTTTTGGGAAGGTCTATTTTCCAAGGGTCATTATGCCGATGTCCATTACCATTTCCAATTTGTTGAAGCTTTTTATTCAGTTGGGTATTTTTGCTGGATTTTACATTTATTATTTAAGTGCAGGGGCTGGGTTGTCCGTCAATGCTAATTTGTTTTTGTTCCCTGTGTATTTATTAATGATGGCTTTATTGGGCTTGGGATTGGGAATGATTTTTTCGTCCATGACTACCAAGTATCGCGATATGAATGTCGTGATTGGTTTTGGGGTGAGTCTTTTGATGTATATGTCGGCGGTTCCCTATCCACTCTCTGAAGCTCGGAAGAAATTTCCTGAAAGTGTAGCAACTTTTGTGGAATACAATCCATTGACACAGATTATTGAAGGATTTCGTTATATGCTATTGAATACGGGCAGTTTTAGTTGGTCGGGATTTTTTTATACCTTGAGTATCAGTATTGTGTTATTTTTAGTAGGGATTGTTATTTTTAATCGGACGGAGAAATCGTTTATTGATACGGTTTGATTAGTCGAAAGTCGAAAGTCTGTAGTCGTTAGTAAATTAAAAGTTATACATGGAAAGTAAGGAAGGTGTAAAGTTTACGTTTGAGGATTTAAAGGTTTATCAGAAAACTCTAGTTTTTATAGATAATGTTTATATTCAGACCAAACAATTCCCTAAATCAGAACAATATCAGCTGACAGGTCAATTTCAAAGAGCTGCCGTGTCAATAGCCTTAAACATTGCGGAAGGACAAGGAGATTCAAATCCTCAATTCAAAAGATTTTTGCAAATTGCAAAAGATTCTGTTAATGAATGTGTAGTTTGTTCCACGGTTGCGTTCAGGCAGGGATATATAAATAAAGAAATTGATACCATGATTAGAAATCAATTGATGGAAATTAGTAAAATGTTAAACGGATTAATGAATTATTTAAAAAAGTAGTCGACAGTCGACAGTCGGAAGTCTAAAGTCTAAAGTCTCTAGTCTAAAGACAAAAGACAAAAGACTACAGACTAAACCACTTCTCACATATCATTATGAAAGATATCATATTAAAAGCCGAAAACATCAGTAAGCAATACCGCTTGGGATTGGTGGGTACTGGGACGTTGAAGCATGACTTGAACCGTTGGTGGCATCGTGTGCGTGGGAAGGAGGATCCTTTTTTAAAGGTTGGTTCTGTGAATGATCGCAGTACGAAGGCAGACAGTGATTATGTGTGGGCCTTACGGGATATTAATTTTGAAGTGCGGCGTGGCGAAGTACTTGGTATCATTGGTAAAAATGGGGCCGGGAAATCCACGTTGCTCAAAATTTTATCACGTGTGACGAGCCCAACTACAGGTGAGATTAAGACCAAAGGACGTATTGCCTCTTTATTGGAAGTGGGTACGGGGTTTCATCCCGAATTGACCGGTCGTGAAAATATTTATTTGAATGGTGCCATTTTGGGTATGACCAAAACAGAAATTAAAGCCAAAGAATTGGAAATTATCGAGTTTTCTGGCTGTGAGCGTTATATAGATACTCCCGTCAAGCGGTATTCTTCTGGGATGCGGGTACGTCTGGCCTTTGCCGTCGCTGCCCATTTAGAACCCGATATCTTGGTGATTGATGAGGTACTTGCCGTGGGTGATGCGGAGTTTCAGAAAAAGGCGATTGGAAAGATGCAGGATATAAGCCGAGGTGAAGGACGAACCGTGTTGTTTGTAAGTCACAATATGGCGGCAGTGAAAAGCTTGTGTACGCGGGCGATTGTATTAGAGTATGGCAAAACCGTTTTTGAAGGAAAAACAGATGAGGCTGTAGATTTTTATTTGCAAACCAATCAATATGAAGGTTTTAAAAAGGAATATATAAATAATGCCCTTGAGGGGTCTGGAATCGAGACTCTTCAGTTATTGGATGAAAAGGGAGTTAATAGGGCTGAATTTGGCTTCGATGAGGTAATTTCAATTAAAATAAAGCTTAAAATTCATGAGAATAACTCTAAATCATTTTTAGGATTTAGAGTTATAGACAGAAAAGATAGAATTGTATTTACGTCAGAATTAGATATTGCTTCTATTTCTGATAAAATTGGGACATATGATCTAAATGTAAATTTACCTCATCGTTTTTTAACACCAAATGGATATTTCTTAACATTTGCTTTGCATATTCCCAATGTAATTATGATTGATTATATAGAAAATTGCTTGACATTTGAAATAGTAGAAACAGGCTCTAGTATGCACAAATATGCTGGCGTTGACTATGGTTGTGTTGTGGTTGATTGTCATTGGAGTATTTTAAACTGATTTGCAGAAGAATGACTAATATATTTATAAACTCAACTTTGGATATCAATTCAAAAGCAATTTTGAAGAAAGCAATTTCCGTTGACAAAATAGTTGAAGGATATAAACGTGATTTCAATATAGATGTTCAAAAATATTTTAGTTCTAATGAGAACATTTTTATCTACGAATGTCAAAACACAAAATTTCAATTTTATTATCCTTTTGGAATAGAGGGTGATAGTTCATTTTATGAGCAGTTACAGAAATTTGATTGGTATTATATGCCATGGAAATGGGAGCATCAAAAAGTAAAGGAAATACTAAAGGGTAACGAGAAAGTTTTAGAGGTAGGAAGTGGTGATTTTGGGTTTATAGAAAAAATGAATCAGCTTGATTTTGATATCGTCGGGCTAGAGCTTAATGAAGAGGCAATATTGAAGGCAAAACAAAAAAATCTTAACGTTATAGAAGAGACCATCCAAGACCATGCCCATAAAATGCTTGAGTACTATGATGTAGTTTGTTCTTTTCAAGTACTTGAGCATATTGCTGACGTTCGTTCGTTTCTTGAATCCCAAATGCTTTGTTTAAAAAAAGGCGGAAAACTGATTGTTGGAGTGCCTAACAATAAATCCTTTATTAGATTTTGTAATGGAGGTCTTTTAAATAAACCACCGCATCATATGGGATTGTGGGATGAAGTCTCTTTGAAAAAACTCGCAGGCATATTTAATATAAAATTGGAAAGAATATATTTTGAACCGCTACAAGATTACCATGTTCAGTGGTATTTAAATACTATTTATGATCACAAAATAGCTCGAAATCGTATATTACGAGGGGTTTTTAAAATATTTAAATTAAAACCAATATTATTGAAAATTATTAAAATAAATCAGAAAAACATTCAAGGGCATACTATGATAGCTGTTTTTAGTAAAACGCAATGAAAATCTTAATTGTTAATACATACGATAGAGGTGGTGCAGCGAATGCCTGTTTAAGATTGCATGAAGGCTTGCTCCAACAAGGAATTGAAAGTAAAGTACTTTTAAAAATTAAGCAAAGGGATTTACCTCAAACATTTGCTTTTAGAAAAAAACATCGACCAAAAAATAGATTTCAACTTTTAAAGAAAAAGAGTATTATTTTTTTGCGTGTTATAGGTATATTAAAAAAAAATAAATTAAATCGAGAAATTGAATTTCAAAAGGCTAGATCTTCGGGGCTAGAATTATTTAGTTTTCCTTCTACAAGTTTTGATATCACTGAATCACCTTTATATTTAGAAGCGGATATTATTAATTTACATTGGGTAGCTGATTTTTTGGATTATGAGTCTTTTTTTAAAAAAAACACTAAACCAGTGGTTTGGACACTCCACGATATGAATCCTTTTACGGGAGGAGCACATTATGTGGACTGTAATTTTGGGATGGATGATAATGGATTTCCGCTATCTCAAGAAATCACGGATTTTGAGTGCCGAATTTCAAAGGAGAATTTAATTCTAAAACAAAAGGTTACAAAGGATATCGAAAACTTGACTATTGTAACACCCTCGAAATGGCTTCAGGAAGAAGCTAAAAACAGCGCGGTATTTAAAACGAAACCCGTCAAATACATTCCCTATGGGATTAATATCGATTTATATAAACCACAAGACAAGACAGTATCCAGAATGGAATTCAATATCCCAAATGATAAGAAAGTAATTCTATTTGTAGCTGATTCTATCAATAACCAAAGAAAAGGATTTGAATATCTCAAGAAAGCCTTCGAAAAATTAGATAGAACGGATGTAATTTTATGTTCAGTCGGGAATGTTGAAGATGAATTTGACCCCAATAAAAATATTAGGTCTTTAGGAACAATAAAAACAGAGCAGTTAATGAGTATGGCCTATTCTGCTGCAGATGTTTTTGTTATTCCATCATTAATGGATAACTTGCCAAATACTGTTTTGGAATCTTTATTATGTGGTACCCCGGTTATAGGATTTCCAGTTGGGGGAATCCTTGACATGGTTCAGCATGGAGAAAATGGTTTGTTGACCGCAGAAACAAGTGTAAATGCTTTGGTAGAGACTATAGATTTTTTTTTAAATTCTATAGATTCTTTTGAAAGATTAAGCATACGAGTTAACGCTATGAGAAAGTATGATTTGAAAATCCAAGCAGCGTCTTATAAAAAACTGTTTGAGAATATTTTAGAATTACAACAAAGTTGATTTGGCACCATTATATCCTAAAATATCAATAGTTACCCCAGTGTATAATCAAGTTGATTATATAGAAGGGACAATTTTATCAGTTATAGGGCAATGCTATCCTAATTTAGAATATATTATTGTTGATGGAGGAAGTAATGACGGTACATTAGAAATTATAAGATCTTACGAAGGACAAATTTCGCAATTGATTAGTGGGCCAGATTTTGGCATGTATGATGCTATTAATAAGGGGTTTGCCCAATCAACCGGCGAAATTATGGCGTGGATAAATGGGGACGATAAACTATTGGCTAATTCCTTATTCAATATGTATACTTTGTTCAAGGATTTACCAAATGTCAATTGGATTCAAGGTTTGAATTCTGTTTTAAATATAAATGGAGAGGTTGTTTATACTAAAGTTCCAAAAAAATTTAGTCTCTTTACATTTTTAAATGGTGATTTTCAATGGATACAACAAGAATCTACTTTTTGGCGACGATCCTTATGGCAAAAAGCAGGTGGGCAGGTCAGAAAAGATTTAAAATTTGCTGGTGATTTTGATTTATGGTTTCGTTATTTTCAGTTCGAGAAATTATACTATGTTAATATTCCCATAGGTGCTTGGCGGATGCGACCAGGTCAAATGTCGGTTGTAAATAAGGATGTTTACCTCCTTGAAGCTTCCCAAACTATTGCTGGATACCCCGTTAAAATTGGTGAGATGAAAATCTTAAAAAAATTAAAGCTCATTGATTGGATGTTAAAGATTTTAACTTTAGGTAAACTATTTAAGTTAAATTATTTGAATAATTTGAAAAACAGGTACTCAAACTTACAAGAAATTGAAATTGGATATTCACATAAGCATCAAAAGTTTCAATTAAATAGGTTGAAATAAGAAAACCAAATGCCGACACAGCCATTCTATTCGATTATCATCCCAACATACAATTCTGAAATTACAATTTCAAGGGCTTTGGAGAGTGTTTTACAACAGACCTTTTCAGATTATGAGATTTTAATAATGGATGGACTCTCAACCGACCGAACCAAAATCATTGTAAAACAATACCAATCAACTAACAAAAACATACATTTCTATTCAGAAGAAGATAAAGGTATCTATGATGCGATGAACAAAGGAATAAACACTTCTAATGCAAGTTGGTTATATTTTATGGGTAGTGATGATTATCTTTTTGATGCCGACGTTCTAAAAAAAATATATCACTATGTCAATGAAGGAGTGCATGAAGTGATTTATGGAAATGTCAATTCTACGTATTACAAGGGTCTTTATGACGGTAATTTTGATTATAAAAAGTTGACTCAAAAAAATATTTGCCATCAGGCTATTTTTATTAAAAAATCCGTATTCAATGCTATTGGAACCTTCGATATCAGTTATAAAGTTCTGGCAGATTGGCATCACAATATAAGATGGTTTTATAATAGCCGAATTAAGCATCGATATGTAGACCTCACCATTGCAGAGTACACGGCAGGTGGTATTAGTTACTATAATCAAGATTATAAATTTAAAAGTTTGCGAAATGAGTTGTTTCTAAAGTATGGTTTTTTCAAAATTCCCATTGATACGCGTATTGTACTTCTTTCTAAAATTGTAAGGAAGTATAAAAAACAAAAGAATATAATTAAATTTTTAATGTTTGGGTTACTGCTCTTTTTTTTTAAGTTCAAGAGAGGTGTTGTCAATTTTGAGATTTACTCTATTAAATAACCCCACTTATAAGATTATAATGTAATTATTATTCATCATATCAATTAATAATGCCTAAAGTTTCTGTCATCATTCCTAATTATAATCATCACGGTTATCTAATCCCAAGGATTGAAAGTGTCTTACATCAGAGCTTCCAAGATTTTGAGTTGATCCTTTTAGATGATGCATCATCAGATTCCAGTATCACTATTTTAAAAATGTATGAAAAACACTCCAAAGTTTCCCATCTAATCTGTAATGACATGAATTCAGGTTCGGTTTTTAAGCAATGGATCAAAGGAATTGAATTGGCAAAAGGTGACTATATATGGATTGCAGAAAGTGATGATTTTGCCCATCCTGATTTTTTAAAACATACTGTATCTGAACTGAAATCTAATCAGTCAGCTGGACTGGTTTTTACGGATTCAAACATTGTGGATTCTGAAAGCAACCCATTAGGGTTGATGTCAGAGACCCATGCTTTGCTCCATCAATTTGTAATTCTGGGACGGAGTTCTTTGACGTCGCAAGATCTGTCAAGTTATTTTATCAATGACCTTATTGTCAGTAATGCCAGCGCGGTGTTGTTCAGAACCAGTGCCTTACGCCATTTAGATATGGGCATGTTGCAACGATTGTATAATGCGGGAGATTTATTTACTTATATCTCTATCCTTCTAAACCATGATATTAGGTATCTGCATTTGCCTCTCAATTTTTATAGAACCCATCAAGAAAACGAAACAAAAAAGAATGCCCGCAATGGACGACTTCATCGCGACAGGCTTCTTATTGTCACTTATTTTGCCCCTCAATTGATTACGGGAGACGATAAGGCCCCACACTTGTTGGCAGTATTCTTAAAACGTCATTTTTTGGTGAGTAGTGATTTTGGTTTGTACAAAGAACTTTACTCCTTATTAGCAGTCTATAGACACCTTGGTATTATCAATAGCACTATCTATCGCCATTTAAAAACTTATTGCCGCATTCAGGGTCTTATAGGAAAACGAATTCCTTATTTTTACAGAGCCTTTATGAAACGGACATTGGTATCCATGGTAAACACCTAATTAATTTGACATGAATAAAAAGATTTTGCTCATGCCATCTTGGTATCCTAATAAAAAGTATGCATCTGGCTCTTTTTTTAAAGAGCAGGCAGCGTTTTTAAATACCCATGGATTCGAAGTTAAAGTCTTGATGGCTGAAGAATTACATACAAAAAGTTATGTGTTTCAAAAGTTAAAGCGCGTATTTCAGGGAAAGCATAATAGCTTAAGTACGGATTTTTTAATCCAAAAACCTGAGGCGTATTCCTTTCCAGTAATAATTCAAAAATCTTGGAGCGATGAAAAAAAATTAAATGAAATGGACAAGGCCTATTTAACGGCTTTCAAAAGATTAATTAAAAAGCTTCATTGGTTTCCGGACATTATCCACATACAAAGCATGTATAAATACGGCGTATCATCCTATTTAATTGCAGAAGTATACAATATACCATTGGTGGTAATAGAACACTCTCCTTTCAAGTTAAAACGATATAAAAAGGTCTACCAAGAGCGAATTAAAAAAATATTCGAGATTTCGAGAAAGATTGCTGGGGTGAGTCATTTTCATAAAGCTTGTTTATCAATGGTTAATACTAACAAAGATGTAGAGGTGGTTTGGAATTTGATGGACGAACGAATGTTTTCTTATCCGACCTATTTAAAATCGGACGACCTATTTATAATCACCACCATTTTAAGGGCTTCATCTGTAAAAGATCCTATTACTTTTTTTGATGCGATTTTAAAATTTATGGAATTATATGATAGAGCTAGGCCACTAGAGGTGCACGTCGTTGGTCTTTCCTCTTTAGACGAATTGACAAAAATGAAAGACATTGATGAAAACTTTATCTCCAAATATGAAAAATTACATCACATTCTGAAATTTCATTCCTGGCTGGATAGGGACAACATCAAAAAATTGCATCAAAAATCATCTGTTTTTGTGTCTACAAGTATTGACGAGCCCTATGGTGTTGCTGTGCGAGAAGCAATGTTATGTGGATTGCCAGTAATTTCAACACGTAGTGGTGGTCCTGAAGATACTATAACGGAAGACGTCGGAGTGCTCGTTGAGATTGGCGATGTCGAAAGTATCGCAATGAATCTTCAAGCAATTTATGATAGGACTCTTCATTTTAATGCGAAGCAATTAAGAAATCGTGTCATATCCCAAAGTGGTCGTAACGCCTTTTTAAAAAGAATGGAGGAGTTTTATGATACTTGATATGATTAATTAAATACTTAATGACGTGAAAAATTCTTCTATAAGAAATCCATAATTCATATAGTTTCAGTGCAAGAGATAAATAAAAAAGCAAATATAAAACAACTATTTTGAAACAACCATTGGTAAGCATTTGCTTAAGAACATATAACAATCAAAAATTTATATTAGAAGCCTTAAACGGAATTTTAATGCAAAGAGTGAATTTTGATCTTGAACTAATTTATTCTGACGATTGTTCCGACGACAACTCATTTGAGTTAGTTAAAGAGGCACTTAAAAATAGCTCCCAATTTGTGAATGTTCATCTAGTAAAGCAGAGTAAAAATTTGGGTATGATTGATAATCTTTTATATCTATTGCGAAATTGTGAAGGTTCTTATATTGCAATGTGTGATGGTGATGATTATTGGAACGATCCTAATAAATTGCAGTGTCAAGTAGACTTTCTAGAAGCAAACCCGGATTATGAAGTTTGTTTTACTAATGTATGCACGATTGACGAAAATGGAAAAGTCATTAAAGAAAAGCTGATAAAAGACGGTGGAAGGACAGATTATCAAATGCAGCACTTGCCAACATGGGTTCCAGTTTCCACAAAAGTTTTTCGAAACCGAGACTTTAATAGTTTAAGTCGAACTGTACCAGGTGATGATATGTATATGGTGTTGTATCAATCCAAATTTGGTAAAATAAAATTTTTAAATACGGTAACAGCAGCCTATCGCTATCAGAGTGGAAGTACCTACTCCTCACGAGATATTTCCTATAGAAAGGACTACATACTTAAGACACATATGGAGTGCATGGAGCTCGTATCAAAAAATCTATATCCAAAATATCAAAATCTCATATTAAAGAAAATTGTGGAACTTCGTTATTTGGATAAAGAACTTTATTTAGAGCGATTATCAGATTTGAAAATATTCATGAATAAATATCCTGAACGGTTTTCAAAATGGGAATCGATCAAAATCACTTTTATGGTCTTGATTTTACGTGTACTTGACTTATTAGGTTTATATGGCGGTAAAAGTTTAATATTGAGGATCATAAATAAAACAATTTAGCGAGTGGAGTATTGTTTGAATATCTAAAGCCTTACTGCCTAAATATTTTGGTATGCTATTGAAAATGTTGGTGGAAATTGGCGGTATGGATAGACAATTATTTTTGGATTATAGAGTCCTGTTGCGAAAAGAATATAAAACATATTGGCATACGTTTCAGATAGTGGAACGTATAAAAATTCTATTTTGCTTTTTATTACTGACCTGGACTCCGTTTCTCAATTATAAATTTTATAGAACATTTTTGTTCAGATTGATAAATAATCTATTAATTTACAGGATTAAGATTTGAAATGTACTCTTAAGTTTGCATTATTTTCCCAAATATATTAGTAATGAAAAATTAGCGCAACTAGGCAGTAATTTATTGATGACTATGAAAGTTAGATTGATACCTCAAATTGAATTAAATGATAAATTTTGGATAGAATTTGATTCGATATCTGAACTGAATCTTGAACACTATGTTCAAATGAATTCTAAATGGTTAAGAAGTTATATTTCAAGTTATTTGGAGCCCACTCAAGTTTTTATTTTAGGTGTTTATGATAATAGCAAATTACTTGGGTGTTTGCCAATGCAGATAGAAGAGCATCGTGCCACTAGATTTTGGAATTATCGCATATTAACAATACTTGGGAATGGACCTACAGACTTTTATGACATTCCAATAGCAAAAGGTTTTGAAGAAAGCATATGTCTATTGTTTGTAAAATATTTAAAAAGGAGTAAAGCATGGGATAAATTATCTCTTAAAAATATTCCAATTTCTTCTGATTCTTTTACTTGGTTTAAAAAATCGTTAGAGCTTGTAAAGCTTGACTTTAAGGAGACTACACCCAACGGTTATTTTTGGGTTGATACGTATGATTTAAGTTGGGAAGCCTATGAAAAAGAGATTTTTAATCCAAAAAATAAAGATTTACTTAAAAGCGAAAGGAGATTGCAACGTGAAAAAATTATTTTAAATGTAAAAACTTTTACCGAGGATATCTACTCTCATGTAATTGGGAATTTAAATCTTTATGAGCAAAGAAGAAATTCATTAAGGCAAAAAAATACTTATCTGACAGTTGAAAGAAAGAAATTTTTAAGAATGGCTACAGCATTATATGAGAAAGAGAAATCAGTCTCATTGACAACCCTAAATGATGAGACCAATGAGGTTTGGGCATTTCAATTGGATTGGCTTGTAAATGGGGTTCGATATCATTGGAATCATGCATATAATGAAAATTACAAGCGTTTTTCACCGGGAAAATTACTTTTAAAATTAATAATGAAAGATAGCTTTAAAGATCCTAATATATTAGCTTGCAACCACATGAGAGGATTATCAAAGTATAAGGGTAAATTAGTCGACAATGAAGCATTGTTAGGCTGTATTAGTTTAAATAACCCTAAATCATTTAGATATAAATTAACTATTTTAATTAGCCAATTTTATAAATTATTTAGTAGAAGTTAGAGTATGAATAAAAAGGTCTATGTTATAGTTACTATTGACACGGAATGCGATAAAGATTCGAATTGGGAGATACCACAGCCGATGTCATTTTTAAATATTGAGATTCAAAAAACGCTTTTGATGCCGATTTTTAATAAATATAAAATAATACCAACATATTTGTTAAGTCCAGAGGTGCTTTTAGATGAATCTAGTGTAAAATTGCTCAAAACAATTAACGAAGCATCCTTTGGAACACATTTACATGAGGAGTTTTTGGATCCTAACGCAAAGAAAAATGTAAACAGAACATCTAATATACAAGCAAACTTATCATATGATATTGAATATAAGAAGATAAAAAATTTAACGGATTTATTTTATGAAAAATTTAATTTTTATCCGAAGAGTTTCCGTTCTGGGAGGTTTGGTTCTAGTAGTTATACCTGTCAAATACTAGAAGAACTGGGTTACATAGTAGACTCTAGTGTTACACCATATAAAACACTTTATTTTCAAAATAATATAAAAATTAATAAATGGCATGTTGGTATTGAACCCTACTTTGAAAAATCTAATAAAAATGAAAAAGGGATACTACAAGTACCACTAACATTAATTAATAGAGATTTTGAAAAATTACCTAAATTTATTCTTAAGCATCTAGAGACTAAGCAAACATATTTAAAAAGAATTTTCAGAAAATTAGGCTACATCAGTAAAACGGAATGGTTGAGGCCATATAGGACAAATGGTGATGGTTTAATTAATATTGCAAATCACGTTATTTTGAATCATTTTAAAACTACGGATTTTGCAATTTTGAATATCATGTTTCATAGTAATGAACTATTAGAAAAAGGTAGTCCTTATTGCCAAACCAAAGAAGAGGTCAAATTTTTTTTAGATTCTTTAGATGAATTATTTAATTATATTTCAAACAATTATGATTTATGCTCTACAGCATTAGAAGACGTTTTAGACTTATATTACCAAAAATAAATAAAGAAGTCGTGTATTACCATGATTTGAATTTTATTCCAGCTGTGAATGTAAAAATAAATGCCAGGATTGAAAATTTAAACATTGCAGATATAGACAGAATTCATGAAGTTAAATTTTTGAATATCGAAAGGTTAAGGAATAGACTAGAGAGAGGTGATAAATGCTATGTGACAATTTATGGTGATAAGGTAATTAGTTATCATTGGGTTCAGTTTTCTGGAGAACATTTTGTCCAACAGGCAGGTAAATATATGAATATTAATTATTTAGAATGTTACATTTATCATGTAAGAGTGTTAGATAAGTTTCGAGGAAACAGAGTTAATAGTTATGTATATTCTAAAATTTTGGAAGAGTGTAGATCCAATGGGTTCCATAAAGTATGGATTTATACAAATTTTAAAAATATACCAAATAGAAAGGGTTTAGAGAATTTAGGATTTAAAATTGATCATATAATTTATAGTTTAAATCTGAACACTAGGTATTATCAGTTATTTAAAATAAAATAGATGAAAATCGCACACGTTTTTGTTAATTTCCCTAGTGCAAGTCAATTATATAATTTGAAATTAATTAATAGGCTAGAATCAGTTGGTATACATTGTGAAATTGTTACTTTTTCAAAAAAAACCAAGTTTAAAGATTTTAAAATTATAAGTGTTGCTCATGATCGTTATAATTGGTTTGTATATGTGGTAAGAAGCATTTATAACTTTAAACTCTTTAAGTTATATAAAAAAACTACAAAATTAAATCACAAAAGGGCCATTTATTATTTCGGTCGATTCTCTATTTTATTAAAAATTAATCCAAATGTTGTTCATGTACACAACGTACAATTGTTACAGCCCTCTTTTCTACATTTCTTAAAAGTGTGTAATTTTAAATGTGTAGTATCTTTTAGGGGAGGAGATTTGTTGGTAAGACCGCTAAGATCGCAAAAAGACACATATTTTGTGGTTCATGTCGCAGAGGCCATTAAAAACATTCATTTTGTGTCTAACAACTTAAAAATGAGTTTAATAAAACTTAAACCTAAAAATATTAATTCCTTTGTTATTCATAGAAGAGCAGAGACTGATAATATTATAATAAATAATAATACAGCTTCTAATACACCTAATATTTTGACAATAGGTAGAATTCATTGGACAAAGGGGTATCAGATAGCGTTAAAGGCTCTTTATTTGTTAAAAGGCAGTGGAATTCAATTTTATTATCACATTTGTGGTGGTTACTCTAATGAACAAAAGGATGAGTTGAATTATTGGATAGCTCAATATGAATTGGAAGATAATATTATTTTTCATGGGCATTTAAATTCGAAACAAATTGACAATTTATTTAGTTTAGCGACAATTTATCTTCAGAGTTCACTCAGCGAAGGGATTCCAAATACTTTATTAAGAGCATTACATAATAGAATTCCGACAGTAACAACAGATGCTGGAGGTATTTCAGAAATATTTCAAGATAATATAGATGGCTTTTTGGTGGAAAAGGGAAATCCTGAAGCACTGTTTATGAAGCTTAAAGAGCTTATATTAAACCAAAAACTTCAAGATCAAATAAAAAACAATTCGAATATTTTAATTTCAAATTATCAACAAGAAGTTAATATGTATAAAGAGATGTATAGTGAAGTATATTCTAACTAACTTTTTTACAAAAAAAATAAGTTGATAGCCCTAGCATCCTTTTTTCAAACTGTTCTTCCAATTTATTTTTTAGTCCAATTCGCTTAAAAATTTGAGAAGCTTTAGATCCTAGCATTAATCTATGAATAATACTGAATTTAGGGCTAAGATAAAACGACCCTTTTTCTAAAATCTCAAAGCCAGTTTGATTTAATAAATTTGCTACTCTTTTTGGACTATCCCAATCTTCAATTGGCTGTTCATTGCTTTCAGTCAAGGCCTTACTTTTAAATCTTCCATTGGGAGTGGTTAGGTATAAAAAACCATTCTCTTGTAGTATCGAATTTATTTCTAATAAGAACTTCTCTTTTTCGTCATACGGAATATGTTCATATACTTCGCTAGTAATACATAGATCAAAATAACCTTTTGTAATATCTTTTGAAGTTTCATTTTGCAGTCCAAATATTTTAGTTAAAAAAGGATATTTTTCAACTAAAAGTTTTAATGTACTTGGAGTGACATCATAAGCATAAAGCCTTTTGAAGTCTAACTCATTAAGAAAATATAGTATCCAACCAGATCCACATCCAAAATCAATTATTTTAATATTGTTATTAGGTGTGAACTTAAATAACAAAGACATTAAATTGTCTAATCTTTTTTTCTTAGACGTTCCAATTTTAGTCCAGTCTTTGTTCATACTCCATCTATTCAAATAAAAATCATCAATTTTATTCATTTTTCTTTATTAACAATCCCTGTCAGCTTAAAATTGTATTCGAATATATAAATTAATTTAATATTTATAGAAGTAATAGGTTTAATACAAATTATTAGAATTTTGTTTTTTTATATTCGCAAGTAATTATATGGAAATGCTAAATACATCGATACTACCTTTAAAACAACAATTTACCAAAATTAAAGGTAGTCATGAATTACACTTGGAGGCCATTTGTATTTTTACCGCTACAGGTTTTTTTTTGGATGGGGATACCTATTGGAAAGACCAAGTTTGTTTGGCACCCGCAAACGAGCACAACATTAATGACCGAGGGTTTTTAGTGGGGAGTCAGCCCTGGTTTGAATGGCATTATCACCCGAATTCATTAACGTTTGAACAAACGCTCGAAGCTTATATTGCTTTATTGACTGAAATTATAAAAGAGCAGGTTGGTGGTGGGACTGTCATCTTGCCTTTATCTGGTGGTTTGGATAGTCGAAGTCAGGCTATGGTACTTAAGGATTTCAATAACCCAGTGCATGCGTTTAGTTACAGTTTCAGTGGTGGTTATCCCGAACATCGGATTGCCCGCGACATTGCCAAAGTTTGTGGTTTTACATTTGATGATTTCCAGATCCCTAAAGGCTATTTGTGGGATTCTATCGATGACTTGGCTCATATTAATAAGTGCTATTCTGAATTTACACATCCGAGACAAATGGCAGTTTTGCCTCAATTAAAACAGATGGATGGAGTGTTTTCTTTAGGCCATTGGGGTGATGTGCTTTTTGATAGAGGTGCACCCGAAGGAGCTTCTCATCAAGATATGATTTCTTTGTTATTAAAAAAAATGCTGAAACCTGGGGGTTTGGAGTTGGCAGCATCCTTGTGGGGGGCTTGGGGGTTGGAAGGTAATTTTAAAGATTATTTTATAGAACGAATTGAAAGCGCTTTATCAAAAATTAAAATAGATCATGTGAGTGCCAAGTTGCGGGCATTTAAAACTTCCCAATGGGCACACCGATGGACGACTACTAATTTGAGTGTGTTTGAAGCGGCACATCCCATTACCCTACCATATTACGACGACCGTATGTGCCAGTTTATTTGTACCGTACCGGAGGAATATCTGGCAGACCGGCGTTTGCAAATTGCCCATTTAAAACAGCACAAAGCCTTGGCTGCTATTACCTGGCAGGCGCAGCGACCCTTTAGTATCAATACTTATCAATATAACAAAGTACCCTACAATTTGCCCTTTAGGGTGATGAACAAGTTGCAACGGGAGCTAAACGGTTTAGTAGGGAGACCTTATATACAGCGCAATTTTGAGTTGCAGTTTTTGGGTGGCAACAATCAACAGCAACTGAAGCAGCACTTGTTTGTAAAAGATTTTTTAGACTGGGTACCTAAATCAATCACTACAGAGATATTTCAAAAGTTTTACAAAAAAGATGCAGTGCAGTATTCGCATCCTTTAAGTATGTTGTTAACTTTGTCGATGTGGCGTAGAATCTATTTTAAAAGTTAATATTATGAAATTATCTATTATTATACCTGCATATAATGAAAGCGCTACAATAATTTCAATATTAGACCAAATTAAGAAGGTTGCTTTAATTAATGATATAACCAAAGAAGTCATTGTTGTTGACGATTGTTCAACGGATAATACGATGGATTTAATCATTAGTTACATTAAAAATAACCCGAATATTGAAATTTATCTTTTCAGACAAGAAACTAACTTAGGCAAAGGAGCTGCCTTGCATAAAGGAATAGAGCAAGCCACTGGAGATTATATTCTTATTCAAGATGCAGACTTAGAATATGATCCTGATGATTATAATAAACTTTTGAAGCCAGTTGTGAAAGGATATGCTGATGTAGTTTATGGATCTAGATTTATGGGAGGTGATCCACATAGAATATTATTTTTTTGGCATTCCATCGGAAATAAGTTTTTAACCTTTTTAATTAATATGGTGTTAAATTTAAACTTAACAGACATGGAAACTTGTTATAAGTTATTTTCAGCTAAAATGTTAAAAAGTATTGTTTTAAAAGAAAAAAGATTTGGATTTGAACCAGAAGTAACCTCAAAAATCGCTAGGTTACCTAATGTTAGAATTTATGAAGTTGGTATATCTTATTATGGACGCACCTATGATGAAGGTAAAAAAATTGGTTGGCGAGATGGTTTTAAAGCTATTTATTGCATTATAAAATATGGATTGCTTAAGATTTAAAGTGAATTATGAGAAAATATATTCATTTAGTTATTTTGGTTCTTTTTACACTATTCTTTTTTTATATCATCAATAAAAGCCCACTTGGTATACTACCAGATTCTTTAGATTATATAGAAACTTCGAGAAATATAAAATTAGGAAATGGTGTTGTTGATGATAAAGGCGAACTTGTTAACCACTGGCCTCCAGGTTATTCATTAATTTTAGCTGGTTTCTCATTTATTTTTAATAGTGAAATAATTGAATCTGCGAAATATTTAAATACCATTTCATATTTTTTATTTGGTTTAATAATGTTCCTTATTTTTAAGGAATTAAGAATTAAACAAGTACCGTCGATATTCCTTCTTTTGTTTTTAATGTCGAGTAGGCCTATTACGGAGTATTTAATAATTAATAGTGAATCTGTTTTTGTTACAATTTTAAGTATTATGGTCTGGTTATTTATTAAATGGATTAATAGAAAACAGATGATTTTCTTGTTGTTTTCAGGCCTTTTTTGTGGAATTTTATTGTTAACACGCTATGCTGCTTTTGGGTTTATAATTGGAATTATCTTGTAT
>JAGXIE010000017.1 GCA_024635765.1 Flavobacteriaceae bacterium | reverse complement strand
GGATCAGATTAATTGCAAAATCTGATAAATCGCGCTCTTTAGATTTAATTTCGGAGTTGAGTTGCTGAACTTTTAAGTTGCTATTTTCTAAATTTTGTTCAATTAATAGTTGCTTGTTCTTGACATTGATAAGATATTGACCACGCCTTCATTATAAAATTCAAAATTTTCAGCATATAATGGCTGTGCAGACAAATACTTTTTCTGCTCTACATAGATATCTGCAATATTATCTCGAATGCTACTGATTAAAGTATGTTTAGGGTAATCTTCTTTTGTAAATTGGTATGCTTGTTTAAAATAAACCAAGGCCGAATCCAATTCTTTTTTATGCCAATATAAAAACAGGCCATAGTTATTAACTGACGACGGATAATAGACATTGTTAAGGGGCTTTGTAAAAGCCATATTCGTTTGATGCTGTTTAGCAGCACTATCCAACATGCCCAGGTCTGCAAAGTTTTCAGCAAGAATACTATTGGCAAAGAAACGCATCACTAAATAATTTTCACATTCAGTTGGCGACAATTCCTTTTCATGCAATTTATAGTACTCAAAGAAATTTTGGTATGATTTTATTGACTCTTTAGGGAACCCTATTTTGTTAAACCAATTACCAGAATGAAGATAGGCATATAATTTCAGGGTGTTATGTCCTTCAATAATAGGCAATAAATCCATCCGTTGGAAATGCTGCGATAAATAGATTTCCAGTTCTGGTTGAGAAAACGACGCACGAGAATAGGTTTTCATTTCATCTTCTGGAAAGGAACTAGCCATGGATTTACTAATATCCTCATATTGCTTGAGGGCATCTTCGCTACTTGGTATTTCTTGAGAAAAACCCAAAGCCGTGAAGACAACAACAATTGAAAACAAATAGTAATGGGAGGTTTTCAAAACAGAGCTAATGATTGGTTTGTTACAACCAAAGATAAAGATTAAATCTCAAGTTCAATAATATGTTCATTTAGGAAGTTCAAGAGAGTTAAAATAACATCAGTCTCCAAAAAAAAATGCTGATTTTATTTCGGTATTTGTTGACTCAAACAATGTAAAGTTCCTAATCCCCAAATAAAATCAATACAACTAATTCCAACAACTTCACGGTCTGGGAAGCATTCTTTTAAGGTACTTAGGGCCGTGCAATCATTAATATCATTAAAAGTTGGGACTAAAACGCAGTTGTTAAGAATAAGGAAATTAGCATAACTTGCGGGTAAGGTCAATTGATCGAAAACAATATCCTTGGGCATTGGAAGTGTGGCGATTTTTGGTTTCGAACCATCTTCTAAAATCGCATTTTGTAGACGCTTCAAATTATCTTGTAATGGTTTGTGATTTTTATGTTGAGAGTCAGTTTCAACTACGGTTAATATAGTATTGACATTAACAAAACGGCAAAGATCATCAATGTGACCATGGGTGTCATCACCGATAATTCCATCACCAACCCATATTACGTTGGTAATGCCAAAATATTCATGAAAGATAGTTTCATAATCAGATTTGGTGAAGTTTTCATTTCTGACTTGTATGGAGGGATGTAGCAGACATTCTTCCGAAGTGATTAAAGTACCTCGACCATTGACTTCTAACGCACCACCTTCCAATACAACAGGTTTTCCTTTATAGACAACCTTGGTCATTGGAATCTTTAAAACATCAGCCACCCTTTCTGGAACATGCTTATCAAGTTGGTAGTTAGTGTATTTAGCCCAGCCGTTAAAATTTAAATTTAATGCTTCTCGTTTACTGCCATTCCAAACTATAACAGGTCCCGAATCTCGCATCCAGCTACGATTGGTTTTTTGAATGATAAAAGTAATTTGATTGAGATTTACGTTCGCCATCGACAACATTTCGGTGACTTTATCTTTAAGGGATTCATTGACAACAACCAAATAAACGGTTTCATAAGTCGAGACTTTCTTGATAAACTCCACAAAAGCCCATTGGATGGCTTTGTATTTTCCTGGCCAATCGTTGCCATTATGAGGAAAACAAAGTAAAATGCCTTGCTGTTCTTCCCATTCTGCTGGAAATCGTCTCATCAGTCTATAGCTCTTTTGGTTAATTCTCCAAAGGCATCGATCCTACGATCCCTAAAAAAAGGCCAGTTTTGACGCACATTTTCTTGAAGATCCAAATCGACATCAGCTATTAAAATTTCCTCCTTATCATGTGAAGCTTGTGCCAAAATTTCTCCTTGAGGTCCAGCAATAAAAGATGCGCCCCAAAATTCTATTCCTGCTGTATCTGGAAGATACTTTTCCAATCCTATTCTATTCGCTGCAGCTACATAAACACCATTAGCGACGGCATGACCTTTCATGACATTCATCCACGCTCCATATTGGTTGTTGCCAAACTGTTCTTTTTCTTGGGGATGCCAACCGATTGCTGTGGGATAAAACAGCACTTCAGAACCTTTTAATGCAGTAATTCTAGCTGCTTCTGGATACCATTGATCCCAACAAATAAGTGTCCCAATATTACCTTTGTTGGTTTTACTGTTTTTAAACCCTAAATCACCAGGTGTAAAGTAGAATTTTTCGTAAAAATGCGGATCATCAGGAATATGCATCTTACGATATAATCCTGCTTCACTTCCGTCCGTATCAATGATATAAGCACTATTATGATAAATACCAGCCATTCGTTTCTCAAAGAACGGAACAATAATAACTACCCCTAGTTCTTTAGCCAATTTAGAAAAAGCTATAAATGATGTACCATATAACGGTTCTGCCAAAGCAAAATTTTCGACATCTTCACTTTGACAAAAGTAATGACTGCTATAAAGTTCTGGCAAACAAATGACTTCAGCACCTTGGTTGGCCGCTTTTTTCACCCATTCAAGGCATTTTTTTAAGTTATTTTCCGCTATGTCATTTAAATTTAACTGAACTACGGCAATTTTATATTTTTTCATGTGAAAAAGTGAGTGATGTGAGGGTTTAAAAATACTAAATTACATAAAACTATAAGACATATACTCGTAAATGACATAATGTGGTGTTTGCTAATAAAAAAAGACCTCATTCTCTAAAGAGAAGAGGTCTATTTTTTTAAATTGTATATTTTAATTCTTTAATGACTTCATGTCAATCACAAAACGATACTTCACATCGGCATCAATCACACGCTTGTAAGCTTTATTTATATCTTTCATATCAATCATTTCGATATCTGAAACAATATTATGTTTACCACAAAAATCTAACATTTCCTGTGTTTCTTTTATACCACCGATCAAAGAACCTGAGATACGTTTACGTCCCATGATAATTCCACCACCATGAAATGGCTTTAATGGTTCTACGGCTCCAACGAGAACCATCGTCGCATCACGTTTTAACAATGCAATGTAAGGATTCATGTCATGACCGACTGGAATTGTATTCAAAATAAAATCGAATGAATTGTTATGTTTCTGCATGTCCTCTTCATTTTTCGAAATCAAAACTTCATGCGCACCTAGTGATGTGGCATCTGATGCTTTGTCTGGTGAAGTGGTGATCATTACGACATGAGCACCCAAGGCATTTGCAAATTTAACGCCCATATGTCCTAGTCCTCCAAGTCCGACAACACCTACCTTGTCACCTTTTTTAACCTTCCATTGGCTTAATGGGGACCAAGTCGTTATTCCTGCACAAAGCAAAGGAGCTGCAGCCTTTTCATCGATATTTTCAGGAATACTTAAAACGAATTTTTCATCCACAACTATAGAAGTAGAATAACCTCCGTAAGTTTGTTTATCCTGCATATGATTGTCTTTACTATTATAAGTACCTGTCCACCCGTTTTCACAATATTGCTCAAGACCTTCATCGCATGAGCTGCAAGTTTGACAGGAGTCTACCAAACACCCAACACCAACCAATTGGTCTTTCTTAAATTTTGTTACGTTTTCACCTACTTCCAATACTTTACCGATAATTTCGTGTCCTGGAATTACAGGATAGACTGAATTTTGCCAGTCATTCCTAACAGTATGAATGTCGCTGTGACAAACTCCACAGTAGGTGATTTCGATTTTAACATCCGAAGGTTTCGTTTCTCTTCGTTCTATTGACATTGGTTCCAAATCTGCGGTAGCGGATTTAGCCCCATACGCTTTTACATTTGTATTCATTCTTTAGTTTTTATGATGGTTAATATAATTTTTAAATTTAATCATTTCTATCCTAATTTTCTTAAAGACAGTTGTTAATACTTGTTAATTCTAAAAAAACTATTCATTAAAAATTCGATTCCATAAAATTTGAAAACCATAATGTTTAACAAATATCTATTTTAAATAAACAAAATAATGTAATTTTGTTTTCCTTAATACCGTTGACATGAAGAAGACATCAACCAAGCCAGATAATATTGTATTTAATGAGAGATTACAGACGTATGACGCTGCATTAAAACCTTATGCGACGAACGTTGGTGCCCCAGTTATAACAACCTTGGATACAGTTGCTTGGAAAAAAAGGAACATTCATAAAGTTAATAAGCACATTTCGGCAAAGTACAAAGAAATTAAAGCTGAATATGATGCTATGATGGAGGTCTATGAATATAACAACCTCATTTATGATTCAAAATTTAATTTTGAACCGTTGATGGGTGAAACGTATCATTTGTATCGGAACGCTAATTCTGAATCATTTTTGTCAATGATAGCACCAGATGAATGTAATTTTGATTTTATTGGTAGTTTTTATTTGGATGCTGATTTAGTATGGAGGAAACGTTAAAAATGATTGTTCAGCTATAAAGTAGTTCATAAATTCTTGTGGATTATCATACGTGCCATTTGATGCTGAAGAAGAAAAAAAGTTGGTTTAATGCCCAGTTTCAACACTTAAGACAACATAATGACTCAATTGAACCATTGATATTATTCTCCAACCAATTTAATTGGTTGCATTTCATATTTTAGTTTTTTGTACAATCGATATTGAGGCTGTGTTAAAATATCATTCATTTCAAGAGTTTCTCTCGCCTGAAGTTCGACTAACATGTCTAATTCTTCCCTGCCATCCAACTGTTCTATGACTTCTTCAGACTTCATAATGTATTTTTCAACGACTCCTTTGAATAAGGGAATCTGAATACCTGTTAATGCCAGTTGGTCATTATAAGCATCAGTTAAAATTTCTGCCTCTGCTTCTACCCTATCACTGGTTGCAGTTGTTTTGGGAAATTGGGCATAGCAAAATGTAGAGGTAATAATTAAAAGAATAGTGATTATTGATTTCATAATTAGAAGATTTCTTTTTATAATATAATCAATTCTTTTATATGAGTCAAGGGATTTAAGATTTCTTAACAAGCTTTTATAATGGATTTAACATCATTTACCTATTTATTAAAGAATCGTTCAAACATCACCATTTTGCGCTTGGTATTAATAAAGTAAACTCCTGTTAATAATACAATAGCCGCAATGATTGATTGTGTTGTGATTTGTTCTTCAAGAAAATACCATCCCAATAGAAGTGCTATAATAGGATTCACATAGGTGGATGTTGCTACTTTTTCTGGTGATACCAAACGCAACAAGTAATTGAAAGACGTAAATGCAACAATACTTCCAAATACAATTAATAATATCATTGACCATTGTACTTCATTGCTCCAAGTGTTCGGCAAGGTCCAAGATTCGCCGAATAGCAAACTTGTTAAAAACAATATAATACCTCCAGAGATCATTTGATAACCAGTATTTATAAAAAAATTAGAGGGCAGATCTGCTTTACCGACGAACAAGCTTCCATAAGCCCAACTAATCATACAAGCAAAAATCATGACCATGCCTAAAATACTTCCTTCTTTACTAATCACCTGTTTTTGGCTCACAAGAAGATAAATTCCTACAATACCTAAAATCACACCAATGATCGACATTGGTTGTATTTTTTTACCCTGCAAAATTTTCATCATAATAAGAACTACTAATGGTTGGGCAGAAATCTCAAGAGCAGCAAACCCACTATCAACATATCTTAAAGCCCACACCACTAATCCATTTCCAAAAGTTAAAAACAAAAACCCTGCAATGGCCGTATTAATGAGTTGTTTTTTGGTTATTGAAAGTGAAAGCCCCATCAATTTTGCAATAACAAAAATGATTAATCCAGCAGAAATGAACCTAATTGATGCCAACATAAAAGGTGGCAGCTCTGTTACTGCAATTTTATTCAATAAATAGGTGGAGCCCCAAATGACATAAATTGAAAAAAAAGCTAGGATTATGAGTGGAGTATTACGTGGCAATGATATCTGGATTTAATTGCAATATTAAGCAATATTATCCGCATATATT
>JAGXIE010000016.1 GCA_024635765.1 Flavobacteriaceae bacterium | reverse complement strand
GTCTTAACCCGCTGCCTACAACAATTTTCAAACTAAAGAATCGTAATCTACAATTAATTATTACGGTGATACAAACGTTGTGGCGTATTACCCATATCAGAGTAACCGATGAATTTTTAGCGCTAACAAAAATAAGGGGTACTGACCTAGTTTTAATTGATAGAGACACAGCTGGACTAATTGACAAGTATATTCATCTCGTGGGCAACTACTGGTTATTAAATCAATGTTATTCTGATTTAAAGAAAATTTGTAAAAAAATTAGCTGGTGTTGTAGACAGACAATATATTGAACGACTTGAGAATATTGAAGGACTAATAATTGAAAAGAATAACACTGAACATATTTAATTTTAAATGTTGCGAACTTAAAATAACGCACCATAACAGCGCATAAGAAAAATGGCGAAATTTGTGCTGAAACGAGAGTTTTATCTTTTTTATAAAAGTAAAAATTTAACCGAAAAACTTGTGCATTTTAAGTCGCCACTTATGTTATGCTCATACCGTTGTAACCGATTAAAAAGAAAAATTATGAACCGAGTAGCATTAACATTTATAATATTACTTGTTGTAGTGCATTTGAAAGCAACCAATTGAATATTGAAAAATCTGAATTATGAAAAAAATATTAACTCTTTTTCTAATTGGAATTTTAATTTCAAGTTGTTCTAATAATGATGATGAAGAGGTTATTGACTGCTCACTTTTTGACCCAGCATTTCCTGAATTATATATTCGACTAGTTGATGAAACTGGAACCAACTTGATTGAAAATGAAACAATCGACCCCGAAGATATAACTGTTGAAGGTGACTTTTCAAATCCAGGCTTTCGATATATTCCGCCCCATGGATTTGCTGAACCCGATTCTGATATAAGAAAATATGATAATACTCTTTTTCTGTTTATCCCTAATGAATCAAAATTTGAGTATACAATTAATTTGAATGATACAACCTCTATCATTTTGGAATTTGACGCAAGATTCGCTGAACTTCCTTGTGAAGTATCATATTTCATTCCGACTAAACTTACGTTTAACAACCAAAACATAGAATCAGAAAATGAAGAATCTGAACTTATATTTTTAGCGGAAATTAAAATATAAAAAACGCAGGAGAGAAATTAGTTTAATCTTGTTGATATAAAAAACTTACCACCCTTGGCAATGGCGAATCAACTGTAACATTGCAACGGCTAATTACCGTGTTCTGGTTATATTTCACTATAAAAAACAGCTTTTGCAACG
The DNA here is from genome assembly GCA_024635765.1 of Flavobacteriaceae bacterium. GTDB lineage: Bacteria > Bacteroidota > Bacteroidia > Flavobacteriales > Flavobacteriaceae > JBPOFM01. The sequence goes on along the minus strand of JAGXIE010000016.1, from coordinate 6,291 downwards.
GCTACAACGGTGATTGCAACGGTAAATCAACGGTGCGGTTGCAAATGACCAACCAGCCGTTGCAACGGTTCCACAAGGCTAAAAAAATACAAAAAAACATATTTCACACATTAATCTACAAAGGTTGCAACTGTAAAGATTCCTATTTAAATTTCCCTTCTAAAAAAACTAAAATGGAGAATCCCTTTGATTTAATTATGGATAAATTGAACAATATTGAACAACAATTAAAAGAACTTCGAGAACTACATAAACAGGAATTCAAGGATGAACGAATGGATATTATTGAACTTGGTAAGTATATCAACTATCAGAAAACTTCTATTTATGGATTAGTGCAAAATCGTAAGATCCCATTTATAAAACCAGCTGCCTTAGAATTAGCCCAAATCTTGTCCACTAGTACGGAAATAAAAATAGCTAAGCTGAAGCAGAATGATTGTTTACCAGATTATTCAAGGAGTTGTTGTGACGGGTATTCATTCTGATACATCCTTTTCCAGACCTTGTTTTAGTGTAAGCTTTTATTTTTTTTATGATACCAGAAACTGATTTAACCTTTATTGGTACTTCAAATGTCCCTACTATATTCATAAATGATTCTTTTTACACCACATATTTATCCCAAAGTCCATACGTTTCATTGATTTTCCCTTTTGAAAATGAAAGAGCCATTATGATAAGTCCGGCTAAGCTACTGCTTAGAGTTAGCGACATATTGCTATCTACTATTAACCAGGGCATCACTACCAGTGCAAGGCCTAATAATACGTTGAAATAGCGGAAGCTTCTAAGTACCTCAGCCATGGCCACTACTGCAACTACAATCACCAGTGCCCCTCCCAAATGGTTTAAATTGGCTCCGGATGTTTCTATTCTCATCCTGAATACGGTGGGGGAAATCATCAACCAAAAACCAATAATTACAGAAACTGTTAACTGCCATGGGGCAGTCATTCCCCATATCGATGATTTGAAAACCTTCCACGGGCTATCAACAAATGTTAACATTTCCGGGGTACGTTGATCGTTTTCAGTAGAAAGTGCATCACCACCTTTCCAAAACACTTTCCATAACGAATCCCCTTTTTGTTTTCGTTGCACCATGTGTTGCCACATGGCAATGACTTCATCAATTTGTAAGGGAATCATGGGGAGCATAATAATGGCAGAAAACAGGCAAAGGGCACACCAGGCGCCTACGGTAAGTGGCTGGGAAATCACTAAAAATATACTCACCAAACCTAGTGGAATGACCAAAATACCAAAAAAGGTGACCATCCAAGGCATAGTACGCCATCGGGAAGTGCCTCCCATATATCCCATCAGAAATTCCAGAGTATAGGCGACCGTACCTAAAGCCGCATCTGAAATGGGCCAGCTATGTGACATATTTGAGTTCAAAACCTTTAAGGTGCCTTCGCCAAAAAATGGGTCCCAGGCAGTATCTACATAGCCTAATTGAAAAGCTCCCAAATAGCGGGAGACCACCCACCCGATAAATGCCAGGCCAATCATAATAGAGCGTTGTGGCCAGCTGGATGGGTTGTAACTCCAACCGGTAGGAACATTACCACCCATTTTCATAAACATGATCATATTGGGCATACCGGGTATGAGAATAGACAAGGCAATTGTTAAGACCCCAACCATGGTGCCGTTATAGTAAGCTACAGCGGTTGGTGCCCAAAAAATGAGCGGGGCCATACTAATCCAAATCCCGATAAAACAAATGATCCAAACACTATAAGGACGGTTAGGCTTAAGGGATCTCCAACCAAAAACAACCAGAAACAATCCACTTATGATATCGCTCCAATACATGGCGGCAATACGATCACTAAGCGACAACCATACATCTCGTCCTCCGGCAGGTGCTACCACATTCTTTCCATAATCAAAAGTGAGTGGAGAAGCAATCATCCAAAAACCCAACAATACAATGGCCCAGTAGACCCAGAGCGTTTGTTTGTGGTGATCCTTCAGCATTTTCATGCGATCATCTGCACTCATTTTCATATCACCCAGGTCTATATCCTTGTGCTCATGACCTTTTTTGTGTTCGTGGCTTTCCATGTCCATCATCGGCCGGGTAACACCTCGTGAGCCCATACCTTCCATTTTGTGCGGTTGATCTTCCATATTTTTTTTAGTTATTCAAGTTTGTTCACCTCAAAAAATTTCTTTGGATCGGCCTTTAAGTTTTCAACCATTTTGGGCAGGGTATCTCGCAAACCGTGTTTGGGTTTCCATCCCAACAACTTTTTAGCTTTGGAGCTGTCCATTTCAAAGTGATCATCGGCCAGATCAATCATCCAAGGTTTTATAAAAGCTTTACCAAAAAGGTTTTGCATAAATGCCCCAGCTTTAGCAAACCAATTTGGTATATGAATTATATTAGATTTCTTTCCGTTAATTTCTGCATTTACAATATCCTGTAATTCCTGATAGGTCAGGGTCTCATCATCACCAATATTAATAATCACTTCTGCTTGTAGGTCTTTCCGTTTGGCTATGGTCAAGACTATAGCATCGAGAAGATCATCGCGGTGTACATAGGTGCTGCCATGAGCCGTATTGGCTGGATACAGTCGAGCTGAGAGTTGCTTTTCATAGATGCGCTGAACCTGATTGGTGATGGGGATTGAATTGCCTTCTTCACTGTACACTCCTGCTATACGCATGATCACTACGGGAATTTCACCCCGTTTTTCGTGCATTACTTTTTCGGTCGTGACTTTAGATTTCGGATAATCCCATTTGGGTTCCAAAGGGGATTCTTCAGTAATTAAAACTCCTGGAGAGGAAGGTTTATAAACCAGCATGCTGCTGGAAAAAATGAATTGCTCAACTTCAAAATCCTGCAAGTATTTCAGCATCCGCTCAGTGCCTTTCACTGTCACTTTATCATAAAGATCAGAGGGTTCACCTAAGAAATCATAATAAGCCGCCAGGTGCACAACCGAAGCTATTTTGTTACCATAGGCGTAGCGTATTCGTTTAAAGGCAAAATCCATTCGTGCATCATTGGTGAGGTCTACACATACACATTCTGCCTCTACTGGTGGAAAAGGATAGCCATCCTGGTCAAATCCAACCACATGGTATTCTTCAGCAAGTTTATGAATTAAGGCTGAGCCTATCATTCCACTGCTTCCTGTAATAATTATAACTTCCTTGTTGGGTTTTTGGGCTCCAATATCCGTTTGTGAATTCTGATTCTGTAAACTTTTGTTGCTTGTTTCCATTACTTTATTTTGTTAAAAATCAAAATTCAATATTTAAGTTCTAATCGGTATAAAATACCTTATTGGGCAGTATAGCCACCATCTATTGTGTAATAAGAACCAGTTACAAAAGAAGATTTTGAAGAACTTAACCAAAGCACTAATTCGGCAACCTCTTCGGCAGTACCTAACCTGCCAATGGGGTGGAGCCCGGCTAATGATTTTATAGTGTCATCATCGAGTGTATTGGAAAGTAAAGGGGTATCGATGTATCCCGGTCCCACAGCATTGACGCGTATTTGTTTATCAGCATATTCCAATGCAGCGGTTTTGGTAAGTCCCACAACACCATGTTTTGCGGCAACATATCCTGACGAATTTTTAGAGCCAACCATACCAAGAATGGACGCCATATTTACAATACTGCCACCTTCGCCTGTTTTTAACATAGCAGGAATCTGGTAATGCAAGCCATAAAATACACCCGAAAGATTGATACTGATAATTTTGTCCCAACCGTCAATGGGATACTCACCTATTGGAGCTAAATCTCCACCAATGCCAGCATTGTTGCATGCAATATGCAACCCACCATATTTTTTTACAGCCATTTTTACCATTGATTTTTGATCATCAGAATTGGAGGAGTCTGCTTTTATAAAAAAAGCTTCTCCACCTTTTGATTTAATTACGGACACCGACTCATTTCCACCCTTTTCGTCTATATCGGACACAACAACTTTTGCACCTTCTGATGCGTACAGTATTGCTATTGCTTTGCCAATTCCAGAACCTGCTCCTGTAACAATGGCCACTTTGTTTTCTAAGATTTTCATTTTTAAAAGTTTAATTAAACTGTCCTAAGTTCCGAAATGGTATAATGCGTATTCTTTAATGCATCCTGAAGTGCATCTGCTTTAATTATTGCAGATGAAGTAATTTCTGCTTCCTTCTTTGCCAAGTCAACTTGCACGGTGGTTACACCGGCAACAGTGGACAATTTGTTTTTAACTGCTGCAACGCATCCACCACAACTCATACCACTGATGTGATAAGTATGTTTGATTGAATTTTCCATGATTTTTAATATTTTAAAACGGATCATTCAGTCCGCTTAATCTTATCAGTTTCTTATTTACAAACTCCTGAATCCCCAACTCTGATAGTTCACGACCGAAGCCTAAACGTTTTGTTCTACCAAAAGGATGATAGGATTGTGTCCAGATAGGATGATTGATAAAGGCTATTCCGGTAACAATCTGATAGCTGATTTTTTACAGCGTTCGATACCATCCTAGTAAAAACCAACTATCTGATACTTTTCAGAAAGCTTTTGAATTAATTCCGAGCCTATCATTCAATTGCTTCACTTCACAATTTCTGCTACGGTTTTATTATTCATTTTCTTCTTCTAAATCTTAAAAAATAGAGAATTATTAAAATTATAAGGAGTGGTACTATCCACATTCCCCATCCCATTCCCCATCCCATTCCCCAATTCCAGTCGTTATCATGCATGATGTTAGTTGGTTTTATTTGTAGCGGTTTTAATTTCCATGACCTTTTTCCACATTTCCGGCTTTTCTTTCATCATTTTAATCATGTGATTAAACATAATACTGTCATTAGCCGCCATATTGAGCATATGATCCATGGTACCCTTCATTTTTGTAGGTTCTTTCATCATCATTCCCATCATTTCGGGATTTCCCATCATTTCGGGATTTCCCATCATTTTTTGACCTATGATGTTCCTGCTACTGTCATTTTCCATCATGGCATTCATCATCTCCATTCTATACGGTTCGTGATCCATAAATGATTCAATGATTTCGGAACGCTGTGTATCGTTTTTTAGCAATTGATCTACGGGTTGTTTGGTTTCGCATCCCGAAAACAGGATTATGCTAATAAAAATAAGTATTGAAGTAATTAGTGATCTTTTCATTTTCTGTAGTTTTTTAAATTAAATTGTTGACCATTCATTCCACCATCAATTACTTTGGATGCTACCAGCAATAAAAGGACTGTTGTCGCAGGCCAGAAACAATCCAAGTTTTGCGATTTCAATATTTTTAAAACGGATCATTGAGATCGCTTACCCGAATGAGTTTCTTAACGTCATCAATTGAATGTGTACTGCTTCACTACTTAAAGGGATTTTAACATCAACTGTTTTCTACGTTATTTCTTCGAATGACTTTACTGCCTCAATTATGTTTGATTTAATTGTTTGTATGGACATATTGATTGGTCTTTAATTACATAGTGATTATTTTCAATTTTGAATTGATCATAAAAATACACGTGTATGTATTCTTAGGATATGACGTATATCATATCTACTAATCTTTTCAGAGATGGAAGAATTCAGATGAAGAAAATCTTAAAAAACAGAGAATTATTACAGTTACAAGATGTGGTACAAGCCACATTCCCCATCTCATTCCCTAATTCCAGGCGTTATAATGTAAAATATTCGTTGGTTTTATTGGGTTTTCCTTTTGCGGAGAAAGAGGAAAAAGAACTTATTTCTGTTATTGACGAAATGTTAGGTGAATATGAATTGGAAGAAATTAAGCTTTCCTTAAATGACCTACAAAATGCTGTAAAAGACTCCTATTACAAGGTTTCTATCAGTAAAATTAACGAGATAGTTAAAGAAAATGGAAGCTTACTAATCCAAATAGTAGCCATTATCAGTATTCTAAATCAATAAATCCGGGCACTAATGAATGGCAAGTTTCCAGTACAAATAAAAAGGGAAGGTGTTATCCCTTTTAAAAAGAACACCAAGGTTTTTGTTGAATCATTTTCACCTTCACTCCAAGTTCGGTCCCGTTACAACGGTAAATTAACTGAAGTCATTACAAATTATTAACCGCCGACGCGATGGTGAATCAATGGTAATGTTGGAAGCTTCATTGCAAGGATGGCAATGGATCATTTTTCGACATATTTCCCTAATTATTGTCTTCCAACAATATTGATAATTAGTTGAATTTTTTAGTTTCATTAGAAATTTCTATGGACTTATTTGAAGTATTTATTTATTAAAGACTAT
>JAGXIE010000015.1 GCA_024635765.1 Flavobacteriaceae bacterium | reverse complement strand
TCTTGCCTTTTTCTTCAGCAACTCGACCATTATCTATAGATTCTTGAACAGAGCCTACAATTAGGTTTAAACCTAAATCATTTATCAAATCATCTCTAAACTTAATTGTTTCAGGAAAATTATGTCCAGTATCGACATGCATTAAAGAAAACGGTATTTTAGCAGGAAAGAAGGCTTTTCTGGCCAAATGGGTCACAACAATTGAATCTTTTCCTCCTGAAAATAAAATCACTGGGTTTTGAAACTGCGCACAGACTTCTCTTAAAACAAAAATTGCTTCACTTTCTAATTCGTCTAAATAATTAAGATAATATTTACTCATCGTTCAGTTCTAATTTCGGTGTTATATGATCCATTATTCTTTTTACAGCATTCTCTACTGATTCCTTTTCGGTAAGAATTTCAATATCCGGATGTTCGGGAGCTTCATAAGGGGCTGAAATACCCGTCATGTTATTAATTTTGCCAGTCCTTGCTTTCTTGTAAAGCCCTTTGACATCACGTCGTTCACATTCTTCTATGCTCGTATTGATATAGATCTCGACAAAATTAACATCTTTAACAATATTTTTGATGCTCTCACGGTCTTTTTTATATGGTGAGACAAATGCGGCCAGCACCACCAAACCAGCATCAATCATAAGATTAGCTATTTCTGCAATTCTACGAATATTTTCCGTTCTGTCTTCTGGAGAAAAGGTGAGATCATTATTAAGTCCTTTTCTTATATTGTCTCCATCAAGTGAATACGTCTTGACTCCCTTTAGGTGAAGTGCTTCTTCCACTTTATTGGCGATAGTAGATTTCCCAGATCCTGAAAGACCTGTAAACCATAACAAAAATGAATTGTGGCCATTCATTTCTCTTCTTTCACTTACAGAGATTTGGTAGTCTTGATCAAATATATTCTTTTCCATTCTCTATTAATTCATGCGTTTTTCTAGACCAAAATCCGTTTTGTGCCATACTTTTTCGTGCAAGAAATAAAGCAGCATTTTGGTAAGCACTTCTGCTACTCCTATTTTGAAACCTGTAATTGGACTTCCTGTAATCAGCCAAGCCAAAATCATTGTGTCCAAAGTACCCACAACACGCCACGTGATAGTCTTTAAAATATGCCTTTTGTTGCTGTTTTTAAAATAAATCTTAAACCAAATCCGTTCATGAAGATAATATAAAATCATTTTTGTAGCTACTTCAGCGAATCCGATTTTTAGACCTGTGAATGGGTTACCAGAAATAATCCATGATAGAACAATGGTATCTATGGTTCCAACGATTCTCCAGGTAATGGCTTTGGCAATATGTCGCTTTCTTGAGCTGTCCTTCATTGTTTTGATACCAAGAACCAAGGATTCAGTAAGTTTTCTTTATTATAGAGCAACGGTTTATTTGTTTCTTTGGAAATAACGGCAACACCTACAGCATTGCAGACTGCCTGACCAGCTGCTGTGTCCCACTCCATTGTAGGCGCATATCTTGGATAAACATCTGCGTTGCCTTCAGCGATTAAGCAAAATTTTAATGAGCTTCCTTTTGAGACGATTTCAACGTCATTACCACCCTGCTTTAAAGTATCTATGAAATCGATTGTTTCTTGATTCATGTGAGAACGACTACCAACGACCCTTACTAATTCTTCGCTAACTCTTTGAGGCTTTATAGGTTGGGCGATTTTCATAATACTGTCAATCGTGCTTTTATGCGAATCTAATTCTGCTTTAAAAGCAATTTTGGCATTGACATCCGCGACATACAAAACTTTAACAGCAGGAACATAAATGACACCTAAAACAGGTTTTTGGTTGGTCACCAAGGCTATATTTACCGTAAATTCTCCATTGCGTTTGATAAATTCTTTAGTGCCATCAACTGGATCCACAACCCAACAGGTTTGCCAATTTTTTCTTATCGAATACTCTGTTTGTCGATTTTCCTCACTGATTATTGGAATATTAGTAGGTTGAAGATACGAATTTATGATCTCATTTGCTTGTTTATCTGCTTCGGTCAAAGGCGATTTGTCGTCTTTCAATTTTACCTCAAAAGCAGTGTCGTAGATTTTCATAATGATTTCTCCCGCTTCCAGTGATGCTTTTATCGCTATTTTTAAAATGTCACTTATCATTAAGATACCAATTATAGACTTTTTTTAATCCTTCGTCCAAATCTACTGAATGCTTCCAACCCAGTTTATTCAGTTTAGAAACATCGGTTAGTTTTCGCATGGTTCCATCGGGTTTTTCTGTATTAAAAATTAAATTCCCCTTAAAACCAACAAGGGTTTTTATTTTGAAAGCCAATTCACTTATGGATATTTCCTTTCCGGTACCAATGTTAATGTGTGTGTTTCTAATTTCACTGTTTGTATTAGAAAGTGTATCCTTAAAATCACAGTTTTCCATTATGAACACGCAAGCATCGGCCATGTCTTTTGACCATAAAAATTCCCGTTTTGGGTTTCCGGTGCCCCAAATTTCAACATTGTTTTCATTGACTCCAAAGTTTGACAAATAGACCTTCGCTTCTTCAATCGTCTCAAATTTCGTGTCTTTTAATACTGCATCATACTTTGACTCATTCAATAGTTTGGCTAAATGTATTTTGCGAACCAAGGCTGGTAATACGTGTGATTTTTCCAAATCAAAACTATCATTTGGACCATAAAGATTGGTAGGCATTACCGAAATAAAATTTGTGCCATATTGCAAATTGTAGCTCTCACAAGTTTTAATGCCTGCTATTTTAGCAATAGCATATGGTTCATTGGTGTATTCCAACGTATCGGTAAGCAAATACTCTTCCTTCATGGGTTGGCGAGCGTTTTTTGGGTAAATACATGTGCTTCCTAAAAAGAGTAATTTCTTAACACCATTCACATAACTTTGATGAATAACATTATTTTGAATCATTAGATTTTCATAAATAAAATCTGCACGATAAACATTATTTGCTACGATGCCGCCAACTTTGGCCGCTGCTAAAAAAACATATTCTGGCTTTTGGGATTCAAAGAATTTGGCAACCTCTACAGTTTTGGTCAGTTCGAGTTCACTGTGTGTACGAGTGATAATATTGGTGTACCCTTTTGCCTGAAGATTCTGCATTAGTGCGCTTCCAACAAGTCCTCGATGACCAGCAACATAAATTTTAGAATTCTTGTCCATGAATTTATTCAAAGTAATTTTTAATAGTGTAGCCATTATCCTTAAGAAACTGCTGTTTTTTCATGAGCTTGATATCGCTAGCCATCATGTCATTAACCAAAGCCGCTAAATCATATTCTGGCACCCAGCCTAATTTTTCCTTTGCTTTTGTGGCGTCACCTATTAATAAATCAACTTCAGTTGGTCTGTGGTAGGTTTTATCTACGGCAACTACTTCTTTTCCTAATGGCAGCTGATAATCGGCATTATTGCATGCTTTGACGTAGCCTTTTTCCTCAACACCCTGGCCTTTAAATTCTAATTCAATTCCAACATGAGCGAATGACATTTTTACAAAATCTCTTACCGAGGTTGTCTTGCCAGTTGCAATCACCCAGTCTTCTGGTGTGTCTGCTTGAAGGATCATCCACATCATTCTTATATAATCTTTTGCGTGTCCCCAATCACGTTGTGCATCAAGATTTCCTAAATACACCTTGTCCTGTAATCCCAATACAATTTTAGAAGTGGCTCTTGTAATCTTTCTTGTCACAAAAGTCTCGCCCCTAATTGGGGATTCGTGATTGAACAATATCCCGTTACAGGCATAAATATTATAAGCTTCGCGGTAGTTAACCGTAATCCAGAATGCGTACATTTTTGCAACAGCGTAAGGGCTTCTTGGATAAAATGGTGTGGTCTCTGTTTGTGGTACTTCTTGGACCTTTCCATAAAGCTCGGATGTAGAAGCTTGGTAAATTCTTGTTTTTTTCTCAAGCCCCAATATTCTAATGGCTTCAAGCAATCTCAAAGTTCCAATGCCATCAATATTAGCTGTATATTCAGGGATTTCAAATGAAACTTGTACATGGCTCATGGCTGCCAAGTTATATATTTCGTCAGGTCTTACTTCTTGAATAATTCTAATAAGATTGGTACTATCTGTCAGATCGCCATAGTGAAGTACGAAGCTGCGATCCTCTACATGTGGGTCTTGATATATGTGATCAATTCTATCTGTATTAAACATCGATGTCCTACGTTTAATACCATGAACAATGTATCCTTTCTTAAGAAGGAACTCGCTTAAATAAGCACCATCTTGTCCAGTAACTCCTGTTATTAATGCTACTTTTTGCTGCATACTGTATTACTATTAATTTGCTTTAAGAAAAGCCAAAATTAAAAAACTGTTTAAATTTGAAGACGCAAAGGTAGTGTTTTGTTGCATGAATTGATAATGCTATGAACCCTTAAATAATTTGATTGTCAAAATATCCCTTACAACAGAATCGACATCGTTCGTCCAATGATTTTGATTGTGGTACTTTTTTTGAACTTTCATATTGTTCATAACGCTGTAGTCGGGTCGTTTTGCTTTTGATTTGAATGAAGTGGTAGCTGAAATTTTGTTTGTGTCATAATCTCCAAAATGATCTGCAATTTTTAGGGCAAAATCGTACCAAGTTGCTTCACCTTTAGCACTAAAATGATAGATTCCATAATCTTTATGGTCATTTTTAATCAACCAATAAATGAACTTGGAAAGCTCAACACAACTGGTTGGAGTTCCTTTTTGGGTGGTGGTAATTGTCAATTCTGAATGCTCTTGAATTTTTGAAGCAATTGTGGTTACAAAGTTTCTTGGGTATTTAGAATATAGCCAAGATGTTCTAATGATAAAATAAGGTTTTAGTATCTGGGTGATAAGTTGCTCACCTGCTAATTTAGAGCGCCCATATTCATTTATTGGATTTGTAGTGTCTGTTTCCAAATATGGTGAGTCTTTTCTACCGTCAAATACGTAGTCTGTCGAAATATGAATCAGGGTTGTGTTAGATTCACTACAACACTCTGCTAAATAGCCAACGGCTTCGGTGTTGATTTTAAATGCTTCCTCAACTGACTCTTCCGCTTGATCTACATTTGTATATGCAGCGCAGTTTATACAAAAGTCGAAGGAGTGGTTTTTAAAATATTCATTGAGCGTTTGTTTATGTGAGATGTCCAGCTCTGATTTTGTTACAAATAAAAATTCAAGTTTGTCACTTTTATTTTTAACAAAGTCCTTTAAGCACTTTCCCAATTGGCCATTAGCACCAGTTACTAAAATTTTAGTGCTCATCTTTTTGCGTTTTCAAACGTTGGAAGCTCTAAATCTTTTTCAGCAATAATGAATTGTGATTCTGGCAATTGCCAATCAATATTGAGGTGCTTATCATTATAAATAATGCCGCCTTCTGAAGCCTTATCATAATAATTGTCGCATTTATAAGAGAAAATTGCTGTTTCACTCAAAACTATGAATCCGTGTGCAAAACCTCTTGGAACAAACAATTGTTTCTTGTTAGATGCCGACAATTCAATCGACAGGTGCTCTCCATAAGTTTTCGAGCCTTCTCTTAAGTCAACTACTATGTCCAAAACCCGACCTTCAATGGCGCGAACCAATTTGGCTTGGGCGTATTCCCCACGTTGATAATGCAATCCTCTTAAAACACCTTTGTAAGATGCCGATTCATTGTCTTGAACGAAGTTAACTTTGGCTCCAATTAATTCGTTGAATCGATCTTGATTAAAACTTTCAAAAAAATAGCCTCTATGGTCTTCAAAAACTTTTGGTTCAATAATAAAACAATCTTGAAATTGTGTTTCTGTAACAGTCATTATTTGTTATTCAATAATCCTAATAAATTTTTTCCGTAACCACTCTTCATCAATGGCTTCGCAAGATCTTTAAATTGCTCTTCACTGATATAACCCATTTCGTACGCTGCACCTTCAATCGAGCCTATTTTTAGTCCTTGCCGTTCTTCAATAACTTCAACAAATTGTGAGGCCTGCATCAAAGATTGAAAAGTCCCTGTATCTAACCATGCTGTTCCTCTATCTAAAATACTAACGTGCAACTTGCCTTGTTTTAAATATTCCTTGTTAACATCTGTGATCTCCAATTCACCTCGATGACTCGGTTGTATGTTTTTGGCAATGTTTACAACGTTATTGTCATAAAAATAGATACCCGGAACCGCAAAATTTGATTTCGGTTTTATGGGCTTTTCTTCAATCGAAACAGCTTGGCCTTTTTGGTTGAATTCAACTACGCCATAACGTTCTGGATCATGCACTCGGTAAGCATAAATAATGCCTCCATCTGGATTGTTGTTTTCTTGCAACAATTTCGAAAGGCCTGATCCGTAAAAAATATTATCTCCCAATATTAGGGCAACTTTTTCTTTACCTATAAAATCAGCACCTATTATGAATGCTTCTGCAAGTCCATTAGGAGCCTCTTGAACGGCATACTCAAATTGGCAGCCGTATTTTTTACCATCTCCTAGCAAGTCTTTGAAAAGAGGCAAATCTTTAGGTGTTGAGATGATTAATATTTCCCTTATACCTGAATACATCAGTGTAGAAAGCGGGTAATAAATCATCGGTTTGTCATAAATCGGCATCAACTGCTTGCTAATGGACAATGTTAATGGGTGCAATCTAGTGCCTGAACCTCCTGCTAATATAATTCCCTTCATCTGTTAACTATATTGTTTTTGGTAATAGTTTTGATACTCTCCACTAGTCACATTCTTTAACCAACCTTCATTGTTTAAATACCAGCGAATCGTTTTTTTTAATCCTTCTTCAAAAGTTAATGAAGGCTCCCATCCTAGGTCATTTTTAATTTTTGTAGCATCGATAGCATATCTTAAATCATGACCTGGACGATCTTTGACATACGTAATTAATGTTTCGGATGTGCCTTTTTCTCGACCCAATTCTTGGTCCATTTGAGCACATAACAATTTCACCAAATTGATATTTTTCCACTCATTAAAACCTCCAATGTTGTAAGTTTCACCGATTTCACCATTATGAAATGCCATGTCTATAGCTTTAGCATGATCTATCACAAACAGCCAGTCTCTAGTATAATTTCCATCGCCATACACTGGAAGTGGCTTATTATGGATTATGTTATTAATGAAAAGAGGAATCAGTTTCTCCGGAAATTGATTTGGTCCGTAATTATTCGAACAATTGGTTATAATGTATGGCAAACCATATGTTTCACCGTAGGCTCTTACAAAATGATCAGAGCTAGCTTTTGATGCTGAATATGGTGAGTTTGGATCGTAAGATGTTGTCTCTGTAAAAAGCCCTGTTTGTCCCAGTGTGCCATACACCTCATCCGTACTTATATGATAGAATTTTTTACCGTTAAAATTATTTTGCCAAATGTCTTTGAAGGCATTTAGCAAAATCATAGTCCCGAAAACATTGGTTTTAACGAAGGCCAAGGGATCTTTGATAGATCTATCCACATGGGATTCTGCGGCTAAATGTATGACATTTTCAAATCTGTGTTTTTCAAATAGCTTGTTTATAAAATCTTCATCTGTGATATCCCCTTTTATGAAGGTATAATTAGAATAATTCTCTATGTCTTTTAGATTTTCTAAATTGCCAGCATATGTAAGGGAGTCTAAATTATAAATATGATAATTGGGGTATTTTTCAACAAATAATCTGACAACATGGGAGCCTATAAATCCAGAACCACCTGTGATTAAAATGTTAAGCATTTCTCTTTAGGTTTTTTTCTTGCGACAGTAAGAATTTGTTAATTTCTCTTAACATCAAAAACAGCATTGCTAAACCTAATCCAATTAAGGCGTATAATAACTTATTTTGTTTCTTCATTCGAATCCCAATATCTTGAAATCCAGAAATAATATTAATGTAATTTTGCTTTTTTGCTTTTTCAATGGCGACCTCTTCCAATGTTCTATTATAATTTCTTTCTAAATCAAATAACTGAAGTTCATTGGTTGTTCTTATGTTTTCTGTCCCCATGTAAAAAGTAGTTCCTGTTCCTAAAGGTCTTTTGGCTTTCTCTTCTTCATCAAGCATGATCTTTTTGTAATCAACCCTTAAAGAATCGATTTTATCCAAAGCTGAATGAACGTTTCGAGTTTGGGCATTCAAATTTTCCAATTCTGTTTCTTTAAGGCTTTGAATATAGGGCGTAAGCGGTATATTCAAAATACCTTTCTCTACTTTCTTAAATACCGATTTATCTTTAGAATCCAAATGAATAAAATATTGATAATAATCTGCCAATGAAATATTTTGTTCAAATTCTTCAAAAGTGATATTTTTTAAGGTGGTTGTATCAGTTTGCCTCACAAAATCATCAAAAAGTTTCAATCTAGTGTTTTTTGTGTTTTTTGCTTCTAAATCAATTGAAATGATATTAGACGCTTCGGTTGGAGTAATTTCCAGCATTTGTGCCAGAGCAACAGAGTCCCGACTGCGAGCCAATTGTGAATACAATTTAATATTGTCGATTAATTGGGTAGACGTATCAAAATTTGGTTCTACAACCATCGTTGAGGTATAAAAGGTCTTTTGATTTAAATCTGTAACGAATCCAACAACAAAACCTAATATAAGAGCAATAGACAGAATGATGATATTTCTTTTAATAAAAAGGGCAAAAAGAATAAGAAGCCTGAATAATTGCTCAAATATATTCAGGATAAAAGCAAAAAAAGATTTAATTGCACTTCCGATGAGATTGAAAATCTCTATAATGTCTATCTCGTCAGTTTTTGGATTCTCTTGTAAATTTTTACTCATTTCGGTTACTTAATTAAAAATTTGTTGAAGTATTTTTCTGGTAATTAAATATGTTGGTTTTACACCAGAGGTTCCTAATCCTCCGGACGCTAATGTGCTTCCTGTTTCTAAAGGATTGTCACTGGCATAATAAGCATATCGAACTTTGACATTTGGATTAATGCTTCCCCTGACCTTCGATGCCGCTTGGATTGCCTTTTGATAATGTGCTCCTTCCATTTCCAATCCGATGACCCCCCATGTGGAGTTATAAAAGAATTTCAGTATTTCTTTATTTTGGAGTGATGTACCCAAAACAGTAATCATTGAACCCTCACAAACATGGATGCCTTGATTTTCAAAATCTTCCTTTGACAGTTCATTCTCAAATGGATAATTATCTGCAGTGCCTTCAAATATATGAGCAGTAGCTATCATAATGTCTCCTTTTCCTCCTTCTAATATTCCTGCTTTTCCCATTATTGAAACAGATTCAACATTTAAATGAATTTTTTTGCCATTCACTTTGATTGGTTTTAACAACTCATCCATCGTTTCGTAAGCTTGTTCTCCAAATGCATAATCCATGACAAAAATAACTGGTTTATCAGAGTCTTTAAGGTTTTTTGAAACTTCAATATCCGTTTTTGAAAAATCAATCTTTGAGGTGTCAAATATCTGCACATCTATGTAAGTTCCAGCCGTATCTGGAATGTAAATCATTCCTCTTTGCAACGCTTCTTTAGTCACTTTATTGCGCAAGGTTTGATTATCTTTTTGGCTCAACGCCTCATAGACTTCAAAAATCGTTTTTTTTGCCGTAAATGTTTTTAACGCTTGAGGAGCAAACAAGGAATTCATAACACTATGCATATTGGCACTAATGATATGGATGGGGCGGTCAATAAGGTTATTTTTTAAGAGCACCTCTTTTATGTTGTCTGCCCAAATTTCACCGTGAATATGATGCCCTAGACGTTCTCTTAAAACTGGGCTAAAAGTAACAGTTCGTTTATTGTTATTAACTACTTCTTCCAGCGCAAGTTTGCCTAGCCAATAAACTAAATGCAGTAAACGATCTGGCTGATTTGGAAGTGAAAATGAGTCATAAACCTCTGTCAATTCATTAAATGTTCTACCTAAAATATTTGCGGTATGCGTAATGGCAATTTCTCGATCTTTTTGTGACAATTTTTCTTTTGAAGATACTGCTTTTTCAAGTTTTACCCAGTCGCGAGTTGTGGTGCCTTGTTCGTCAATTAAAACCCGTTTACTGATTTTATGTGATTCTACAAACATAAAGGTTAAATGCGTAAGGATGTCATAGATTTCGGAACGTCCACGAGTGATCTCGATGTTCATCTGTTCCTCGTCTATACGAAAACAGTTGCGTCTTCTTTTAGGTGGTATTATTGCCTTGAAGTGGGAGTTGCTATAGCCCTCATCGCTTGTGAGGTTGATAAATGTGCATTCTTCTATCCCGTAAGGAAGGCGGTCAATAACATACAATAAACCTTCAAGTTCGGCTTTTTCTTCACCAATTGAACCATAAATTTCGGGACGCAAAAGTAATAAGGCCTCTCTAAGTGTTTCGCCGGAAATCCCCATTGGTTTGTAAAAACCACGGTTGAATAAATGGCGCATGGTGATGTACATTCTTTCAATTGCATTTGAGCTCTCTTGAGCTCTCGTTCTCCCATGATGTTTTTTGTTGCTCATACTCTTCTTTAGCCTGCAAATATAGTATTATTTAGTTAAATCTAATTCTACCAAGGCGTCCACAATTTTGCGCTCATTTGAAAGTCTTGGGATTTTATTTTGCCCTCCTAGTTTTCCGATTGATTTCATGTATTCTTGGAATCCATTTTTCTTGACTAGGCGTATTTTCAATTGTTGAAGTACTTTCCCTTTAATTAAATCCAAGTAATAGGAATTTTGTTTTTGAAGTGACGTCTCAATTTTTTCTGCGATTTCATGTAAATTTTGAGGTTCATTTTCAAATTCGATAAACCATTCATGATATGGTAATCCCGAATCTGGATTTATTTGTGGGGCAACTGTAAATTCAGAAACTTGTATGTTCGTGCTTTCGAGAGCCTCTTTTAAGGCTTGCTCAACTTCTTTGCCGATCACATGCTCGCCAAAAGCTGAAATGAAGTGTTTAATGCGACCAGAAACAATAATTCTGTATGGTTTTTTTGAGGTAAATTGAACAGTGTCTCCGACATTATAAGCCCAAAGGCCTGCATTAGAAGATATAATCATGACGTAGTTTACACCAATTTCAACATCCTTAATTGTAATCCGCTTCGGCTTTTCCTCAAAGAATTCATCTGCTTTTACAAACTCATAGAAAATACCCGAATTCAACTGGAGCAACATTCCTTTTTCCGTTTGTTTATCCTGAAATGCAAAAAAACCTTCACTTGCCGGATAGAGTTCTATACTATCCACTTTTCTGCCGATAAGGTTTTCAAATTTTGTACGGTACGGTTCATAATTCACGCCTCCAAAAATGAAAAGGTTGAAGTTTTTAAAAACATCGCCAACTTTTTGTCCTGTTTTCTGATTGATTTTTTCAAAATACATCTGCACCCAAGAAGGAATCCCAGAAATAACAGTCATGTTTTCAGGCAATGTCTCCTCTACAATGGCATCTACTTTCGTTTCCCAATCCTCAATACAGTTGGTTTCCCATGAAGGCATGCGGTTTTTTTGAAGATATTTAGGGACGTAATGGGCTACAATACCTGATAGTCTACCTAGTTGGATGCCGTTTTTTTCTTCCAATATTGGACTTCCTTGAAGAAAAATCATCTTGCCATTTACAAATTTACTGTTGCCTGTTTCTGCGATGTACATCAGAATGGCATTGCGTGCAGATTCTACATGGGTTGGCATGCTGTCTTTCGTAATAGGAATGTACTTTGAACCCGAAGTGGTTCCCGATGTTTTTGCAAAATAAATAGGCTTTCCTTTCCAAAGAACATTTTCCATACCTGCTACAACTTTTTCTATGTAGGGCTTTAACTGTTCATAATCCCTAATGGGAACACGTCTTACAAAATCTGAATGTGAATTGATACTGATAAAATCATGATCTTTACCAAATTCGGTATGTACAGCTTCAGAAATAAGGCTCTCAAACACCTTGTCTTGAGTTTCTACAGGTGCATTTGCCCATTTTAAAATGGACTTTTTTACAAAAGATGCAAATGGTTTCGCTAAAACAGATTTAAATGAAAACATTATTTAAAATCAATAAAATTGGTTGGATTGATCGGATAACCTTTGCTCCATAATTCAAAATGAAGATGGGGCCCTGTTGTATAACTGCCCGTATTTCCTGCCATGGCAATCACTTCGCCAGCTTTAACTAAGTCTCCTTGCTGTTTTGTTAAGGATGCATTATGTTTATAAGCCGAAATCAATTCTTGGCTGTGCTCGATGATTACTACATATCCTGTTTCAGCCGTCCATTCCGCAAATATGACAGTGCCATCGGCAGTGGCCTTCACGGGAGTGTCTTTTGCGACCACAACATCAACAGCATAGTGTTTGGTTTTTAAATCATATCCTTCTGAAATTGTTCCGTTCACAGGTGGGAATAACACAAAATTTGATGCTGTACTAGTTGTTTCGAATAAATTGTACTTATCTTCTTTGTCTACTCTTTCGCGTAACAACGAATCTTCCCTAGTGGCGGAAATCTTTAATTTTGCCATGTCTTTACCGGCAGCTTCAATAATAGAGTCTCTATTGAACTCAACCGTTTTTACATCGCCACTCAGTACTCTCTTTATAGATGCATAATATTTTTCGTTCAAAGCAATGATATGCTGCAGTGAATCGGTCTTAAAACTCAATTCTGTTGCCTGCCGTTTTAGTTTTGCAGAAGAATATCCAGGAATAAATTCTCTTAAAGAAGTAAAGGCGATCAAAAAAGTTGTCCCAGCGATCAGAATAATTGTGGATAGCATTACAATCACAAAAACGTTTAGTCGGGTCAGTTTTATGGCAAAGCGTTCCTCAAATGTATCTTCGTTAAGTACTACTAGACGATACTTGTGGAGCAGTTTCCTTGCAAATTTTTTTTCTTTTCTTTTTTTTGCCATTAAAAACAAAATTAATTAAAAATCGTTCAATTCGTATTCCTATTGTTCTAAACTTTGATTTTAACGCATAAATTGAAGTTTAATTATTAACTTTGCAGCTCAAATTAATATGTTATGATATCAGCAAGTATATATTTAGCGATTGGACCCTGGCAAATTGTTGTAGTAGTTGTTTTGGTTTTATTACTTTTTGGTGGAAAGAAAATTCCAGAATTGATGCGAGGTTTAGGAAGTGGAATCAAGGAATTCAAGGATGCCAGCAAAGAAGATTCCGATAAAAAAACAACAGATACTAAAGATTAAGATCAATTAAAGTATAAAAAAAAGCCAACAGAAATGTTGGCTTTTTTTTACTTAATTTTTACAGACCGTAAGATAGCTTCCAATTCAAAAATATGATCACGTTTTTCAACGGATGGCGCAAACACATAACCTTCTACTATCACATATCTGTTGTTCTCCTTATCTTCAATGGCATAGTTTATAAATGGCCCAGACATAAAAGCATTCTTCATGTCCCAAATACCTTTAGTTTCTATAGTAGGCTTGTTATCAATAGTTGTGTCAAAAACGTATGGCGCATAAGCTTCTTCGGTGATCATATAGGCCCCTTCCACAGAACTTTGTATGTGTGACTTTCCGATGGAATCTCTCATTCTGATAATATCCCCTACAGTGGTTGTGTCACTTTTTCGAATTCGATTCATTGGGACTTCATATATCATAAAATCCATGTTACCTGTGGTTAAATCTTTTCTGATCCAAAAGAAATTATTATCATGAGCTGCAATCCGATAAACCGAAGGAAACTTGATATCAATTCCCAACTGTTCTTGTATAGGTTTGGAGTCAAATAAGGATATGTTGATGCGGCGTTGCTTTTCCTTAATCTCTTCAGTTTTAAAAACTGTAATAATTTTGTCAGCATTCGACTTCAATTGGTCAATAATTTCCTGGTTCGTTTGACCGGAAACTATAATTAAAGTTTGTGGCTTCGCAAAGACATCTTCTCCGATAGAAGTATCAGCAGGTTTACCTTTTTCAATTTTTAACACAATCCGATTTTTCGTTGCAAACCCCGAAAAAACTTGAGGTGGCATCTGACTAATAGTAAAAAGCGGTTCTTCTTGGTTTAATGCTGGAACTGGAGCTGCGAATATTTCCCTAATTACCTCCCCTACGGAGTCCTCCCAAAGAATATTATCAACAACCACTAAAAGATTATTGATATTTCCAGAAGATGATGGTACTAAACGTTGGTTTGAAGATTTATCATTACAACTTATGAGGGTAATAGAAATTGCTAAAAGCGTTAAAAGGCGTTTCATTTAGATATTTTTAGTGTGGTTCCTACTTTTAGGTTACTACCACTAATATCGTTCCATTTTTTGATATCATCAACAGAAACTCCAGAAAATTTTTGAGAAATGCTCCAGAGCGAATCTCCTTGTCTTACTTTATAAGTCTCGGAATTTGTTGAAGCGACCTTTGTAGAAACAGAACTTGAGGGTTTTTCTGATGAGCTTGTCGATATGCTATTTCGTGAATAAATTTTAAGGTTTTGACCTACTCTTAAATTATTACTCCTTAAACCATTCCATTTTTTGATATCACTTACCCTTACACCATATTTTCGTGCAACTTTTCCAAGATAATCGCCTGACCTTACTTTATATGTCGTTCTACTTTCCTGCTCAAACAATTGGGGCATTGGTTTCTCCCGCTTATCTAATTCGGCTTGGACATGGGCATAAATTTCGGTTTCGTTTGTTACAAATTTTCCTATGGAGTGCCTTGGAAGCCTTAAGGTGTAATCTTCACCTTCAACATAAGGAATGATGTCTAATTTATAAGAAGGATTTAAGAACTGTAATTCTTCTATTGGCAATTCCATCAATTCTGCAACTTGATCTAAACTAATCGTTTGTTTTACATGAATAGTATCCGTTTCCATGTATCGGTATCCTGATGAGGCTTTTTTAAAACCGTGTTCTTCAGCATATTCAAAAATATACATTGTTGCCAAAAATGCCGGTAAATACCCAGCAGTTTCACGAGGTAAATGTGGTCTTAAATTCCAATAATTTTGATATCCTCCAGATCGACGTATCGCCTTACTAACATTGCCTGGACCAGAATTATAGGCCGCTAGTGCTAAATCCCAATCACCAAATATCTCGTAAAGTTTGGCCAAATATTTACTGGCAGCAATAGTCGATTTTATTGGGTCGCTTCGTTCATCGACATAACTAGTCACATTCAGTCCATACATTTTACCTGTTGGGTACATAAATTGCCAAAGACCTGTAGCGCCTACTCTAGATTTTGCTCTTGGTTTTAGAGCTGATTCTACAATCGCTAAATATTTAATTTCCAGTGGCACGTCCATATTGTCCAATTCTTTTTCAAAAAGAGGAAAATAATACTCACTTAAAGCCATCAGTCGTTGCATCGTAGACCGTCTGTTCTTTAAATACGATTTGATCACGCTTTCCAATCCAGGATTGTATTCAATGTTAAAAGGCGTTTTGGCGCTTAATTTATGCAGTCTTGCTCTTAAGGTATCCGTAGAAAGTTCTGGAAGATCAATGTCTTCAAACTTAATATCTGTAATCGATTCATAGATAGTGTCAAAAAGCGTGTTGCTATAAAGTTCTTCGAGCCATTTTTCATCATAGGCTGAAGCCAACTTTTGGTCTTCCATTTTTTTTACCGTTGAGGAGTCTATAATTGGTTCGATTGTATTGACACCTGTAGGGTTACCGTCCAGGATAGAATCAATTTTAGTTTGATTCGCTCTATTTATTTGCTTTTCAGCGGGTTTTACCTGGGCAAAACCTGCGCAAAAGCATAATGTAAAAGCAATCGTTAGGGTTATAGGTGTCGTTTTCATTAATTAAATCTATAAGATATCTTAACGATATGGTTAGTTAAATCGTACAATTATATTCAAAAAGTGAATACAAAACAACATTTTAACACATTTATTTGCGTTTGGTCGATTAATTCGTGCGTTTTATCGATTAAGATTAATCTTCTAAAATAGCTGCAATACCAGGAAGTGTCTTTCCTTCAAGGCTTTCTAGCATTGCTCCTCCGCCTGTACTCACATAACTTACCTTATTTTCGAATCCAAATTGTTTAACTGCTGCAACGGAGTCACCACCACCAACTAATGAAAATGCCCCATTTTTAGTAGATTCTGCAATAGAGTTGCCCAATTCGATAGTGCCATTAGCGAAGTTTTCCATTTCAAAAACACCCAAAGGCCCATTCCAAAGGATAGTTTTACACTGCATCACCACATCATGAAAATTTTTGATGGATTGTGGGCCAGCATCTAAACCTTGCCAACCATCAGGAATATGAAACACATCCACTATTTGAGTGTTCGCGTTATTGTCAAAAGCATCAGCCGCAATCACATCAACTGGTATATGAACTTCAACGTTTTTTTCTTTTGCCTGTTTCAAGATATCCAGAGCCAAATCCATTTTATCATCTTCGCAAATTGAATCTCCGATCTTACCACCCTGAGCTTTTACGAAAGTAAATGTCATTCCTCCTCCAATAATCAAATGGTCAACTTTATCGAGAATATTTTCTATAATTGTAATTTTTGAAGACACTTTTGCTCCTCCCAATACTGCCAAAACAGGTTTTTCTCCAGTTTTCATTACTTTATTTATACTTTCAATCTCCTGTGCCAACAACTTTCCAAAGCATTTTTTATTTGGAAAGAATTGTGCAATAATTGTGGTTGATGCGTGAGCTCTGTGCGCAGTTCCAAAAGCATCGTTCACATAAATATCTCCTAATCTTGAAAGTTTTTCAGCAAAATCCTTATCACCTGATTCTTCTTCTTCGTGAAAACGTAAATTTTCAAGAAGTAAAATCTCTCCTGGGTTTAAATCTCTAGCTGCATTTTCTGCTATTGATCCAATGCAATTTGAAACAAATTTTATTTCGACACCAATGATTTTCTCAACTGTATCAACAATATGTTTCAAAGAGAACTCTTTTTGTACGCCCTTCGGTCGCCCTAAATGCGACATTAAAATACAGCTGCCACCATCTTCCAATATTTTTATAATTGTCGGTTTTGCGGCTTCAATTCTTGTAGCATCCGTCACATTATAATTGCCGTCTAATGGAACATTAAAATCAACACGGATGAGTGCTTTTTTATCTTTGAAATCGAAATCGTTTAAAGTTTTCATCTATAAATTTTTTGATCTTGTTTTTAACAAAAATAGTGAATATTAGAAGTAATAAGCTTTAATTTAAAGATGAAAATAATTTTCTAGAGACTAGGATCCATAGCAAAGATGGCTGTACTATTGGGATCAAGAAAAAAATCAAGCAATATACTTTAAGCAATTTCAAATTGTTTTAGATACTGACTAATACTATTCAGTAAGATTTTGAATTGTGAAGTATCACTTCAGATAGTAGGACTTATAAGGAAAAAAATATAGTTTTGCGTTATGTTATTTTCAGAAACCCTAGGCCAAGAACATCTCAAAAATCATTTAACACAAAGTGTTGATAATGGCCGAATTTCACATGCCCAATTGTTCGTGGGCCCCGAAGGTTGTGGTACTTTGCCAATGGCAATTGCTTATGCACAATATATATTGTGCGCGAACACAAACGGAGAAAACAACGGTGGAAATGAATCCTGCAATCTGAAGTTCAAAAATTTTTCACATCCGGATTTGCATTTTGCTTTCCCTGTTGCTACAAATCATAAGATAAAAAGTCATCCCGTTTCTGGTCATTTCATGGAAGAGTGGCGACAGTTACTAAATGAGCAACCGTACGGAAATTTGTTTGATTGGTATAAGCTATTGGGTGTTGACAATAAGCAAGGCCAGATTGGGGTAGATGAAGCTCTAGATATTGTAAAGGCTCTGTCTTTAAAGTCTTATGAAGGTGGTTATAAGGTCATGCTTATTTGGATGGCGGAAAAAATGAATACATCGGCCGCTAATAAATTATTAAAGCTCATTGAAGAACCACCTAATAAAACTGTCTTTATTTTAATTGCAGAAGACGAAGAGCAAATCATTAATACGATCAGATCACGCTGCCAAACACTTCATTTTTCTCCTTTATCTGAAGTTGTTATCCAACAGGCACTTATTAAAAATTATCAATTGGAAGACTCGATAGCCTTAAAAATTGCGCATCAATCTAATGGTAACTATAACAAGGCTTGCGATTTGGTCTATCACGATTCTGAAGATATACAATTTGAAGAGTGGTTTGTGTTTTGGATACGTTCGGCATTTAAGGCAAAAGGCAATAAAAGTGCCATCCATGATTTAATTAGTTGGAGTGAAGAAATAGCAAAAACTGGTCGTGAAACTCAAAAACAGTTTTTAATGTTTTGTATCGATTTTTTCAGACAAGCCCTTCTTCTGAATTATAATGCATCTGAACTTGTTTATATGGAGACAAAAACCAAAAATTTTAAACTAGAAAACTTTGCTCCTTATGTAAACGAGAGCAATATTTTAGAGATAAGTGATGAATTACAGAAAGCCATTTATCATATAGAGCGAAATGGTAATTCTAAAATAATTTTGACAGACTTGTCAATAAAGCTCACGCGTCTATTGCATAAAAAAGCCAGCTAATTAGCTGGCTTTTAGTTTATTATATTTTAATAAAAATTAATCTTTCTTGTAGGCCTTGTTTAATTCCTCTAAAATTTCTTTAGTTAAATCTTTACTTTCTTCACCATACATAACACTTCCAGCTTCGTTACTGCCTAAAATGTAAGTATAGCCATTTTTCTTTCCGTAATCTTTTACGAAAGATCGAACCTCTTTAATCAATGTATCGATTTCTGTTTGGCTTTCTTTCTGAATAGCCTGCTCCTCTGTCTGAAATTGTTGTTGCAACATTTGCTGTTTCTGACCGAGAACTTGGTACTGCTGTTGTGCATCTTTTTGAGCCATGTTTGCAGCCTTTGTTTGGAATTCTTGCGCCTCCATCTGGAATGCTCTTCCAATGCTATCAACTCTTTTGTCGAACGCTTCAACTTTTTTCTTGAAAGTAGCTTCGATATCTTTTCTCTTTTGATATTCTTTGATCAATTCGCTGTTGTCGATAAATCCTGTTTTCATTTCATTCTGACAAGAGGCCATCAATAATAATCCGAAAACGAACAATAATACTTTTTTCATTTTTTGAGTGAATTTAAAATTTTTGCAAATGTAGCAAAGTATACATGAATAACCCAAAAATAATTAATATTGATAAAATTAATTAAAATGTCAAGTTCTATAGTTTAGTCTTATTCTATATGGATCAATTAGAGTGTTTTTAAGGGCTTTTCAGGAAATCGACTTGTCTTTGGCTGTTTTAGATAGCGAAAAGCCATATTATAGCCTTAATTTAGTTTTCACCTCTCTTAATGACATAAATCAATGAAGAATACTCTCCTGATGATCTCGCTTTGGAATTTGAACGCCAACCTACCCAAAAAGCCTTAAACGGGTTCATGATCCCTGATTTATATTTTTCAGAAAGTAGGCTGACATAAAAAGCATCAAACTTCATCGGTAATGTTTGGTAGACAGACATTCCAACATTTGAAACTAATTTTGAAATCGCGCTCTGCGAAAAATGCCAAAGATGTCTTGGCACATCAAAAGCAGCCCAAAATTCTTTGTAATGATGTGCATCATAACTTTTATAATTTGGAACCGCAATGACAAGAGCGCCATTTGGTTTTAATAGACTCTCAATAACAGATATTTGAGCGTTTAATTTTGGCAGATGCTCCAGAACATGCCAAAGTGTAATTACGTCAAAACTGTGAGGTTCAAATTTTAGAAGATAATCAATGTCAAACACCTTGTTGCGTGTTTTTTGATTTGCCAATTCTCTTGCCTGCTCATTTGGTTCTATTCCGGAAACTATCCAACGATCCTTCTGGGCAATTTGCAAAAAATCACCAGTACCGCAACCGATATCCAAAAGTGTTTTTTCACCATTCGACAACCTGTTGATTAATGTCAGTTTTCGTTTTAAAGCAATCGATTTTACAATGTGATATGCTTTTTCAAATAAATTTCTCTTAGCCTCGGTATGAGAAATATAGTCTTCACTTTGATAATATTGAGGGAGTTTATCCAATGAAGGTTGTGGAAATGTTTCGAGCATCTCAAGATCTTCATGCTTCAGTAGCTGAAACACTTCTCCCGAAACAGAATGATCCTTTACTTCTAAATATATATTTTGATCTACAGTTTTTGACACAAGGACAAGATTGTTTTATTGCATGTATACTTACAAACTCTTAAGGTATTGAGAAAGAAAGAAACGAAATCTGCACTTTGCATAACAACGTTCCACGTGGAACAATATCCAAAACAAGGCTGGCTTATATACTTATCTTCCCATATAAACCAAAAGAACAGAAACATCACTTGGAGACACGCCGCTAATTCTGGAGGCTTGTGATATGGTTACTGGTCTAATTTTTTCAAGTTTTTGTTTTGCCTCAATACTCATGGATTTTAGTTGTGAGTAATCAAAGTTTACCGGAATTTTTACATTTTCTAAGCGCTGCAATTTATCTGCATTGTTCTTTTCCTTATCAATATATCCAGAATATTTTACCTGTATTTCTGCTTGTTCTATAGTTTCTTTATCCAACTGATGCTTTTGAATATAATTTTCAACCGCTGTGATTTTTCTAATATCACCCATTGAGATGTTGGGCCTAGCAAATATTTTAAATAATTTTCCAGATTGATTTACTTCCGCCGAATCGTTATCTTCCAATATTGGATTTATGTCTTCAGGAGCGACACTCGTACTCCTGAAAAATTCCACGAATGCTTCAGATTTAGAATGCTTCTCTTCCATTCGACGCAGTCTTTTTTCACTCGCTAATCCTAATTTATATCCTTTGGGGGTAAGCCTAAAATCCGCATTATCTTGTCTCAATAAAGTTCTATACTCTGCTCTTGATGTAAACATTCTATATGGCTCCTCGGTGCCCTTGGTAATTAAATCATCTACAAGAACACCAATATATGCTTCGTCTCTTTTTAATATGAATTCACGCCTCTCCTGCACCTTTAGGGCGGCATTTATTCCTGCCATCAATCCTTGAGACGCCGCTTCTTCATATCCGGTTGTTCCATTTATCTGTCCAGCAAAATATAAGTTCTCAACTAATTTAGTTTCTAGAGTATGTCTTAATTGTGTAGGCGGAAAATAATCGTACTCGATAGCATATCCAGGTCTAAAGAATTTAACTTTTTCAAAACCCGCAACAGAGCTTAAGGCTTTAAATTGAACATCTTCTGGCAGTGATGTGGAAAAGCCATTTACATATACCTCTACCGTATTCCAACCTTCAGGTTCTACGAATAATTGATGTCTGTCCTTGTCAGCGAAACGATTAATCTTGTCTTCAATTGACGGACAATAGCGTGGTCCTGTACTTTGGATTCGACCGTTAAACATTGGTGAACGATCAAAACCCTCGCGTAATAAATCATGCACTTCAGGACTCGTATAACTCATATGACAATCACGCTGAACAGTTAATGGTTTTGTCACGTCAGAATATGAAAATTTTTCAGGAACATTGTCGCCTGGCTGAACCTCCATCTTAGAGTAATCCAATGATCGGCCATCCACCCTTGGCGGTGTTCCCGTCTTCATTCTGCCAGATTCGAAACCCAATTTGACCAACTGTTCAGTTATCCCGGTCGCTGCTCTTTCTCCAGCCCGACCACCACCAAAATTTTTGTCTCCAATATGAATTAATCCATTCAGAAAAGTCCCATTGGTCAATACTACAGATTTTGCTCTCACTTCTAAACCGAGTGATGTTTTTACACCAACCACTTTATGATTTTCTACTAAAAGACCTGAAACCATTTCCTGATAGAAATCAAGATTTGGAGTGGCTTCCAGCATCAGCCTCCAATCTTCAGCGAATCTCATACGGTCGCTCTGTACTCTTGGACTCCACATTGCTGGACCTTTTGATTTATTGAGCATCTTGAATTGAATCGCAGATGTATCACTGACAATTCCACTATAACCGCCTAGTGCATCAATTTCTCGAACTATCTGTCCTTTAGCAATTCCACCCATAGCTGGGTTACAAGACATTTGCGCTATATTTTGCAAATTCATTGTTATCAGAAGTGTTTTGCTTCCCATATTGGCTGCAGCGGCTGCAGCTTCACTACCAGCGTGACCGCCTCCAACTACTATTACATCGTAAACTTCGTTAAACATTATTATGGCATTGTTCCACGTGGAACATTATTAGTTTAAAATTTTATTTTGAATTTCGGGATGCAAATATACGTTGATTTCCTGAATATTATGATACTTGTTGAATGTAGTAGTTTTCTTTCAGTCTTATTTCGGCTTGATGCCGCTCCGTCTTGTCCTTATATCCGCAGTAGTGAAGAATGCCATGAACCATAACGCGTCTTAATTCCGTTTCAAAATCTACATTAAAATCAACTGCATTCTCACGTACTCTTTCTATGGATATATATATCTCGCCATTAATTTGTTTTCCCATCGTATAATCAAAACTGATGATGTCTGTGAGGGTATTATGGTTTAAGAACTCAATATTCAACTTTACAAGATATTCATCATTACAAAAAATATAATTTACCTCACCTTCATTGAACTTCTCTTCAGCGATCACGGAAGATAACCATTTCGTAATTTCGTCTTCGTTTTGAAGCTTAAACTCAGTTTCGTAATTAAAGCTGATCATTTGTTTTTTTGAAATATTCTTGGACTTTCTTTTTATAAATCTGCTGCAAAGGTAAGGCTTGTCTGTTTAAAATCTCTGTCGTATTGAAATATTCCTTCGCGCGCGGAATTTGATTATTACTGTCGTTATTATATTGTTTCTGATTGCTTTCGGCCTTGCGTTTATTGTCTTCGTCTTGCAGGAAGCTAGCATTTTCCATTTTAAGCAAGCGATGCTGCAAGTCCATCATTTTCTGAAGTGTTTGATTAGTAAACCCTTTATTTAAGAGGTCCATTTCTATATTCTCCATCTGCTGCAATAGCATTTTACCCTCGCCCTTAGTTCCTGCCTCTCCTAATCTAT
Organism: Flavobacteriaceae bacterium; assembly: GCA_024635765.1. Classification (GTDB taxonomy): domain Bacteria; phylum Bacteroidota; class Bacteroidia; order Flavobacteriales; family Flavobacteriaceae; genus JBPOFM01. The sequence continues at coordinate 15,304 of JAGXIE010000015.1, read as the reverse complement.
TTTCCAATGCTTGACGCAATTGTTGTTGCTGTTGGTATATGCGATACAATTCACCATTTAATTCTTCATTAGAACCTTCGCCATCACCCTGCTGTTTTCCGTCCTTACCGTCTTTTTCGTTCTTTCCACCTTTACCGTTATTGCCTTCTGTCCCTTTACCATCACCATCTTCACCTTGTTCTCCCTCACCGCTTTTGCCTTCCTTGCCCTCTCCTTCTTTAGATTCTCCATCTTTCCCCTTCTTCATTCCTTCTTCCATCTGCTTATTCAACTCCTCTTGACTCATGATAATGTCTGGTAATTGCATACCGTCTTTCCCTTGTCCTTTGCCCATTCCTTTTCCTTGACCTTGTCCTTGTCCCTGGCCTTGGCCGGAATTCATTTGCATTTCCATATTATCCAAAACATCGCTTAAAAAGCTAGCCAAATCATTCGTGGCGGTTATGGTGTATTGTTGGCTCGATACACCTTGGTATAACTGATTTTCTGATAATTGACCAAGAGATTTATCGATATTAAAAAAGACATCCGTGATTTTTGAATTAACTCTTTCCGAAAGCATCGGTTGGCGTAATGACAATGCAAAAAGACTATCATCGATGTGCTCGAAGTGTTCACGAAGACTGCTCTGTCTTCTTAAATATTTGCCATAAGAGTTATTATTAATTTGGATACGCCTAAATTGGTTCATCAGGTCTTCCTGATCAAAGGAAAACAAAACCAAATTATCCAATATTTGACGTAACATAGCAGCGTCTTCGGACATTTGTTCTCCTCCGCCAGACATCATGGACTGCATCATTTTGGCGCTCATTTGCTTCATTTTCTTACCTGCATCCTTTTGTTTCTTTTGGGCATTTTGCTGATTCTGTTGCGCGTTCTTTTCATCGTTTTGTTCTTCGTTCTCTTCTTTTTTCTCCAAATCCTCAGTAGCTTCTTGCTGGTCCTTTTCAATGTACTTTTCCGCTTCTTTATCTTGGGGAACGTCCATTGGCTTCTTCAATTCCTGATTCTCTTTTTGAAGGTCATCCATTTCTTTCTGAAAGTCTTCAAACTTTTTATTTAGCGCTTCTTGCTTCTCTTTTGTGTTGTTTTCTTTGGATTCTTTAGACAATTTATCTTGTTCGTCTGCCAATTTATCCAAATCTCTTTGCAGCTTTTCCGCCTTTTTAGCGACGTAATAGCGCTTCGTCAACTCCAATAATTGCTCAAGGCTTTTTTGCTTGTTTTTATTTTGCTTAGCGAGTTGCTCAAGTTTTTCGCTCAACTCTTCTTTTTCAATTTTGTCTTGTAGTTTTTCTAATTCCTCTAGAAGCTTTTCATCTTTTTTGAGCTGCTCTTCGTTATCTTTTAGTCGCTCTTTTAAGTCTTCCTTAAATTCGTCATTCTCTTTGTTTTCGGGTTGAAAGTTTTCAAGGTTTTCCTTTAATTTTTTATTAAAGTTCTGCATCATCTCTTCTTGCTGCTTCTGACGTTGCAAAAAGTTTTCAAATTTTTTCTTATCGTTAAAATTGAGTTCGTTCTTCTCTTTTTGGGTTTTTGAAAGCTCCTTAAGTTGTTGTTCTTGTTCTTTAAGTTTATCGAAAGATTTCCCCATGTCCTTAATAGTCTCATTTTGTTCCTTAAGCTGTTTTTGCTCTTCTTCCTCCCCTGTTAACTTTCTATAGGTGAACACATTGCTTTTTGTGCTTTTATAATTATGAATGGCATCATTATCAAATACTTGAAAATATAATTCATAATTAACCCCTTCTTCCAACTTAAGATTATTAGGAAAAGCGGTTACGAATTCATCAAAATTTCCCGCCGCAATCTTCATTTTTTGGATTGCCTTAAGCCCTTCCTCTTTGGAAGGATAATAAACCAACTGCAACTTGCTCAAACCATAATCATCACTGATTTGTCCGTAAAAGTACAAGGTTTGATTATCAAGAGAATCTTTTTCAACTTTGATATTCAATTCAGGATACTCATCTCGGATCACATTGATGGAAAACGCCAAGTTCTCATAATCCTTTAATTTCTCATTACTGGTAGATATGTTATAATCGAAGTTTTGATAAATTCGTTTAGTTGCCTCATATTTCCCTTCTGAAATATTTTTAAATTTTATAGTGTCAATAGCGTAAAGTGAAACATCGTTAGTTGATCGTGTATTGGCGCGCCAAGTGACATTAGTGCCCTCGGGAACGGTTGCGCTTCCGGTACTTTTCAAAATTTCGTCTTGCTTATTGATGTAAGAAGGATAATCAAGAACCATTTCAAAATTAACTAACGTCGGAACTTTAACAACCTCTAAACTGTAACCTTTGGATCGAACTTCATTTGCTGAAAGGCTGAAATCAACTACGTCTTTTGGTTTTGTGAACATAAATTCAAATTGTCCAGGAACTGTTTGCTGCAAGAAATAAGTTTCCCCATTATAATGAATCTGCGCATTTTCTGGTGTAAGTTTTCCAGCTGTTTTAACTAACAATTTATAATCTTTGTTTTCAATTGCCTCCAAATTCTCATTCAGTACAAAAAACTGAAATGGCGCTGGTGGCTCATAGGCCGTTTTATAATTGACGACCCTTTCATAACTGTCACTAAACCAATTGAAATGTCCTGTAAAATAAGTAAGAGACACTAAAACTACAGGTATAGCCGCATATTTTAAATACTTCGTATTCTGTTTAAAATTAACGGCCAACTTGAATGGAATCGGCTGTAGTTCTGCCGATTTTTGATCGATACTTGCCAATAATAGTTCTGATTCGTTAGTGCCAACGTATCGAGATTTTAATTGAAGAACATTCAGCAGTTTGTCGTTAACTTCAGGAAAGTGTTTTCCAATGATTTTTGAAGCATCTTCATAATTGATACCTTTTTGAAGTTTGAACAATTTAGCTAATGGAATGGTAATAAATTTGACAAATAAGGCCAATTCTACAATAACGAACAACCAAAATAAAATGGTTCTTAAGGTCGGATTGAGCCATAAAACTGATTCAATAAATAATGTGAATAAAAAATACAACAGCCCTATCGCAAAAAATAATATCCCACCCTTAATAAGTTCGTTGGTGCAATAACGCCTTATGAATTGCTCTAATTTGGTTTGTATGGTGCTAAAATTGTTCAAAAGTGATATTCTTGTTCGTACTATGACTATTTAACTTACTAAACTACAATTTTATTTTAATGTTTAATTCCCTAAATTTGATAAGGTTCTGTTAATATCGAGGAATTAACACTTCTTATGGATATAAACATAAGGTTTTAGAACTTCTATTAAATTAAAATTCGATTTCTAAATGAGAGACTTAAAATATTTAACCGCTTTCTCCATCCCATTGATGGCGTTTATCGGGCTTTATTATAAAGGAATGTTTACGTATCTAACACCCTTTTATGCCTTTGTATTGATTCCTATGTTAGAATTGATTTTTCCAATCGATGCATCTAACATTTCCGAAGAAGAATCCAAAAGCCTATTAAAAAACAAAGTTTTTGATTGGCTATTGTACTTCAATTTGCCGATCGTGTATGTTTTAGTTGCACTCGCTTTGATTGTTATTACCACAACCTCAATTGAAACTTATGAATTTGTTGGGTTAGTTCTGTCGGTAGGAATTGTATTAGGTGTTAATGGCATCAATGTCGCACATGAGCTTGGTCATAGACAAACTAGCAATGAACGCTTTATTGGCAAAGCGCTACTATTGCCGGCCTTGTACATGCACTTTTACATTGAACATAATTTTGGCCATCATTTGCATGCTGCAACAAAAGAAGATCCAGCAACGGCGAGATATAACCAGACGGTTTATGGATTCTGGCTTACCTCGGTTTTTCGTCAATATATAAGTGCTTGGAGGATTCAAGTTCGCCTTTTGAAAAACAAAAATCAATTATTCTTTTCATTAAAAAACGATATGTTTTGGTATACCGTTATTCAACTAGCTTATTTGATAACTATCTTTATCCTCTTTGGCACAACCGGTCTCCTATTCGCTCTATTTGCAGGAATTACTGGCTTTATATTGCTCGAAACGGTCAACTATATCGAACATTACGGATTATTGCGATCCAAGACGCCTTCAGGGCGCTATGAGCGTGTGCGTGAAGTTCACTCCTGGAACTCAAATCACATTATTGGAAGAATTGTTTTATATGAATTAACAAGACACAGCGATCATCATTACAAAACGTCTAAGAAATATCAAATTCTAGAGTGCCATGCCGAAAGTCCACAAATGCCTTTTGGTTATCCTACATCAATGGTTATGGCGATGATTCCTCCTTTGTGGTTCGCTGTAATGAATAAGAGGATTCCTCGGGAAATGATTTCTATTTAGAATAAAGAGAAGATAGAAAAGACTCATTACTCAAAGTAAAAATCTTTTTCTCTGTTCTTTTTTCTTTGTTCTTTTATCTATCCTATCTTTGCAATTCAAATCTTTAAAGATGACCAAAAACGTTCGTGTGCGATTTGCGCCAAGTCCAACAGGACCATTACATATCGGTGGTGTTCGGACCGCTCTATTCAACTATCTATTTGCCAAAAAACATAACGGCACGTTTGTCCTTCGGATTGAAGATACTGATCAAAACCGCTATGTTAAAGGCGCTGAACAGTATATAGTTGATTCCTTAAATTGGTGTAACATCCCTTTTGATGAAGGTCCAGGCAAAAATGAAAAATTTGGACCTTACCGACAAAGTGAACGGAAGCATTTTTACAAGCAGTATGCAGGCCAATTGATTGCTTCTGGCAATGCCTATTATGCATTTGATACTTCTGAAAGCCTGGATTATTATCGAAAAGACCATGAGGCTAAAGGAAAAACGTTTATTTATAATTGGCACAATAGGCATTTGCTTTCCAATTCGTTAGCCCTAACCAAAGAAGAAACACAAGCAAAATTAGATGCTGGCCATGAGTATGTCATCCGTTTCAAATCACCTCAAGACGATACATTGCACCTAAATGACATCATTCGTGGTGACATGACCATTGACACCAATATTTTAGACGATAAGGTATTATTCAAAAGTGATGGCATGCCAACCTATCATTTAGCGAATATCGTAGATGACCATTTAATGGAAATCACACATGTTATACGCGGTGAAGAATGGTTGCCATCCCTCGCTTTACATTATCAACTATATGAGGCTTTTGGCTGGGACAAACCACAATTTGCGCACCTACCTCTCATTTTAAAACCAACCGGAAAAGGCAAATTAAGCAAACGAGATGGTGATAAATTAGGCTTTCCCGTGTTCCCTTTAGAATGGAAAGACCCTCAAACTGGGGATATTTCGAGAGGCTATAAAGAAGACGGTTATTTCCCAGAAGCAATGGTCAACTTTTTAGCATTTTTGGGCTGGAATCCCGGAACTGAACAAGAAATTTTTTCTTTACATGATCTGATTCAAGCTTTTGAGTTAGAAAAAGTGCATAAATCCGGCGCACGTTTTGATCCTGATAAAATCAAATGGTTCAATCATCAGTATATGCAATTTCAAAATGATGATGAGCTTGCTGAAGGCTACAAAACATATCAACCACAGCTTAATGATATTGATCTAAACTATATTGCATTGGTTGTTGGTATAATAAAAGAACGCGCCACATTTATATCTGATTTTTGGGACTTGAGTTCTTTCTTTTTTGAGGCTCCTAAAAATTACGATGAAAAAACCTTCTCGAAAATAATGAATAGTGCTTCTCGTGAATTAATGAGTGAATTGGCACAAGTTATCAGCCACATTTCTGATTTTACAGTTGAAAACATTCAAACCGATGTGAAAGCGTGGATTGGCAATAAAGAAGTTGGCTTCGGAAAAGTGATGCAGCCTTTGCGTTTGGCATTGGTTGGTGCCATGCAAGGGCCGGATGTTTTTGAGATTATCTTTCTGATTGGGAAAGCGGAAACAGTTCAGAGGATTGAGAATTTGATACAAACCATTTAAATTTAAATCTAGAATACAATCATGAGATTCCTGTCTTCGCCGGAATTTAGAAATAGATAAACGCCATAAAAGCCAACATGGACTGATTGCCCTTAAAAGATGAACCTGAAGGTGTCGTATCCAGGTTTTGATTGTTCAGTTTATTGAGCATATTTGTCAACCCATATATGTATTGTGCTCTTAACTTAAAATGACTAAATCCTACAGTGGCTCCAATGGACGCGTTGATATTGAATTTTGAAATGTCACTAATGTCTTTCGCCGTTAAATTTGTATAACCGTTAATTAGATAGTTTTCTTGTGTCTCATCTTTCAGCTCCAATTCGCTATTGTACTGAATCATTGGTCCGCCGTCAATCATTAAATAATCTTTAGCCAGTTTTGCATGAAACAAAAACTGGGCCTGAACCATCATCAATTTATATTCAATTGGTTCTGTAACTGACACCGGCAAACTTCTGCCCATAATTTCAATATTGCTTTCAGAAACTTGCATTCCGTAGCTTACAGTATACCATCTGTGCGGCAAGTCTAGTGTTGCCGCCAATCCACCTATCCAACCACTGCCTTTTTTAGTTTCAAAATTATCTGTTTCAATATCAAATTGTGTTAGACCGCCACCAATTCCTATTCCATTGGAGATGTTGACAATTCCTCTACGTTGCGAAAAAGAAGTAGTAACAAAAGCGATACTTAATGCCACTAATAAGATGAGTTTTTTGGTTTGCATATTTATTCGTAATTGTAACAAATATAACTTAAATTCGTAATCTATATTTTCTAACCCTAAAAAATCTATAATGAATTTTATTTGGTTTCCATTTGTCTTTTTAGCATTGGTGATATTATTTTCATCCTTTTTTACCGTAAAACAACAGTCCGCAGCTATTATTGAGCGCTTCGGAAAATTTTTAAGCATCCGACATTCTGGCCTACAGATGAAAATCCCGCTTATCGACCGTGTAGCAGGAAGAATGAGCTTAAAAATCCAACAGTTGGATGTGATTGTCGAAACCAAAACCCTGGATGACGTGTTCGTTCGGTTGAAAATATCCGTTCAGTTTATGGTCATCAGCCAAAAGGTGTATGATGCCTTTTACAAGCTGGATTATGCCCATGACCAAATAACATCCTATGTCTTTGATGTTGTTCGTGCAGAAGTGCCAAAAATGAAATTGGATGACGTTTTTGTGAAGAAAGATGATATCGCCATCGCAGTAAAAACCGAATTGAATGATGCGATGTCTGATTACGGTTATGATATCATTAAAACACTCGTTACAGATATCGATCCTGATGCTCAAGTAAAAGCGGCCATGAACCGAATTAATGCTTCCGAGCGTGAAAAAATCGCAGCTCAATTTGAAGGTGATGCCGCTCGTATTTTAATCGTAGAGCGTGCAAAGGCTGAAGCTGAAAGTAAGCGTCTACAAGGGCAAGGGATTGCCGATCAGAGACGTGAAATCGCTCGTGGACTTGAAGAATCGGTTGATGTGTTAAATAGAGTTGGAATCAACTCACAGGAAGCCTCGGCCTTGATTGTTGTGACGCAGCATTACGATACATTACAGTCTATTGGTGAGCATGTTAATAGTAATCTTATTTTATTACCTAATTCACCTCAAGCAGGAAGCGATATGTTAAACAATATGGTCGCCAGTTTTACTGCGAGCAATCAAATAGGTGAAGCGATGAAAGAGGCTAAAAACAAAAAACGCCTTGGTGGAACGAATAAAGATAAATAATTATATTCTTTAGCTCTGAACTTTAGAAATCCTAAATTATCATAACTGAACAAAAACACCGAAATAACACTAATAAAAAAGAGGGCAGCCGCTAAATTTAACTATAAGCAAAATATCCAACGAGCTTTGGTTTAGGAGGCTTTTCAAATCATAGCGTCTGGATTTAATGCTCCTCTTTATACTCTTTAACAATCGATTTTAGGCTTTCGAGATAATCCTTCAGAGCTTTTTCATCCATTGTTCCTGTCTTGTTTTTTTCGTTTGATAAGGTTTGAGGTATTTCTACTAAGTATTTTTGCAATTCTGGATACTTTTCCTCTATTTCCCTTGATATTTTAGAGATTTCTGTTAATATTTTGTGTGGTAGTTCCATCGCGTTTTGTTTTAAAAGAAAAAAGGTACTGAAATTAATGCGCTTCACAAAATAATTAACCCAATTTTAATCATCTGTTTTGCGATTTGAAAGGATACCGCTCCTCCCAATCCTGCGATGAATTCATCAATTTAAAAATACGGTTTAGAGACCTGTTCATTAATGGATTGGTGTGTTTTAAATACACAGTCATTTTTTTTGGCTTGGCGCCAATAGAACTCTTTATTTCCATCGCTGTGCGCGCATATACGATTGAGGTAAATTTGTTTTCAATTGCAAATTCTAGCATGTCGTATAGCATATTTAGATATAATTGATTTTGGTATTGATGCGTTTCGTCATATCCTAAAAAATAAGTCTCAAGAACATTATCATTTAGAATCAAGGTATAAAAACCTATCAATACGTCATCCAGAAAATATCCGAACACTTTAAAATTGGCTTTTAAATGACGCTTCAGTTCAAAAAAATGTGTTTTCGGTAATATGAAAGTATTGATTTTTGCATTAACAGATACCGTTTTATAAAGCTCATAAAGACGATTGGTTTGCGCTTCGATAACCTGTAAGCTCAATTCCCTTTTTTTTATGCGTCCAGCCTTCTTTCTTGCTACTTTGTAACGTTGTCTATACTTTGTATTTATATCTGAAAGATAGTTATCCAAATTGCTCCAATAAGGTCGAACTTTTAAAATCATATTCGGTTGAACAATTATTTTATGAAGCTTATTTGAATTAAAAAATTGGTGTTCTTCATGAATTGTATCCTCCGTAAAGTAGTCTTTGAAAATGATAACACGGATGCGTTTGTTGTATTTCTCTTTAATGTGTGTTTTAAGATACTTCAATGCGCTATAGACAGTATCTATAAATTGTGATTGTGAAATAGCATCAGGCTCGTGATACATACTGTGTTGACCTGTATGCATCAAATTACCAACGACAAGCATGTTTCCTCTTAATAATTTTGACACAACATGTTTGAGTTTTTGTCGGTAACAAGAATCGTTAAGGTTTCTAAAAACATCTTCCAGATATAGCTCTATGCGCTGAATGACCGCGCCACCGACTAATTTTTCATCTTTAAAAATTCCCAAATAAAACCAGGAAATATTATCCGGTGAAGCATTTTCCAAAGCTTTAAAATACTGTTTTTGCAGAAAAACATCATGTGTAACCAAACCGTCCCAATCACTTGGAAGTTCTGTAACCGTCTTATAAATAGTATAGTGTACCAAAAAAGTATATCAAATCAAAAAAGGAAAGACCGAATCATTACATTCAGTCTTTCCCATAAAAGTAATTAAATAATTTAAACCCATCCACAAATAATGGTCCCCATAATTGTAAGCGTTACGATCCAATATCCCGAATTCACAAAGATATATTTAGCGCTTCTGTGCTCAAAAAGTCCATTGATGGCAACCAAAGGCAAAGCAAAAAACAGTCCTGCCAAAAATCCGTGAAATGCGCCATGCTTATAGGTTCTAAATGCCATACCATAATCATCCATAAAAACCCTGTAAGAAGGGAGCGCTTGTGATGGATCTCCTCCCACTAGACTCATCGCTCCCATTTGATGTACAGAGAGCAATATTACAACTATAGCGATCATAAAAGAAAGAATCAGCGTCAATCCGAAGATTTTAATCATGTTTCCTTTTTTTAATTGTTCTTCTGTAAGACCCGCTTCACGCATCCACACTGTTCCAAAAACTTTAGGATGGTACCATACGAAGCCAACAACAAGTGTTGAGAATGCGGCCACAGTAATGGCCAGATAGTTCATTTCCATAATTTATCTGTATTAGTTAGTTGACTAAATGTACATAAAAACCTTGAAATATGTGTTTTCAAGGTTTTTAGTATTACTAGATTTTAAGTCTTTTTATATCAATTTAGCCTCTTTGGCTAATAATTCACTAGAATCTTCTTTAGCCGAATCGATAAATTCATCCATTTCAGAAGTGCGTTTTAGACCTTTTTCTAATAAAACCCGCAGCGTTATGAGAGTCGCAATTCGTGTCCCGACTTTTTTGGCTGCTGTATTGAACCAAGGTTCCAATTCGTCATAGGATACTTTTTTTGCCAATTCCTGAATTTCAGCTTTAGTTCTTAACTGCTTTTCTTCCGGTAGATTGGTATATTTTTTTCCAAGTTGCTGAATGACATCAATAGCCTTCCGTTGTGGTTGATTGTTTTGTTTTTTCCGTTGTTTCTCTTGCTCATTCGATTGAGGTTTCTGTTTTTCCCAAGAGTCCCTGAGGCCTACGGTTTTATTAAAAACCAATTTTTCTGAAGTGGAATCTTTATCAACATTAAAATAGCCAATTCTTTGAAATTGAAAACGCTCCCCTAATTTAGCCTCCTTTAAACTTGGCTCAACATATGCCGTGACGATTTTTAAGGATTCTGGATTTAAAAATTCCATAAAATCCTTATCTGGATATGAATCTGGTGCTTCGTCCATAAACAGTCTGTCATACTCTCTTACTTCGGCCTTGATAGCATTCTTTATTGACACCCAGTGAAGTGTTCCCTTAACCTTTTTAGAGGTGTCTTCCGAATAGGTACAATGAATTGCCGTAATGTTTCCTTCCGGATCTTTAACGACACTTTCACCTTTAACGATGTAAGCGTTCTTTAATCGCACTTCGCCTCCAAGCTGTAATCTATAAAATTTGCTTCCGGCTTGCTCCTTAAAATCTTCACGTTCGATATATAATTCTCGAGAAAAGGGCACTTTCCTAAAACCGGCACTTTCATCTTCCTGATTGTTTTCAGCTTCCAGCCATTCTTCTTTTCCTTCTGGATAATTGGTGACTACCAACTTCACTGGGTCTAAAACAGCCATAACTCTCGGGGCGGTTTTATTTAAATCTTCACGAATACAGAATTCCAACAAGGCAACATCAATCACATTATCACGCTTAGCCACACCAACTGTCTCAACAAATTTCCGAATGGCGTTTGGAGTGTAACCACGACGACGTATTCCCGAAATCGTTGGCATTCTTGGATCATCCCAACCAGAAACTATCTTTTCTTCTACCAGTTTGAGCAACTTGCGTTTACTCATAATAGTATAACTTAAATTTAAACGTGCAAATTCACGTTGTTTTGGACGCAATTTGTTTTCATCGACCACTTGGTCCAAAAACCAATCATAAAGCTCTCTATGGGGCTTAAATTCGAGCGAACACAAACTATGAGAAATACTTTCAATGTAATCGCTTTCACCATGAGTCCAATCGTACATAGGATAAATGCGCCAATCGTTTCCGGTTCTATGATGATGTTTTTTCAAAATGCGATACATGATAGGATCGCGCATCAACATATTCGTGTGCTGCATATCAATTTTAGCACGTAGCACGTGTGAGCCTTCATCAAATTCACCATTTTTCATCTTTTCAAAAAGCTCTAGATTCTCTTTAACACTTCTATTGCGATAAGGACCATCAACGCCAGGTTGGGTTGGCGTCCCTTTTTGTTCTGCCATCGCTTCAGATGATTGTGAATCGACATAAGCCTTTCCCTCTTTTATAAAATGGATTGCCCAATCGTATAGCTGTTGAAAATAATCTGAAGAATATAATTCATTAGCCCATTGGTATCCCAACCAAGAAATGTCTTCTTTGATGGCATCTACATATTCTTGTTCTTCTTTTGCTGGATTAGTGTCGTCAAAACGTAGATTAACTGGTGCATTGTATTTTTCGCCCAAACCAAAACTGATACCGATCGCTTTGGTGTGACCAATATGCAAATATCCGTTGGGCTCAGGTGGAAAACGGAACCGCAAGTCGTCTTTTGACATTCCACTTGCCAAGTCTTCTTCGATAATATGCTCAATAAAATTGAGTGATTTTGATTCTTCAGACATATACTGATTGAATTGTAATTTACTATTTAAACAATGAGCAAAATTAAGGAAATATACCTAGCGAGCCCTACATTTTTAGATGAGAATGTGTATTTTTATAAAAATTTTATACGAAATGAAACCACTAAATTATATCTGTCCAAAATGTCAAAATCGGACGTATAAGCTTGGCCAAATGAGAGCGACAGGAGGAACTTTATCTAAAATATTTGATGTTCAAAATCAAAAATTCACCTCTGTTACTTGCGAACGCTGCACGTATACGGAATTCTACAAAACAAAAACGAGTGGATTAAGTAATGTGTTTGACTTTTTTACTAACTAATGGGAATAATTAAAGTAGAGAATATTCGAGTTTTCGCTCATCATGGTTGTTTAAGCGAAGAAACTAAAATAGGAAGTGATTATCGAGTAGATTTAGAAGTAAAGGCTAATCTGCAACCTTCTGCTGAATCAGATCAATTGATTGATACTGTAGATTATGTGTTTTTGAATAGAGTCGTTAGAGAAGAAATGTTCAAACCGAAACATTTGCTTGAAACAGTTGCAAAACGCATATTAAGCCGTATTTTTAATGAAGACAAAATGGTTAAAAAAGCAACTGTTTGCATTAGTAAATTAAATCCGCCCATAGGAGGCGATGTAGAAAAAGTAACGATTAAAATGACCGAAAGGCGAAAAAAACACTTATAAATACTGAAAATTTTATACATTTGCCATCGTCTTCTCTGACTTTGGGGAAAGATTACTTTTTAAAAAATAAAATGGTGTCGTGGCCGAGTGGCTAGGCTCAGCTCTGCAAAAGCTGCTACAGCGGTTCGAATCCGCTCGACACCTCAAAAACGGACCCTCAACAAATGTTGAGGGTTTTTTTATGGAAATTTTAGAAATAATTAATGAAGGTCATGTAAAAGCCGCTACAGCAGTTCTCCCAATAGCTATCGGGACGCTTGATAATCGAAAAAGCCTTTTTCATCTCTTGCTGGTTTATTAGATATAAATTAACCGCATAAAGCACAAAGAGGGGTTAATCGATCTGATTAATCCTCTCAATACGATCTTTTAATAATTCTTTTTCCTTTGGGAAAAAAGCCTGTGCCAACAATAAAATACCAAAACCCAAAATGACCATGGCAATTATCTTCTTTGTCTTGTAAATACGTCGCGGTGTAAGTTTGTTTTTAAGTTTTTTTGCAATCACGATTTTGAACAAATCAACAATAAAATAAGTTATTAAAATAGTCGCAAGAAAAACAAGTAGACCGTCTCTGGTTTCTGTTAAAGAGTTACCTATCACTATAAAACCCAGCCAACCAACTAACACACCAATATTAATAAAATTCAGTAAAAAGCCTTTGAGAAAAAGTTTATGGTAGTTTTTTTGTATTTCGATTTTGTGATATTCCCTTACTATAGAGCGAAAAGATTTGGAAGTCTTTGTGAATGTAATAAAGCCATATACAACCAAAAGTACGCCGCCAAATATTAAAAAATTTGGATCGTCTTTTATTTTTGCAAGAAGTCTATTGGTACTAAAAAATGCAACTGCAATAAAGAAAATATCGGCCAACATCACACCTAAATCAAATATTAAGGCACTTTTAAATCCTTTGGTTGCACCAGTTTCTAGAAGCACAAAAAATACCGGACCTATAGTGAATGCTAATATAATACCAAACGGAATAGCTGATAAAATGTCATCAAACATGAAACTTGTGTTTCCTACAAAGCTACATAAATTTTTTATCGCATTAATTGCAAACTACCTTATGTTTCTTAACTTAATAGCTACACAAAGTCCAAAGGATGTTAGCGCGGTAAGTTAGCTGATCCATAGGCTTTGTATGGCAACCAAAAGCGGTATTTTCAATAACATCTTTTGGTGTCCAAATCTTCATATCAACTGCAGCCCTTACTTTTTATGTTTCCCTATCAAATTAAAATCCAGATGTTTTTTAACTAAATCAGTGTTTTTCACTTTCACAACAACTTCATCTCCTAATTGATAAGTCGTTCCTGTTTTTTTACCTACCATTGCATATTGAGATTCATCAAACTGATAATGATCATCATTCATGTCTCTAACACTGACCATACCTTCACATTTATTAGAGATAATCTCCACATAAATTCCCCAATCGGTTACACCTGAAATCACACCCACAAATTCTTCATCTTTATGATCTTCCATAAAACGGATTTGCATGTATTTAATGGAATCCCGTTCAGCTTTTGTGGCCAGATTTTCCATATTACTGGAGTGGTTGCATTTTTCTTCGTAGATATCTTCATTCGCAGATTTTCCACCATCTAGATATTGTTGCAATAAACGATGAGCCATCACATCTGGATATCTACGAATTGGTGAAGTAAAGTGACTATAATAATCAAAAGCCAAACCATAATGACCAATATTATGAGTGGTATATTCAGCCTTACTCATACTTCTAATGGTAAGTGTGTCAACGAGATTCTGCTCTTTTTTACCTTGTACATCTCGGAGTAATCCGTTCAACGATTTAGAAACACTGTTTCTGTCTTTGAAGTTTAATTTATAACCGAATTTAGATACTATACCTTGAAGTGCAGCTAGTTTACTTTCGTCAGGTTCGTCATGCACTCTATAGACAAAGGTCTTTTTAGGCGATTTTTTTCCTACGAATTCTGCCACTTTTTTATTTGCCAAAAGCATGAATTCCTCTATCAATTTATTAGCATCTTTACTTGTCTTAAAGAATACGCCTACTGGATTTGCTTCTTCATCCAAATCAAATTTTACTTCTACCTTGTCAAAAGAGATAGCCCCATCTTTCATACGTTTACGACGCATAATTTTTGCTAAATCATCCATCTTCAAAATAGCATCAGCAACATTTTGATCGGCTAAATATGGTTTTCCTGTTAATGATACATCTTCCGGAATTTGATTGGCTCTAGTTTCAATGATTGCTTGCGCTTCTTCATAGGCAAAACGTGCATCACTATAGGTAACAGTTCTTCCAAACCATTGATTTTTAACTTCTGCTTTGTCATTTATTTGAAACACAGCTGAAAAGGTATATTTCTCTTCGTGTGGGCGGAGGGAGCATGCATTATTGGACAATACTTCTGGAAGCATCGGCACGACTCTGTCTACCAAATACACTGAAGTTGCTCGTTCGTAAGCTTCATCATCGAGTATGGTTCCTTCTTGTAAATAATGGGAAACATCTGCAATGTGAATTCCTATTTCGTATAAACCGTTGTCCAATACTTCGAACGATAATGCATCATCAAAATCCTTCGCATCCTTTGGATCGATGGTGAAGGTCAAGGTTTTTCGCATGTCGCGACGTTTGGC
>JAGXIE010000014.1 GCA_024635765.1 Flavobacteriaceae bacterium | reverse complement strand
TGGAGGTGCCAGTAATCGAAGTTTGAAAAATCTGATATTAAAAACAAGAGAGGATTATAGAGCTGCAAAAACCAATCATATTAGATTGCCTTTTTTAGCAATTGGACTAAAGAATCTATCCAAAATCCCACAGTGGCTGTCGAAATGACGAATGGTGAATGGTGAATGGTGAATGGTGAATGGTGAATGGTGAATGGTGAATGGTGAATGGTGAATGGTGAATGGTGAATGGTGAATGGTGAATGGTGAATTTTTAAAAAAGCTAACTAATTTATTTGGTCGAAAAATATTTCAAATTAAAGCATTTTTATTGGGAAATGGAATTGGTTCAACTTATATTCGCAGCATATAGATCGACCAATTTTTATATGACGATTAATTTTATAAAATGATACAGGATTTATTAGAGCATTTTAACCCGCTTGATTATTTGGAACTTTGGTTGACCATCGTCTTTGTCATTGCATTTTACATGTCCTACAGTGCCTTTCCTGCCATTTTTAGTGTTGCCGAAGCCAAGCATTTAATGGATGAACCTACTGATCGAAGTACGCATTCGATAAGAACACCAACACTTGGAGGCATTAGTATTTATTTAAGTTTGGTTTTGGTTATTACTACTACAGGTGCTTTGCTCGATACCAAGATTTTGTTGCTTCTTTTAGGAGGGTTGACGATTCTGTTTTTCCTTGGGCTAAAGGATGATTTATTGATATTATCTCCAAAAAAGAAAATGATTGGTCAATTATTGGCTGCTGGACTGTTAATAGTATTTACAGATACAAGAATACTTGGTTTTTCTGGTTTATTGGGGATTACGATATTACCTTACTGGATATCTGTAAGTTTTACGTTGTTTGTGTATGTACTTATTATCAATGCTTACAATCTTATTGATGGCATCGATGGTTTGGCAGGGTCATTGGCCCTGTTTGCAAGTGCAGCATTCGCTTTTGTCTTTATAAAAACTGAAGATGTCAGTATGGCTACGATAGCTGTTGGAATAATAGGGGCTTTATTACCTTTTTTGCGTTTGAATTTTTCAAAGAAAAATAAAATATTCATGGGAGACACCGGCTCCATGATTATTGGGTTTTTAATAGCATTTTTTATTGTTCGTTTTATTGGTTATACACAAACCCATACGTATTCTCAATACCATAATTCTGGTCCTATTCTCGCTTTGGCTATTGTTTTCTTTCCACTTCTGGACACTTTGCGGATATTTGTTATTCGATTATTAATTCATAAAAAAAGTCCTTTTGAGGCGGACAACAGTCATTTACATCATCGGTTTTTGCAATTGGGATTTTCTCATATCAGAACAACGTTTATCATTGTTGTCATAAATGTCGTTCTAGCTATATTTGTATATTTTATCGGTGATTTAGAAATTCACCTTCAATTTATTCTCATGCTTATTGTTGGGTCACTGTTATATTCGATATTTTTTATATGGAATTGGATTAAACGACAAGCAACAAGAAATAAGATGACCAAACATTTACATTAATATTATGTTTAGTGTAAAAAACCAACTTACCTTTACAAATTGTTTAATTGAGCCTATATTTGCATAAATTATAAAGTGTCTAAATGAAACCTATTTTATCCACGATTGTCTTACTTCTTTTTTTGCAATCATGTGCTACTAAAAAAGAAATTCTCTATCTTCAGGATTCAGATAACTATAACAACACAAACATTGATTATTCAAGTCCAACGATACAGCCGAATGATATTCTAAAAATTACGGTTGGAGCTTTAAGTCAAGAAGCTATCATTCCTTATAATAAATCTTCTTTGACTGGAGGCGAATCTAGTGGTGGGGCCAATATGGTACAATTGCAAGGTTATTTAGTTACAGAAAAGCAAACTGTTAATTTCCCCCAAATAGGAGATATATCTACGATAAATAAAACCCCAGAGCAATTGGAGGAGACCATTAAAATGTTGTTGGAAGAGGGAGGCCACCTAAAGGATCCAACGGTGGAAGTAAGGATCCTAAATTCTAAGGTCACTGTGTTGGGAGAGGTCAATTCACCTGGTGTGTATAATTTTACAGAACAGAACATTACTTTGTTGCAAGCTTTGGGATTAGCTGGAGATTTAACGATCAATGGTAAACGGAAAGACATTCTTTTTATTCGTGAAGTAGATGGCGTTCGTCAGATAGCCCATCTTGATATAACATCGGCAGATATATTTACAAGCCCATTCTTTATAATTAAACCTAACGACACCATCATCGTAAATCCGAATGGACCAAAAGTAAAAAGCGCAGGGTATATTGGTAATTTTGGAACGGCATTATCTGTAGTTACCATCATATTAACCACTGCACTATTAATTTCGAGATAATAATGAAGGAAGAACACTATAGTCTAGCCAAAAAAGTAGATCAAGGTGAAGTCCTAAAGAGAGAGGTTGCCAAATATTTGCGTTACTGGGTATGGTTTGCTTTGACCATTGCATTGTTTCTGCTGGCTGGTCATCTCTATATAAGGTACACTCCAAGGGTATATAAGTCGACTGCTAAAATACAGATACTCAATAAATCAAAGGGTTTAGAACTTCCTACGGCATCCTTTATTTTTAGTCGCTCTAGTATCAATCTAGAAAATGAAATAGAGGTTTTAAAATCCTATAGAGTTATAGAGAAAGTAGTTAAAAATCTGGATTTGACGATGGAATATTACGAGAAGGGTAATGTGCTGACTTCTGAAATTAATGGATTCCCTTTTACAATTGTAAAAACCATAGATAATGAAAATATCCCCTATACACAGTCTTATACAATTGAGGTGAAGGATGCCGCTTTTGAAGTTTTTAAAGGTAATTCAAACATTCCTATTATTATCCCCAATTTTAACTCTTATCTCGTGGTTCACGACCTGCCTTTCGAATTAAAAGTCGCGGCTAAAAGTGCTTTAGACGAGAGTAAAGGAAAAACGTTTATCTTAAAATTGATTCCTATTGAAAATGCAACAGGGAAATTAAAATGGGGTATAAGCGTATCAACGTTAGGTAAGAGTAGTGACCTGTTACAAATTGAATATAAAAGTGAAAGCAAACAAAAATCCGAGCGCGTCTTAAACGAATTGTTAAAAGTTTTTAATGAGGATGGCATAAAAGATCGCCAAGAAGTATCAAAAAGAACTATTAACTTCATCGATGAACGATTTGCATCGCTTGCCAAGGAATTGGATTCTATTGAAGTAGAAAAAAAGGATTTTAAGCAGTCGAACAATTTGATCACTATTGAGGCCGATGCGACCTTGGGTATTGAACAGCGAAACGAATCTGAAAACTTGATATTTAATGTTGAAAGCCAATTACTGTTATCTGATATGTTAAAGGAGTCCTTGTCCTTTGATGATTCGACAAGCGATTTGTTGCCAGCAAATATCGGTTTGGAAAGTCCCAATGTCAATGGACTAGTTGACCAGTACAATCGACTGATATTTGAACGTGATAATTTGGCGATTAGTGGTGGAACTAACAATCCACAAGTAAAAGTGCTCAATGAAAAAATCAAAGATGTTCAAGCCAATATAAATTCATCCTTAAAGTCATATAAAGCGCAACTCCTGGCTTCTAAAAAACAGTTTGAAGCTCGAAATCGAATGTTTTCTGCACAAGTATCCCGCTTACCAGGCAAGGAAAAGATAATGAGGTCTATTGAAAGGCAACAAAATATTAAAGAAAGCCTCTATTTGTTCTTGTTGCAAAAAAGGGAAGAAGCTGCTATCAATTTGGCGATTACCGAACCTTCCATAAAAGTAGTCGAATATGCTATGTCTAGTACGGTGCCGGTATCTACAGATCCAAGAAACGTCTATATCATGTCATTTTTAGGCGGGTTGATAGTCCCTTTTGGAATTTTATACATCATTATTTTACTTGATACCAAAGTAAAAAACAAAAGCGATATCGAATTAAAAGTCCCAAACATACCAGTATTGTCAGAATTACCAAAAATCAAAGAGAAAGATTTGCTATTTCTCAATCCAACGGATAGAACTATTCAAGCCGAGGCGTTTCGGATTTTGAGTTCAAATGTTAATTTTGTTTTATCTTCAAAAGTGCAAAGCAAGGGAAAAGTCATATACTGTACCTCTTCGATAAAAGGAGAAGGAAAGACCTATGTTGCGATCAATCTCTCATTGGCTTTGGCCAGTATCAATAAAAAAGTATTGTTGATTGGTGCCGATTTGAGAAATCCGCAAATACATAATTATATAGATCATGAAAAAGATGATGAAGGACTTTCAAATTTTTTAAGTGATGAAAGTTTTAATTGGAAAAATGCCTTGGTTAAAGGTTTTGAGCACTATCCAAAACACGATACATTGTTGTCTGGAAGTATTCCACCAAATCCAACCCAATTATTATCAAATGGTCGTTTTAAGGCCTTGTTAGAGGAGGCTAAAGAAGCATACGATTATATCATTGTTGACACTGCCCCAGCGATTTTAGTCACAGATACCATGTTGATTTCTGAACATGCAGATGTCACTCTTTATTTGGTTCGTGCTGGATTCACAGAAAAGAATCTGCTTGATTTCTCCAAAAACTTGAGCGAAACAGGGAGATTAAAGAATATGGCTTATGTTATAAATGGTGTTGGTGGAAGTAAAGCGTATGGGTATACCTATAATTATGGATATAGTTATGGCTATGGCTCTAATGCATAGCAAACAAAAGGCACATAAATAAATCATGCTATCTGACAAAGAATAAATACCGCTGTGCTGCTAGAACAAAGAATAAAGACTCCATCCTTAACGGGTTTAAAATGTAGGTATAAAAATTTAAAGTTAGCCTAAAAAGGTTATGGTTTAAAAACTTTTCAAGGAATAAAAAAATATAGGTTTGTACATTCCGAAACGCTGGAAAATTTTTATAAACCTATATTTTAAGTGGTCGCAGAACTTATAATAGGAGACTATAGATAAATAAACAAAATTAGAAAAACCTGTTCGAAAGTTAGTTGATCAGGTTTTTTAAGTTCTTAATAGTATCTAAAGGATTTTCACTGCTAAAAACATAACTGCCGGCTACCAAGACATCAGCTCCTGCTGCAATTAATTGCTTCGCATTCTTATTTGTAACACCCCCATCAATTTCAATTTTTGTTGATGCGTCTCTTCTCTCGATTAGTTCTTTAAGCTGACTGATTTTACTGTAAGTATTTTCAATAAAACTCTGACCTCCAAAGCCAGGATTAACACTCATAAGACACACCAAATCAATGTCATTTATTGTGTCTTCTAAAAGGTTGATATTAGTATGTGGATTTAAGGCAACGCCAGTTTGCATGCCTTCAGCTTTAATAGCCTGTAACGTTCTATGTAAATGAGTGCAGGCTTCGTAATGAACTGTTAGGTTATTGGTTCCTAATTCAGCAAAGGTTTTTATATATCTGTCCGGTTCAACAATCATCAAATGGACATCAACATATTTTTTTGTGTGTTTTGTAATCGCTTTCAATACTGGCATTCCAAAAGAAATATTTGGCACAAAAACGCCATCCATAATATCGATATGAAACCAGTCTGCATCGCTTTGATTGACCATTTCGATATCACGTTGAAGATTGGCAAAATCGGCGGCAAGGACTGAAGGAGCTAAAAGTTTTGAGGACATTTTGTATTCTTTTTATTTGTTTTTGCAAAGATAGATAAAATAAGTCAGCAGTCTTGTATCACAGTTTTTAGTTGTGGCGAAATCATCATATTTATAGAAAATCATTTCTCTTTGTGAAGTCCCGAAGGTTGGGGATTAAGAGATAGGCCTAATAAAAAGCGAACCCTCGGTAATCAGCCGAGGGTTCTTTCATCAATCAAAAAACGAACAGTTATGAGATGTCCACTTGAGTGGACATAAACTGTTTGTTACTTTAATTTAGTCGTAATTATTTGAAATCACTAACCTAAATATGTTTTTAATATTTTGCTCCGTGAGGTGTGTTTTAACCTACGAATTGCTTTTTCTTTAATTTGTCTTACACGCTCACGTGTTAGGTCGAATGTTTCACCTATTTCTTCTAAAGTCATTGGATGTTGATCGCCAAGGCCGAAATATAAACGGATGACGTCTGCTTCACGGGGTGTCAACGTTTCCAGAGCTCTTTCGATCTCTGTTCTCAATGATTCGTGCAACAAATCTTTATCTGGATTAGGCGATTCACCTGATCGTAATACATCGTATAAGTTTGAATCTTCTCCTTCTACCAATGGTGCATCCATGGATACATGGCGTCCGGAATTCTTCATTGATTCCTTAACGTCATTGATGGTCATGTCCAACTCTTTGGCAATTTCTTCTGCACTTGGTGGACGCTCATGACTCTGCTCTAAAAAGGCAAACGTTTTGTTGATTTTGTTAATAGAGCCAATTTTGTTCAATGGTAAACGAACAATACGTGACTGCTCCGCTAATGCTTGAAGAATGGATTGACGAATCCACCACACAGCGTACGAAATGAATTTAAAACCACGCGTTTCATCAAAACGTTGCGCCGCTTTAATAAGCCCAAGATTACCTTCATTGATCAAATCTGGTAAAGTTAGTCCCTGATTTTGATATTGTTTAGCAACCGATACCACAAAACGTAAATTCGCTTTAGTTAGTTTTTCCAAAGCACGTTGGTCACCAGCTTTTATTCGCTGTGCCAATTCTACTTCTTCATCTGCAGTAATAAGGTCAACTTTTCCAATTTCTTGAAGATACTTGTCTAGCGAAGCCGTTTCCCTATTGGTAACCTGCTTCGTAATTTTGAGTTGTCTCATCTAATGTCTTTCTGTAATTTTAAATGTGAATGTTACATTGCTAAATAGTTATACGTAAGAACTGATTAAAATGTTACAACAAAATCAAATTAATTTAAATTTTTATAAAAGTTTTATCTGTAAGATTGATATCATCTAGCATTTCATTGGTAAACTTATAATGCCCTTTTGTAGTAATAATTTTAAAACGATGAGATTTCATATTGCTTAAAGTGTTAAGAAAGAGCCATTTTGATTTCAGAAGTTTTGGCTTTTCCGATTTTAAACTCAACTCAAAATAGTGTTTTCTGCCTTCTTTTTCGGCAACAATGTCGGGTGTGATGTTGATGTCACTGCCTCTCTTATGATACGATTTTGGCGTTTCATAACCTTCTGCATCTGCCTTGATGTTTTCAAAACCAATGTTTTCTAAGTAAG
This sequence comes from Flavobacteriaceae bacterium, assembly GCA_024635765.1. Lineage (GTDB taxonomy): Bacteria > Bacteroidota > Bacteroidia > Flavobacteriales > Flavobacteriaceae > JBPOFM01. The sequence continues at coordinate 5,718 of JAGXIE010000014.1, read as the reverse complement.
TCAATGAGTTACTTAAAATGTCTGAATATTTCTCTTTGTCTGTATAAACCATAACCTATAATTTAATCAAAAAATTGAGAAAAGCAAATTTTTAACGGTGTTTAACTTTAAATTAATTCAGATATTTATAAGTTTTATAAAAAGGTCATTTTTTCTTCCATATTTATACGTTCTTTTGTAATTGAAATTTTTTGATGAATAGTTTTAAAGAAAATAATTCGATCACGCTCTCCCGAAGTGGCCAAAAGTTTTGAGTTGGACATCTGTTTTTGTAAAAACTCGTACATCATATTGCATGTATCTTCATGTTCAACCTTAAAATAGCTTAATACCGTAAAAGGGTAAAAGAATATTTTTTGTAAAGGTGTGATAATCATGACAGCATTGGTAAGATTATGTAAATCATGCTTATATAGATGAAAGAATTTTTCATTTTCCTGGTCGTTTATACTTTGCTGTATAGTCTCTGTTTCAATATTATTGATAACTTCATCGATATCATCACAAATTCTTAATGCAATATCTTTTGATACAAGACCTGCTTCAAAATAATATAGTACTTGTTGTAGAGTCCCATTAATTGAATTATCACTCCAGAGTTCAGTGATATTGATATATTTATAAATGTTACCTAAATCAACAGCGCTCTGTATAAGTGAACTAGGTATGGTTTCCATCCAATCATCAAAACTAATTTTATTTTTTGCCATTTCGACATTAAGATCTTTTAACCATACATACATCTTATAGCGGGTCAAATAGGAATCTGTTAATGATCTAAATAAGGAAAGATCCTTGCCTGACCATATGATTACTGCGTCTTTTACTTTGGTCAATGGTAAAGCATTTTGAAGTGATTGTTTAAACCATAACTCCAAGGCTTGTTCGTTGTGTGGCTTTTGAGATATTTCTGTAAGGATGCTATTAGAGTTACCTACTTCAAACAGATTATTTAAAGATATTTTATAATGTCTAGCAAGTTTTACGCTTTCTTCTAGGGATAGGCTAGTTTTTAAATTAATTCGTCTATATGCTGCATCGTACCCAATATCTAAGACGGACGCAATATCATCCACAAATGAGGTGTTATCTGGTACTTTACTTTTTAAATAGGAAATAAATCGCTCTTGCATTTTTTGCCAAATTAAAAACAGGTTATAGTTGTTTTTGTGAAAAATAATAAAAATTATTAATATAATTGGCTGATTTCATTACATAATTATCAAAAAATGCAAGTATTTTTGATAAGAGCCATTTAAAACTATAAATTATGAAACCAAAATCAACAGAAAAGTTTCCACTGTGGCAGATTATATTAGATAATTACATGTATTATGTAGTTATTAATAAAAATCATAGACAACAAGCTCGTAGACAACTAAAAATTAAAGGGAATATTGAGAGATCAGCAGGACAATTTTACCATGCTTAAATTAATTTCAATTCATCCCTACGCAATTTTTTCCCTTTAATTTCTCTATTTGCAACTAAAGTGCCTGCAAATTCTCCAATTATGTTACCCGAATTCATACATATTTCCTATATTAGATTCGTAATCAGCGCGTTTCATTTTAACTAACCAGCCTTAAGGACTCTTCTTATAATATTACGAGTGACTTGAATTAATTTTTGCTATGAACCTTGTTTCAATTATTAATTTTTTACTTATCGCTGGAGTCATTCAAGGTTTTGGATTTAATTTGGTGACTCTTTGCATTAAGAAAAAATTTGATAAGGTCATTATCTTTTTGAATTTAACGGTTCTTTTTATTTCCCTAAATAATCTTCAAAGATGGTTGATAGACATTGGTTATTCTTCTAATATTTTTTTGATAGAGCAGTTTTTAGTTCCTTGGTACGTACTTGTTTTTCCGATGTTTTATGCTTTTACCACTCACTTTTTAAGAGTTGAAAGACGTGTTAATGATTTTATAAAGCCAACATTGATCATATTTATTATAGAGATTGTAGTTCGTCTTTGCCTTATATCCTATGTCTATTATGAAGTGCCAGACCAGAATGTTGCCTTGATTGAGCGTTATACGGTTTTTGAAGAGACGTTTAATATCATCTATTGTATTTTCCTATTTATCAATACGTTTCTGTTAGTTTTTAAAAAGCATGATTTACTAACCTATATTTTAGCTTTTGATGATTTAAATTGGATAAAATGGTTCATCAAGTTAGGCAGTGTTGTTATTTTATTTTGGGTTATCGCAGTTATTTTTAATCATATCAATGGAAGCGAAGCAGCTTATTATCCTTTAAGACTTGGCACATCCATTTTGCTTTACTGGATTGGCTATCAAGGATTTTATAAATACAACGTGGTACAAGACCGGATTTATTTAAGAAAACGAATTGATTCTGGCCAGGTATTGATTTCCTCTGAAGGCAATTTTATTGAAAAAAGTAAGCAAGAAGAAGAATTTTTTAACGAAAAGCATCAAAACGACTTTAATAGAATCCGTAATCACATCATAAAGAATAAATTGTATCTAAATCCATTGTTAGGTATGGAAGCATTAGCTTTAGATTTAGGAATGAGTAAAAGCTATTTTTCAAAACTTATCAATTCCTATAGCGGCTATAATTTTTCAGATTTCATTAATGCACTTCGGGTTGAACAGGCCAAAAAGTTTTTATCGAATGATGAGTTCAATCAATATACAATTGTTGCCATAGGCCTAGAATGCGGCTTTAATTCTAAATCAACATTTTATTCCGCATTTAAAAAATTTACTTCAGAAACACCTACTACCTTCCGGGATAGTTTTTAATACTATCCGATTTTATCGTTGGACATCCTGATTTTTACATCATAGAACATCTAGGATATTGGTCTCAACCAATGCAAATACTTTTATGATTATCAAAAACAATCTAAAAGCTATTAGCTATGATACCAATATTAATCTTGTACACTTTAAAAAGGTTAAACGTTATTTCGGTAACTGAAAAGAACCTCATAAGAATTAAATCAATAGCACATAAAATAATTGTGTTTGTATTGCTATTAATTCTTACGACAACTTACGCTTCTAATAATCCAGAGAAATCCAAGCCACAGGTTTTTCAAGTATTAAAAAATCAAAAAGTAATCGGAACCATCAATATGACGATGAATGTTTCTGGTGATTCAATTACCTACAAGTCAAATAGTAAAATAGATGTCAAATTACTTTTGAGTTTTAAAATAACGGGTAAAGAGATATCTGTTTTTAAAAATGGTGTTTTAGTTTATTCTTCAGTATATAGAACATTAAACAGTAATGTCAAGGTCAACCATAGTATTACCCAAAACGGATCATTTTACAAGATTCATGAAGATAAAAACATTGAAGATTTGAATATTAAAAATATTGAACAAAATCTTGTGTCGCTTTATTTTAATGAACCTAAAGGTGTTAAATCGATTTTTTGCGATAATGAAAAGGAAATGATTGCCGTAAAGTATCTGGGTCAAGGACAATACAAGGTTGAGATCTCTAATGGAAAGTACAACATTTTTCATTATGAAAATGGACGATGTGTAAAAGTGGAAGCTGTTAGTGCCATGTTCAATGTTACTTTAATACCAATCTAATCATGGAAAATTCACTTATTATTTGGGTCTTGATTATATCAAGCTTTGTGACCTACTTTATTATAAGTATGGTTTATAAAAAGCTTGGAGTTCATAATTTGCAAAGCGCATTATTAACTTCTAATGGCTTACGACTTTTAAATTTAAAACATATCCTTGGTATCATACTTTTTGGAGTCGTTTTTTATTCAATAATTCCTGATTTAAGAATACTGGTAAATATTATAGTGATACCAAGATTACCAATATTACTATCATTTTTGGCCATATTATTTTTATCGAGTTATGTGTCTTATTTGTCTGTAAAGAACAATGTATTCAAGAACTCACAGATAAGTAATTATGGTATTTCAAATGCTTGGGGGTATTTTATTATTCGTTTCACGTTTTTATTTTGTTATGAATTCTTTTTTAGAGGGGTATTGCTATACAGTTTTATAGAATTAGTTTCATTGCATTTAGCAATTGTTTATTGCACTATACTCTATGTTTTGATTCACATTTTTGATTCGAGAAAAGAAATTTTAGGCGCTATACCTTTTGGTATAATATTATGTCTTTTTACCTACCTAACCTCTAGTGTTTGGTATGCTTTTTTTATTCATATGGCACTTTCAGCAGTATATGAAATCTCAATGTTTTATTCACTCACATTAAATAAATCAACATCATGAAAGTATTCGTCACAGGTGCCACGGGATATGTAGGGCATCCATTAGCATTAAAATTAGCAGAAGAAAATTATCAGGTTCATGCACTGGTTAGAAACCTAAATTCGACCAGCATCCCTAACCATAAAAACGTCATCAGTTTTGAGGGAGATATTAGTGATTATGATTCAATATTAAAAGCTATGGAAGACTGTGATTATGTTATTCATACAGCTGCCTACACTAATTTAAAATGTAAATCCATTGCCAATTTTTATAACTGTAATGTTATCGGAACCGAAAATGTATTGAAGGCGGCCTTAACTCTAAATATAAAAAAAGTAATCTATACCAGCACTTTGTCTGTTTTTGGTCCTTCATATAAGGATGTTCCAATTACTGAAGAGCAACCTAGATTAAGCTCTTATGTCAACGATTACGAACTCACAAAAACTATGTCAGAAGAGATCGTTTTAAATTATACAAAGAAAGGATTATCCTGCGTGATTTTAAATCTTACCAGAGTCTATGGACCAGGGCTAAATACATTTTCTAATGGTGTTAACAGATTAGTCACAATGATAACTAAAAAGGATGTGCTAATTGTTCCTTCTAAACTTGATGTCGTATCTAATTATGTGTACATAGATGATGTAATCAACGCACATTTATTAGCTATAGAAAATGGTGAAAGTGGAGAGAAATATATTGTAGGCGGCCATAACATGAACTATAACGAGCTTTTTTTTAAGATAAAAGTTCTCACGAAAAGTAAGATAAAAATTTTAAAAGTGAATTATGGATTAGTTAAAAGCAGTTTATTTTTTAGTTCAAAATTGTTTCATCTAATAGGTCTGGGATCTACCATAACTCCAAAAGTCCTAGACTCCTTATTTACCAATAGGAGTGCCTCTTCACAAAAGGCAATTTCTCATTTACATTATAAAATAACTCCTATTAACAAAGGAATGAATAATACAATTAATTTCTTATCAAAATAAATAAAATGGAAACACATTATACATTAATTACTGGAGCAAGTCAGGGTTTTGGAAAAGCAATGGCTTTAGAATTTGCAAAAAGAGAAATGAACCTTTTATTGGTAGCCTTACCAAATTCCGGATTATCACAATTATCAGATTTTATTGAAAAAAATCTAAAGGTCAAGGTGCATTATCTCGAATTGGATTTAAGCAAAATAAAGAGCTGTCATTTAATTGCAGATTATGTTAAACAACATAACCTTAACATTAAATGCGTGGTAAATAACGCAGGCGTCTTAAGTCGTGATCTATTTGAAGATTTAAGTGAAGATTATATTTTAAAACAAATTAAGGTCAATGTAACGACGCCAACACTTTTAATAAGGCTTTTATTACCGAATCTAAAATTATCTGCTCCTGCATCAATTTTAAACATAAGTAGTATGGCGAGTTTTTTTGCCCTGCCAAAAAAACAAGTTTATGGTGCTACAAAAGCTTA
>JAGXIE010000108.1 GCA_024635765.1 Flavobacteriaceae bacterium | reverse complement strand
CGGGCTTGCACCAGAATCTGCGTCCACCTGGGTCAGGTGGTAGCTGACCGCGTACTGTGGGTTGTTGCCCGTGATCTCACTGTCCTTGGTGCCGAGGTCGATGGACGTCTGACCGTCCGCCACGTTGTCGTCGCAGACCTGCAAAGGCGACGGGGCGATCACCGAAGGTAAGGGGTTGACGATTAATTCGAAGGTGGTAAGAACATAACAATCGCTAGTCGAATTCTCAAAAACTCTAGAATATATTGTCTGTGAATTTAAATTGTTAGTATAGTTAGATGGATTAGTTATAGGGTTATTAGCAGTTTCAGCATCGGTCTGTGATTCAAAATAAACTACTGAATAGTCGGTTGATGGTTGATTTCCCAAAATTGTTGCCGATTGTTGAAGCAAGTTAAACTGTCCGATACCATCATTATTCAAATCATCACAAATAAATAAATCATTAGGTTGATTAGCTAAAGCTCTATCATTTACTATTAAGTTAAAGACTGGAGTTTGAGAAACTGTTGTACAATTTGCATTTCCAGTATTTTCCAATCTCACAAAAATAGGTTGGGGACTTAAATTATTCAAGTAAAGACTCACTAACGAATTAGTATTAGCATCAGCATCAGCAAAACTGGCATGATAAGTAATCGTAAAAGTTGTAGAGGGCTGCGCGCCCAGAATTGCAGCAGTTTGAGACTCTAAATCAAATTGTTCAAGCCCATCATTAGAAAAATCATCGCAGACCTCAAGATCTGAACCGGGGTTTATAGTAGGTTGTGCGATTACGTTTAATGTGAAAGACGTCGTATCATAACAATCTGAAGTTTGATCTTCTAGTCTAGCATGAATTATTTGTCCGTCCGTTCCAGCATAAATATCTGGATTCGGAATACTATTAATATCTGAATCCGCATCAGTTTGTGACTCATAATAAGTTACTACATAATTTGCCGTTTCTGTGATCGATCCTAATATTAAAGAATTATTTTCGGTTAAATCAAAATTATAGGGTGCGGCACCAGGATTACATAAATACAAGTTTTGTATCGAATCAATTGTAATATCTGGATAAAATTCAACAACAACAGAATCGCTAGTTTGACATGTAGCCGCAAAAACGACATCTACGCTATATACTCCTGGTTCAGAGACCATGATGATTTGACCTGTTTCTCCAGAAATTACGTCACCATCTTTAAACCATGTATGTGTAGCGTTAGGCGCTTGAGTATCCAAAGTTACCATTCCGCCATTGCATTCAGCTGTACCTGCAGAAATTGTTATATCATCCCCTAGCTCACCTCCTAAATTGAAACTTCCTGCTTCCAAGAATATTGCTGAATCCCAAATTGAATCTCCTTGATCGGCCACAACCAATTTTATTTCGTAAGTTGATCCTAAAGTTACATTAGCTGTTGCTGTCAATACAACAGTTCTTCCCCCATAATTAGTATCTCCGATACCATATCCTTGGAAAAATCCTGGATTCGCATTACAACCACCAGAATTATTTATGTTGGTTACACTAACTGGAGTTCCATTTGGTAATACTGCTAAATTTGTATAGGCAGTGGTACCAACCTCTCTTAATAAAAAGGCAAAACTATCAGCAAAACTGCATTCAGTACTACCATCATATTCTTCAGAAGCCATTAGATATCGAAAACTAATTGTATCTCCAGTTGGAACAAAATTAAATTTGATAAAAGTAGCATCATTTGTATTAGTTTGGCTCAATGCAGCCTCCAGATCAGCGTCACCTGGATAATTATTATTAAAACTCACTAAATTAACATTTATTGAATTTCCTGCTCTATACGCACGACCCGTAGATAAAATAATTCCTTCTTCAAACGGAAAATTGACGGCACCTCCTTTATTAAAATATCCGTAACTTTTCGTTTGTAAATCAGTTGGATTACCACTTACTTGAAAAGAAAAATTATCAACTGCAGAACAACCTCCAGAAACTAACACATTTTCTATTAACTCTTCAGGATTATATGACGATTCTGGATAGGCCGCATTATTTATACTTACAATTGCTTGTAACACCAAGACCGAAATAGTGGCCGTACCTGAACACCCTTGTGGGTTAGTGTCAGTAACAGTAAATACGACGTTGTAAGTCCCTGGATTGTTAAAGGTATGTACTACATTTTGACCAGCCGTAACCGGGCTTCCATCAGCAAAGTTCCAACTATAACTTGCTCCAGTTCCATCACCAGAAAAAGTAGCGCTTCCATTAAAATCAACAGAAGCTCCTGGAAAGATAGTGATCACACCAGAACCATTGGGAACAGGATTTGTGCTGTTGATTGTGGCATTTATGGTTTGACAAGGTTCTGCACACAAAATATCAGCCACAAATCCTGAACCTGTCCCTGAAGCATTGCTAATGAACTGAAGGGTTATGCATCCACTTGTATTCGCTGGAGAAGCAGACACCCTTCCAGGACTAAATGATGCACCCCCAGAATAACTGCCAATTACAGGTGCAGACGTATCTGAACCATCATATATGGTTAATATATCTTGGTTCAGTTGTGTATTAAATAAAGTAAAATTTAAAATTATAAAATCTCCTGGGTTAACCGCACAAATAGTAGTAACATAATTTTCGTTGCTACCATAATTTCCAGAACCTCCCCCAGAATCATAAAGTTTATCAGGAGAGCATCTATTGAAGGTTCCATTTCCCATAAAAACATCTTGAGATAGGACATTTAATGAAAAAAGCAAAGCAGCATAAAGAAAGTAATTTTTCATTTAAAGGCAATTATGGAAATTTTAAATTAATCCCGTTTTAGTATTAAAAGTTAAATTTTAAAATCAAACGTTTTCTTAATCGCAAAACAATCAATTGATTAACTCAAACAGTCCAAAATTTAATTATTAAGACATATTTAAATAGGCGGAAAATTTAAGAAAATTTAACTAATTCCTTCGGCCAATTATGAATAAAAAATGAGTTTAACACATCTGATCGTTAAAGTGCATAACATTATGACGGTATTGAAGTGGTTGATAAATTAGGGTTTTTTGGTCTTTTTTACGTATTATAATTTGTAATTTTGTCGAAAATTATTTCTTAAAAAATGAAAATTTCAATTAAAGAAACAAACAATCCAACGATATTAAAATTTGAAGCCGATTCATTTTTGACGAATCATGAAAGTTTTGAGTTCAATAATATCGATGAAGCTAAATCTTCGCCGTTGGCTCAACAATTGTTCTATCTCCCTTTTGTTAAGAAAGTTTATATTTCTGGCAATTTTGTGGCGATTGAACGATACAATATTGTAGAATGGGTTGATGTACAAGATGAAGTTACCGAACAGATTCAGGATTTTTTAAATAACGATGGGAAGGTCATTAGTGAAGATTCCAAAAGCAAAAAAATACCTGTGACTGTTTATGCCGAAAGCACACCTAATCCGTCTGCCATGAAGTTTGTAGCAAATAAAAAATTGGTGAACACAACCTATGATTTTACATCTATCGATGAGGCTAAATTCTCACCATTGGCGACACAATTGTTTCATTTACCATTCGTGAAAGGCGTATTTATAGATGAAAATTACATTTCCATTACTAAATATGATGTAGCGAAATGGGACGACATAACCATGGAAATTCGAGAATTCATCAGAAATTATATTGAAAATGGCAATGAAATTGTAATTTCAAATGCTCCAGAAGTTCTAAAAAAAACGTCTGAACAATTGGATAATAAATATGAAGTTCTTGATGATATATCCAAAGAAATCATCAATATCCTAGAAGAATATGTAAAGCCAGCTGTAGCCAGCGACGGAGGCAATATTCAATTTGAATCTTATAATCCTGAAAATAAAACAGTTAAAGTAATTTTACAAGGTGCGTGTAGTGGCTGTCCTTCCTCTACCTATACGTTGAAAAGTGGCATTGAAAACATGCTTCGAGAAATGATGAAAGGCAAAGTTGAGCTAGTTGAAGCGATAAACGGTTAAAAATTTTGTATCTTTATAAGACAGACGAATTATTAATTAAAACCCATTAAAATGGCAGTATTAAAAGTTATAGAAATAATGGCCAATTCTAACTTAAGTTGGGAAGACGCTGCGAGAAAAGCCGTAAATCATGCCGCTAAAAGTGTGAAAAACATAAAATCAGTTTATGTCAGAGAACAGAGCGCTATAGTTAAAGATAATGAAATAACAGAATTCAGAGTGAATTTAAAAATTACTTTTGAAGTCAACTAAAGCACTCGTAAAACGCACACAAGAGCACTCAATAGGGTGCTTTTTTTATGCGCTAATATTTCCCTAACTTTGATACATGCGAAGCCTTGTACTTATTCTTTTCATAACCATCATAAGTTGTCAAGGGCAAAATGAAAATCAAATGACCCAAGATTATACGAATCAACTTATTAATGAAACAAGCCCCTATTTATTACAGCATGCTCATAATCCTGTGAACTGGTATGCTTGGAATGACCAGGCGTTGGCAATTGCAAAAGAGCAAAACAAACTTATTATAATTAGTGTAGGATATTCCGCTTGCCACTGGTGCCATGTCATGGAGCATGAAAGTTTTGAAAATAAAGAGGTTGCTCAAGTAATGAATGAGAATTACATCAGTATTAAAGTGGATAGAGAAGAACGTCCCGATATTGACCAAGTATATATGAATGCGGTGCAGTTAATGACTGGGCGAGGTGGCTGGCCAATGAACGTGATTGCCTTACCAGACGGACGGCCTGTTTGGGGCGGTACCTATTTTAAAAAAGAACAATGGATAAGTGCTTTGGAACAAATCTCCACTCTTTATAAAAAAAATCCCGAGAAGCTAACTGAATATGCCGATCAACTTGAACTTGGTATTAAGAATTTAGACGTTGTGTCTCATAATCCGGAAGACGTTAGTTTTTCGACTGAATTCATTTTGGAAAGCATCAAAAATTGGTCGAATCAATTTGACCATTCTAAAGGAGGAATAACGCGAGCTCCGAAATTCATGATGCCCAATAACTATCATTTTTTATTGAGGTATGCTAATCAAATGAATGATGAAAGTTTAAAAAAATATGTAAATATTACTCTAAAACAAATAGCCTACGGTGGCGTTTTTGACCAAATCGGAGGTGGTTTTTCTCGATATTCAGTTGATGACAAATGGCATGTGCCTCATTTTGAAAAAATGCTTTATGACAATGGTCAATTGGTTAGTTTATATGCCGATGCATATCTGATCACCAAAGACGAATTGTACAAAGAAATTATCGTCGAAACTTTAAAATTTGTAGAGCGTGAGCTTACGGGCGATAAAGGCAACTTTTACTCCTCATTGGATGCAGACAGCAAAAACAATCATGGAGAATTAGAAGAAGGTGCATATTACGTTTGGCAAAAACAGGATTTAAAATCGATTTTGAAAGACGATTACACACTGTTTTCGGACTATTACAATGTAAATAATTATGGGTTTTGGGAACATAATAATTATGTTTTAATACGCAAGGATGATGATGCATCTATTATAAAGAAATACGATCTAACATCTGATCAACTGAAAGATAAAAAAGAATCTTGGCGAAAAATTCTTTTAGCGGAAAGAAACAAACGAGAACAACCAAGATTGGATGATAAAACTTTGACGTCTTGGAATGCGTTGATGCTTAAAGGATATGTAGATGCTTATAAAGTTTTGGGTGATGAATCTTATCTTGATATTGCCATAAAAAATGGAGAATTCATACTCTTAAATCAACTCCGGGACGATGGAGGCCTGAATCATAATTATAAAAACGATAAAAGCACCATCAATGGCTTTTTAGAGGATTATGCCTCTACTATTGAGGCCGTTATGGCACTTTATGAACAAACATTAAACACTAAATGGCTCTACACTGCAAGAGATTTGACCAATTATTCTTTCGATCATTTCTTTGATGACGAAAGCAAAATGTTCTTTTTTACTTCTAATAATGATGCCAATTTAATTAGTCGAAGTATTGAATATCGAGACAATGTCATTCCTGCAAGCAACTCCATCATGGCAAAAAATTTGTTCAAATTATCTCATTATTTTGATAACGAACATTATGCAGAAACAGCGAAACAAATGCTCAATAATGTAAAACCAGAAATACAGGAGTATGCTTCAGGCTATTCCAATTGGTTAGATTTGATGCTCAACTATAGTGAGCCGTTTTACGAAGTTGCAATCGTTGGCAAGGATACCTTTGATAAAATTTCAGAATTTAACTTGTATTATGTTCCAAATAAAATAATTATCGGTAGTAAAAAAGATGAATCTCTGCCCTTACTTCAAAATAGATATGTCGATAATAAAACCCTCATATACGTATGTGTTAACAAAGCTTGTAAACTTCCCGTTTCTAATGTCGAAGATGCAATTAAGCAATTAAAAAATTAACTTTGAAAACATTACAACTTATTTTAGTGATTCTAGTTGCCATAGAACATCTTTATTTTCTAATATTAGAAATGTTTTTATGGACTACACCAACAGGCATCAAAATATTTAGGATTAAATCCAAAAAATATGCCAAAGAAACTAAAGTACTTGCGGCTAATCAAGGTTTGTACAATGGCTTTTTGGCCGCTGGTTTAATCTACTCCCTTATTATCAAAGACATGACTACTACCATCTTCTTTTTAGTCTGTGTTGTCATTGCAGGTATATACGGAGCATATTCCACGAAAAAAATAAAGCTCTTTTATTTTCAGTCCATACCTGCATTAATTACATTAATCTTAACATTTTAAATTTTTGAAATTCTTTTTTTTTTACTTTCTTTCTCGATTAATTTTTAAAAAAAATATATGAAAATTAAAATTTTATCATTGGTAATATTTTTGGCTGCTTCAAACTTAAGCTGGGCTCAAGGAGAAATAGGTGGAAGACAGATTGTAAACGATGCATTCATACTTACATCTCCCACCGACAAAAATGTAAAAGTTGAAGGCTCTCCCTATGTAACTGAAGATTACATGCCTGCTAGAATTTCAACTTTTGATAATAAAATTTTTGAAGTAAAGTACGATGCCGTCCTCGACGAAATATTGGTGAAAACTGATGAAGGTGGCAAATCTGAAGCATATGCTTTACCAAAAAACGGTAGACAAGATATCTCGATTATACTTATTTCTGGAAACAAAACGTATCAAATTTTTGATTACGTTAATGATGACAGTGAAAAGACATCAGGTTTTTTTGTACTGTTGAGTTCATTGGCAGCACCTATAAAATTCTTAAAAAAAGAGAAAATTCGATTCTATGAAGAAAAAGTCGCAACTTCAGGTTATGATAGAGGTCGTCCAGCCGAATACCGAAGATTAAGTGATTCGTATTTTCTAAAAATCAATGATCAACCAGCCATTGAGTTTTCGACCAATAAGAAAGACTTTGCAAAATTATTTCCTAACCACGAAGATGAAGTTTTGGCGTATATTAAATCTGAAAAATTAAAATTGAAAGAAGAAACTGATTTAACAAAACTCGCATTGTTTCTTAACCAGCTGAAATAAGACTTACTTATGAATTTCAATAAAAATTAAAATAACATGGACTTACAAAAATGGATTGATGCTGGATATGATTTACTGATTGTTTATGCACCAAAGGTTATTGCAGCAATTTTAATTTGGATTGTTGGACTTTGGGTCATTCGATTGATATTGAAAGGTATTCGCAAAACCATGGAAAAGAGGGTCTATGACATAAGTCTCAAAAAATTTCTCTTAAATCTAGTCAGCTGGGTTCTGAAAATTGTTCTCATAGTAGTAGTATTAGGCACAGTTGGAATCGAAACCACATCATTTGCCGCAATTTTGGCAGCAGCAGGTTTGGCAATTGGGTTAGCTTTACAAGGCTCATTAGCAAATTTTGCCGGAGGCGTTCTCATAATGATCTTTAAGCCAATTAAAGTTGGTGATTTTATCGAGGCACAAGGCGAGGCCGGATCGGTTAAGGAAATTCAAATTTTCACAACTAAATTAACGTCTACTGACAATAAGGAAATTATCATTCCTAACGGTAAACTATCAAATGATAATATTGTGAATTATTCTGCTTTCGATATGCGTCGTGTAGACATGGTCTTCAGTGTAGGTTATGATTCTGATATAAAGCAAACGAAAGACATCCTAATGTCGCAACTGAACAATCATCCCTTAATACTAAAAGACCCAGCACCTTTGGTTAGATTAACTGAACTAGCCGATAGTTCTCTGAATTTTAATGTAAGACCTTGGGTAAAAACTCCTGATTATTGGGGCGTTTACTATGATATTATGGAAAACACAAAAGACGCATTAGATAAAGCTGGAATCGATATCCCATACCCACATAATGTTCAAATAAATAAAAAGAATAATTAAGATTTTAAACCGATAAATTCCTTTAAGTAATAAGGTTCAAAATAAGCGACATCTTCGATGTCGTTTTTTTTGTATTTATCATAAGCTAGTTTTACCATTTGATTTGCAGATGGCAACTTACCTTCTATAAAATGCGCATTGGGATGCTGAACAATAGATTTTGTTTTTTCAACTCCGTTTCCAATAAAATACATAGGTTTCTCTTCCAATAAATTCTTGAAAGACGTTTCGTCCAGAATCTGCGCTTCAATCTCTCTTAATTGTTGATGTTTTGCATCATAAACTGCTGAATAAACTTCCATCCGTCTTGCATCCAACATTGGGACTATATAACCTTCTTCAATTTTAACCTGATATGCCAATGACTCAAGGGTATTGATCGAAATCAATGGAATATTCAATGCGTAACAAAGTCCTTTTGCAGCAGAAACTCCGATTCGTAATCCGGTATAGGAACCAGGTCCTTTACTCACAGCCACTGCATTTAATTGTGAAGGATCAATTTGAGCTGATTTTAGAGCCTCATCAATAAATTTGTGCAAAGATTCCGCATGTGAATAATTGTTATTATTGTCCTCTTTTAAAACCAAAATATCTCCTTCTTTAGAAAGTGAGACCGAACAATTTGTGGTTGCGGTTTCTATATTTAGGATGTAAGCCATATCTGTAAGCTAAAATTACTTATATTTTAAAATGATGTCCGCTATGACCTTTAGATGTCAATTCGTGACCTTCAAAAAATTGAAAATCTTCCCATCTAACAATTCCTTTAGGGTCAATTAGGACCACATGTGGAATCCCTTGCATTTCATAAACTGATGTTGAGCCCTGGAGCGTTAATATGGATAAATGATTTTGCTCACAACTGTTTATTTTGAGAAAAGGAGATTGAAACTAAAAAGAGAACTAAAAGCGGTGTGATTTTTTATTTCTCATTCTCCGGCTCATTGCTGGTTTCCTCTTTCTGCTTTACTTTGTCACCAGATTTTAATGTTTTGGATACAACATTATAAGGACCTGTGATGATTTGCTCACCTTCGTTCAACCCTGAATTAATCACTATTTTAGAATCATCTTGAATTCCAGTTTTAACAACCCGCAATTTAGCTTCACCGTTCTTGACAACAAAAACACACTCAAATTTTTGTTCTTCATCAACTTTTGGTTTGTTGCCGGTATCAGACGGCTTTTTATATGATTTTTTTGCTGAAGACGTGTCTGTTTTAATTACAATAGCACTGATCGGGACAGCAACGGCATTTTTTCGATGATCAGTAAGAATATCTACCGTAGCTGTCATTCCAGGTCTAAATGGCGAATAATTCTCTGGTTTGCCCTCCATCAAATCAGCATAAGATTCCTCAATTATTCTAACTTTTACTTTAAAATTAGTAACTTGATCTGCAGTCAATGTTCCTGCCGCTGAATTAGCTATCTCAGTAACAACACCTCTAAACTCCTTTTTTAAATAAGCATCGACTTCAACGATGGTAGAATCACCAATTCTTACTTTCACAATATCATTTTCATTGACATCAATCTCAACTTCCATATTATTAAGATTGGCGACTCTCAATATTTCAGTACCAGCCATTTGTTGAGTACCTACCACTCTTTCGCCTAATTCCACATCCAATTTTGAAATTGTTCCACTCATTGGAGCATAGATTGTAGTCCGATTAAGATTATCCAATGCTTCATTGACGGTTGCTTTAGCACTTTGAACATTGTAATAGGCTGATTGTCTTGTCGCTTGAGCAATTTCAAAGGTGGATACTGCCTTGTCCCAGTCCGCTTTAGAAATAATGCCTTTTTCGAATAACTGCTTGCTTCGATCGTAATTTAATTTGGCCTCCCTTAAGGATGCCTCGGCTTGCTCAAGACCCGCTTTTACATTTTGATAAGTGGCTTGAGACCTCACTACAGCAGATTGTATAAGGTCAGGATTAACCCTTACGAGTAACTCTCCTTTCTTTACTTGCTGCCCTTCTCTGAATGGTAGTTCAATTATTTCTCCCGATACTTCACTTGAAATTTTTACCTCAACTTCAGGTTGAATTTTTCCTGTGGCAGAAACTTTCTCTACAATAGTAGCCAAATCTACCTTTTCTATTTCAACTTCTTTAAAATTTCCTTTTTTACCGAACCAACCTAAACTGGAACCAGCCAATAATAATAAGATTATTACGACTACGACTACTAATAGGATCTTTACTGTCTTACTCATGATGGTTAATTTAATTTCAAACGCTCTTGTTTAAAATAATGCATACTTTAAAAGTACTAAAATTTAAGATCTTCTACAGAAATGCCAAAATATAATTCGAGAACTTTTAATTTGAAAATATAATCATATTTAGTACGATTCAACTCTATATTAGCATTATCATATCGTAGTTTAGATTGACTGAAATCAAAAGCATTCGTTAAACCAACATCATATCTCTCTTTGGCATATTCATACGCTAACTCTTGAGATTCTAAAGCCGATTGTGCTGCCTCGTAAGATTTTAGTGATCCTCTAGCGTCAACGTAAGCCTGATATACAGTTGACTCTAAATCTAGTTCTGCTTGTTCTAATTGATATTTTGAATTCTCAAGATTTATCTGGCTTCGTTGAACACCTGCTCTGGCAGAAAATCCATTTAATATAGGAATACTTAATCTCAAACCATAACCGATACCATCATTAAGATATATCTGATCGCTTAATGGCAAAAAAGGAGGATTTGCCTCACTGTAACGCGTATCATATCCAAAAAATGCAGAAAGTGTTGGGACATAAGTACCTTTTGCTAATTGCACATCTTTTTTAGCCAACTCTACATTTTTCTTTGCTATTTTAACTTCAGCACGATTTTCTTTGGCATTTTCAATAATTTCATAGACGTCTTTATTTGATATTCCTTCGTCCACAACGTTATATCCCTCATCCTCTATGTCAAAATTTTGATAATCTTTAATCAATAGTAATTGAGCCAGACTAATCAAAGATACTTGAATTGTATTTTCAGCAGAGACTATCGATTGTCTTTCACTGGCATCAATGGCTTTTATTTCTAACAAATCACCTTGGGGTAAAACACCTGCATCAACTAGATCTTGAGTTCGTTGAAGTTGCTCTTTTGTAACCCTATTTTGCGACTTCAAAACTTCAAGGTTTGCTTTATTGAGAATAACTTGCAAATAATTGTTGGCAACAAACAATGAAATATCGTCTTTCATCTTCGTCAGTCTAAATTGCGCAGCCATTTTTGAAATTTTGGCACGTTGAATTTCCCTAAAATTTTGCAAACCATTGAATAAGGTATAATTCATACTAACACCTCCAGAAGCTGATAAATAGGTGTTAGTAAAGGCGTTTCCAGTTGTTGGGTCAAAATTTAAACCCGTGTTTTTAGAGACATTCATACTTCCATTGATTGAAGGAAGAAAATTACCAACAGCTGAAAGCTTTTCAACATCAGTAACTTTAATATCCAGTTCACTCTGTTTAACTGAAATGTTATTTTCAAGAGCATGGACAACACATTCTTTCAGTGTCCATTTTTTTACTTGTGCTTGTGAAGCGATTCCAATTAACACAAAAAATATAATGATTGATCTTTTCATAATTATAATATAAGTATGTAATAATTTAAAAGTGTTACATATAAAATGAGATAATTAATTCCGTACATAACTTGGAGTTCCTTGAAGTTGATTCCATACTTTTATTTTATCGTCTTTTTTGATTCCACTCTTCACTTGAACGTTAATTCCATCGCTAATCCCCAATTCAATATCTTTTCTTTTAAATTTTTGGTCACCGATTTCAATTTCCACAAAAGGTTTTTTTGTTTCTGGATCATATTGAACCAGTGCTTCTTTTATTGCAAGAACCTTTTCTGCTCTATCTAAGATAATCGATGCATTGGCACTCAATCCAGCTCTTATAAACGTAGAATCAATCCCATTTAAAGTGCCTTTTATCGCAAATTGAATGGCTCCATTTTCTGCGACACCCTTCGGAGCTATGTAATCCAACACGGCATCAAACTTCTTGTCTTCGATGGCTCCAATTGTGATTTCCAAAGGTAAACCTTCTTTTATTTTGCCCACTTCGCTTTCATCTACTTTACCTTCAAAGATCATCTTTTTGACATCTGCCAGAGAAGCGATTGACGTGCCTTCATTAAAATTATTGGCTTCAATAACTTGATTCCCTGCCTTTACTGGGACATCCAAAACCATTCCCGAAACAGTAGCCCGAATCTGTGTTTGCGCAATATCACCCATTCCACTGGTTGTTCCTGTTTTAATAATATCAAAATTCTGACGCGCCGATGTGACATTTATTTCTGCCTGCTCCACTGACTGTTTTGCTTGTAAGTACGTATTTTTTATACCTTCGAAATCATTGGCTGATATCACTCCTTTCTCAAATAAAGCTTTTTGGCGATCATAATTGGCCTGTTGGGTTTGCAAATTAATTTTTGCTGTTTGTAAAGCAGTTTGATTGGTTGCAATATTGTTTCTTGCGCTTGTCAGTGACGACACATTAGGAATTACTTGAATTTTGGCAATCAAATCGCCAGATTTTACATACTGACCAGCCTCGATATATACCTCTTCTACAATACCCGATATATTTGGTTTAATCAATATTTCTTCCTTTGGAACTATACTCCCTGTAGCAACCGTTTTAACAATGATTGTTTCCTCGGTTGGCATTTCTGTAGTATAGGTTATTGGGTCTTCCTGGTTTTTCTTCCAGAGATAAATCAATGCCGTTGCAAATACTCCGACTATAACGACAAGGATAATAACTGTTTTTGTTCTTTTCATTTGTTTGATAATTATAATTGATGATTATTTAATCTATTCTTAATGCGTCAACAGGCTTCATTTTTGTTGCGCTATTAGCTGGGATCAAACCAGCTAACACGCCAGAAACAACTAATATGATTAATGCTGTAAAAACGACTTGCATACTAACGCTAGGGTTTGCAAAATTTTCTACTGGCCCATTCATATCCAAAAGATAATTGAGTATCCAGATGACCAATGCGGCAAAGGAAATACCTACCATCCCAGAAAGTATCGTTAAGATCAGACTTTCCTGTAATATTTGTGATTTGATAGTCCATGGAGAAGCGCCCAGTGCTCTGCGAACACCAATTTCCTTTGTCCGTTCCTTAACAACAATGAGCATAATGTTGCTTATGCCAATAATACCAGACATTAAGACTAATGCTCCGACGAAATAGCCCACAATAGTAAGTATTGTAAACAACCCATTGACTCGTTGAAATTGTTCTGACAAATCAAAATGTCCAATGGCTCTTTCATCCTCTGGATTAATTTTATGTCGCGCTTTCATTAAGTCAAAAACTTGCTGTTTTACGGATGTGATAGACACTTTATCATTAGCTGTAATTGCCATCCAGCCAACATTTTCACCTCTATTAAACGCTTGTCCAAATGTTGTAAAAGGGATGTAGATTGTATTTGCTTCCTGCTGATTGTCTCCTTGACTATTACTGATTTTGAAGATTCCGACAACCATAAAATTCACACCATTTATTTTGATATACGTTCCCATGGCCTCTTCATCTTTGTCATATAGTCCTTTAATGACATCTGTTCCAATAACGCATACCTTTCGATTCGAATTAATATCAGAATAATTGATAAATCGTCCTTCAAGTATGTCTAAAGGTTGCTGATTAATATACTCTGGATAATCACCATAGATTTCAAAAGCACCTGTCTTTGTGCCTCTTATGACATTATTGTTTCCTCGGTAGCCACCCAGTTGATTTCTTGGTGAAACATACTTCAAATTTGGCACCGCATCCTTAATTGCGGCGACATCATCTATCTTATAATTGAAATTTCGGCCTTTTGGAAACCCTTTGTATGGCATAGAAGTACCTTGTGTCCACATAAACATAGAGTTGGTCGCAAAGTCTCCGAAATCGGCAGTTACACCATTCTTCAGTCCATTGGTCAGAGCTAGTAGCAGTACAAGAATTGTAATACCCCAAAATACCCCAAACGCAGTTAAAAATGTCCTGAATTTATTTCCATTCAAGGCTTCCAATATTTCATTCCAACGGTCTCTGCTAAACATGTTATTCGTCCTTTAATGCTACAATCGGTTTGATTTTGGCTGCTCTATAGGCAGGGATAAAACCTGCCAATGCACCAGCAACAACCAATAGAAAAACTGTTGTAATGGCAATGTTAAAATTGACTTGAGGATATTTAATAAAGTCACTTTCAATTTGGGGTCCTACGAGCTCTAATAATCCCAAGCCAGCAATGAGCCCAAATAAGCCAGCGAGCATAGTAACAAAAACTGCTTCTTGGAGTATCATACCCACAATGGAAAGTGGTACGGCTCCAAGGGCTTTTCTAATTCCAATTTCTTTAGTTCTTTCTTTGACAATGATGAGCATAATGTTACCTACACCAACAATTCCCGCAATAATGGTTCCTATACCCACGAACCAAAAAACTGCTTTTATGGCGTCAATTAGTGAATATATTTTTTTTGCCTCTTCTAATGAGTTATAAATTCTAATAGCTCCTGTATCCTCGGGAGCAACCATATGCATTTGTTTGAGTTCATTTTCGATATTTTGCGCCATCATGGTTGATTGCGCAACTGCTTCATCGTAATTTTCGCTCATATTTACGGTAAACAACATATTTCTAATATCATCACCTGCATTAAACACTTTTTGAGCGGTAGAGATAGGAATATAGGCCTGCTGTTCCTCACGCTCTCCTCCTGGATCAAAGAACACACCAATAATCTTAAAATTCATCCCAAAAATCAAAATATTTTTATCTATCGGATCTTCATCCTTGAATAAGTCTCTCTTCATTTTACTTCCAATGACAGCCACTTTTTTTGATTCATCAAAATCGGTTTGATTAATAAATCTACCAATATTGATGTCAGCATTCTCAATAAATTGATGACCAGGCATGACACCTCTTACTTGATAATTGACTGTCTCGTTATTATAGGTGATCGTTGCTCCCCAAATTGAATATAGAGACGTTTCGTACTCAATTAAATCTTCATATTTTCTGGAAATCTTATTGAAATTATCATTCTTCATTTGAATTTGACGACCAGGATTCAAGCCCTTATATTCTTTTGTAGTAACACCAGACCAGACAGTAATTAAATTGGTCGCATCACTTTGAAATTGCGAGGTCACTCCATTTTCTATTCCTTTGCCAAAGCCTAAAAGGATTACTAAAATAAAAATACCAGAAGCCACTGAAAGTCCTGTTAAAAACGTGCGAAGTTTGTTTTTGCTTAAAGTTTCAAATATCTCTTGCCAACGTTCAATATCAAACATGTTGTATTGCTCTTACTTGTTCTATATAGCTATCGTCCATAATTACGCCGTCTTTGAGATTTACAATACGTTTAGTCATTTGAGCAATGTCGTGCTCATGAGTGACCACCAAAATTGTTTTTCCTTCATCGTTTATCCCTTGAATCAATTCCATAACTTCATACGAAGTTGTTGTATCCAGTGCTCCAGTAGGCTCATCCGCTAACAGTACTTTAGGTTCGCTTACCATTGCTCTAGCTATTGCCACACGCTGTTTTTGTCCACCAGAAAGTTCGCTTGGTAAATGTTGAGCCCAAGGAGACAATCCTACTTTATTAAGGTAATGCTCCGCTTTTTCCAGGCGTTCCTTTCTCTTCATCCCTTGATAATATAAGGGTAAGGCCACATTGTCCAACGCACTTTTATAGTTGATAAGGTTAAACGATTGAAATACAAATCCCAGAAATTTGTTGCGGTAATTAGCCGCCACTTTTTCGTTAAGGTTTTTAATTGGGACACTATCGAGTGCATAGGATCCTGAATCAGCCTCATCCAGCATTCCTAGAATATTTAAAAGTGTTGATTTTCCAGACCCAGAAGAACCCATAATGGAAACTAACTCGCCTTCTTTCACTTCAAAATTTATGCCTTTGAGAACGTGAAGCGAATTGCTTCCCATGTGGTAAGATTTATGCAAATCTTTGATCTGTATCATTTGATTGATGATTGATGATTGATGATTGATGATTAACTTTTACAATGTTACACAAATCAAATGACGGTCTGTTCTAATAAAAAGTTAAGAAATGATTCATGCTTGATATTAGTAAGACTTTATAATCAAGCAAATGTTACAGATTTAAATTAAATTTAACGTTTGATTTTAGTTCTGAAGAATTTCCAATAAATCAAAAAGCCGATACCTCCAACCAATATATATGGGATGGCCATTAAGTAGATAATACCATTATTGACACCCTGTGCTGTGGACTGTCCTTCCTCACTTTCCAGCACGGCTCGGCACATGGCACATTGAGCATTTGTCTCAAGAAACAAAAAGAAAGAAAAAAGAATAGAGACTATGATATTTCGTTTCATATTAAGCGTAATAAGGAGAAATCATTAAGAACACAATAACACCTGTCACCGCGACATACAACCATAAAGGAAACGTAATGCGAGCGATTTTTTTGTGACGTTCAAAATCCTTGGTGATAGCCCTTACGTAAGTGATAAGGACAAATGGTATAATTACAATTGACAACAAAATATGTGTAATAAGTATAAAATAGTATACATATTTGACAACACCTTCACCTCCGAATTTTGTTGAATCACTCGTCATATGATAGGCTACATACATAACTAAAAAAACTACTGAACAACCTATTGCTGTTTGCATCAAACTTTCATGAAGCACAATATTTTTGTTTTTGATCGCCCAAAAAGCGATTATTAATATGACTGCTGTTAAGGCATTAATGGTAGCGTAAACTGGTGGTAAGAATGTCAATGGCTCAACGTCAAATCCCAAATCTCTCAAATTAATTCCAAATAATGCGGCAACCGCTAAAGGAATGATTATCGATAAGGCGATGATCCATCTGTTGTATTTTTTATCAGTTTGCAATTTTGTGTTCTCCATTATTCGTTTAATAATTTGGCAATGTCTTCTTTTAAAATGGTGATTTCCTGTGATTGGCCTTCATCATCCACACTTTCAGCTTCTGAAATCATCCCGTTGTAATATATCATTGGGTTTCCGGAAGCATCTTTTCTAGAACGAATGAATCCGTTTTTATCAATTAGTGCAAAATTGCCCGAATGCTCAAAACCACCTTCCACTTCACCATCTTTAGCTGTATAGAGATTGAAGCCTTCGTTGGCTAGCTTATAAATAGCCTCTTCGCTTCCTGTCATTAAATGCCAATTTGGATTGGTGATTCCATATTGCTCGGCATAGGCCTTTAAAACTTCTGGTGTATCGTATTCAGGATTGATTGTGAAAGATGCCACTCCAAAGTTGTCAAAATCATCAAAAGTATTTTGAATTTGAACCAGATTAGAACTCATTCGTGGGCAAATCGTTGGACAAGTAGTAAAGAAGAACTCAACGATATAGACCTTACCTTCATAATCCTTATTAGTAATGGTCTTTCCGTTTTGATCTGTAAAACTGAATGACGGAACTTTTTTGGGTTGACCATTGATTTCGATAAATGCCAAGTCTTTATTTAAGCCTTTCGCACCTTCCTTTTGAATATTTAATCGATCATTTTCAACTACAGAATCATTTTTTAATCGATCGACAATTCGTGGAACGAAAATAATTCCAAAAACTAAAATGATAAATGCTATTCCAATATATGAATAATTAGTCTTCTTGTTCTCCATTAGTTCCTTTTAAATCGTTTGCTCTCCTTGTTGATGAATCAAAGTCTCCTTTT
Organism: Flavobacteriaceae bacterium; assembly: GCA_024635765.1. Lineage (GTDB taxonomy): Bacteria > Bacteroidota > Bacteroidia > Flavobacteriales > Flavobacteriaceae > JBPOFM01. Next base: position 2,830 of record JAGXIE010000108.1, on the reverse strand, counting down.
CGCTTCTGTCGGTATTCTGTAAACAAGATACGCATATCATCATTTAATTTATTTTTGATTTCGGCGACTTCAATACAATTGTATCCAACCATTGGATATACAGGTATGTTTTTCTCGATTTCATTATCAGTACGATCATCAATTCTACCCCTTTGGTTTAAATCTTTATCAATAATGTATACGTCATTTGAAGTCAAATTTTCATCCAAACTTTCATCTGTCTTTATAGATTCGTAAAGCCTTTGAATACTTCTTTCATCTGCAAACACAAAATGCCAGTACTTCAATTCCTCATAAGTTTGAATTTCTTTGCGGAGTAATTTTGTTTCATCTTCAGTCCCTTTTGGCATGACCATAACGACCTGAAACTTTTTAAATCCCATAAATTTATCATACACCAATTCTTTTATGTTTGAAGCAGCAATGACTTGTTCCATTGGATGTTTCCCTAAAAATCCAAGTACCGTGATATGATCTTTAAGCAAGATTCTCTCATCAGAATCTGACGAAAATCCGTTTAATTCCAAAACATCTTTATTAACAAAATCGAGCACATTATAATTGTGCTGTGCAGGATATAAAAATAATAGGAAAATCACTGGAAGAAAGAATAGAATTCCTAAAATGAGGTTACGTTTGACCAACTTTTTATTCATGTTGCAAAAATAAAAAAGACGGTTTAAATAACCGCCTTTTATATTGTTTTTAACTATTTGTAATACTATTAAAAATCACGTTTTACAAAACCTGAAGTGTAAACGCTTTCTATATAACCGCCTTCTTGTAAAAGAATAAATATTAAATAGCAGATCAAGAAAACAGCTGTCCAGACCACCATTCGTCTCAAACTTGCCGTTTCATCTCTCATGTGCATGAAATCCCAAGTAATATAGTATGCTTTGACAACTGTTAGAAAGATGAAAATCCAGTTGAGAATTTTCATTCCAATGAAATGCGCTTTTAATGATTCTGGTTTGTAAATACCCAGAACAACCTCAATAGCCGTTATAATAGTTAGCAATATCAATACACCCCAAATTTTTTGGGTGACATTTTTAAACTTTATAGTTCCTCTTAATATTGATAGTTTATGTGCGTGTGCCATTTTAATATTGAATTTTTGTTATTAAACCAAATAGAAGAATGTGAATACAAATACCCATACCAAATCGACAAAGTGCCAATACAATCCAACTTTTTCTACCATTTCATAACTTCCTCTACGTTCATAGGTTCCAAGAATCACATTGAAAAAAATAATGATATTAATCACTACTCCAGAGAATACGTGAAATCCGTGAAATCCAGTAATAAAGAAGAAAAAGTCAGCAAATAATGAAGTTCCGTATTCGTTAACTTTAAGATTTGCACCTTCAACTATCTTCCTACCATTGGTTTTTAATTGTTTTAATGACTCATCTCTTGACAGGATTGTTTTGTGTCCATGCTCATCAAGCAACTGCGTTCTAATTGACAATTCTGGATGTGCTTCAAAACCAGCTACGACTTCATCAATAGTGTAGGTTGGTAATGTACCTTCACTAACATACCAAAGTCCGATTTTACTTTCGTGTACTGTTCTATCATGAGTTCCAGCCATTACGAAATCAGCTAATTTAACACGATGACCATCGGCATCAACAAATTGAAGTATATTACCCCCTCTAGTTTGCACTGCACCATGATCACCTTTAATAAATGTTGCCCATTCCCATGCTTGAGAGCCCACGAAGATGGCTCCTCCTATAATGGTCAAAAACAAATAAAACGTTACTTTAGATTTATTCATGTGATGCCCAGCATCAACGGCAAGAACCATTGTTACGGAAGACATGATCAAAACAAAAGTCATGAATGCCACATAAATCATCGGATGCTCTTGCCCATGCAAGAAAGGAACGTGCGTAAATACCTCATCGGCAATTGGCCAGGACTCAATAAATTTAAATCTTGAAAATCCGTAGGCTGCCAAAAATCCAGAAAAAGTTAAGGCATCGGAAACGATGAAAAACCACATCATCAATTTTCCATAGCTTGCGTTCAGAGGTTGGTTGCCTCCACCCCAAACTTTTTCTTTCGCATCAGTATTTACAACTGTAGTATCCATATGTAGCGATTAGTGTTAAAAAAGTATTAAAAGTTGCACAAAAATAATCAATTTATTTATCTCACGAAATATAAAAACAAAAAGAGATAAATCCATAGGATGTCAACAAAATGCCAAAATGTTGCTGCCAGTTCAAAACCAAGCATATTCGTTGGGTTGTACTTTTGTTTAAAATGATTATAAATTACGACCAAAAGACAGATCAAGCCAGCAATTACGTGCAAAATATGAACCATAGCTATCAAATAGATATAAGACATGGTCACATTGCTTGTCGGACCGGTAAAGTTATAGCCCAAATCAATGATTTCCTGAAAGCCCAAAAACTGGTTGTAGATAAACACAATTCCCAAAACCAAGGTCGTCAATAACCAAACGGTGGTCATCTGCCTGTTGTTTGATTTTAAAGCTCTTTTTGCCAAAATGAACGTGACACTGCTTAACATAATAAAAACAGTACTGATAATAAAGGCGTTAGGCAACTTAAAATCAGTTAACCAATCTTCTCGACTGCTACTGACTATAAAAGCACTGGTCCAACCCATAAATGACATTATCAAAGAAATGATGCCGAACCACAGCATCATTTTTTTGGCTCTGATCTTCTTTTCCTCAAAAGTTCCTTCTGTTAAATCCATAATCTTATAAATTTATCTGCAACATAAACGATTTGTAACAATGTAATATAAAGTACACTTGCTAGCATTAATTGTTTTGCTGCTT
>JAGXIE010000107.1 GCA_024635765.1 Flavobacteriaceae bacterium | reverse complement strand
CTTTTTTATTTTCCGTTCCGATTTTTCAGTTTAGCCATTTTGCGTCCGAATCAAGTCCGACGGGAAAGTAGCTCATTTTTTTTCCAATTCAATCCGCAGATTTCCGTCCGAGTAAAGTCCGATGGGAAAGTAGCTCCGTAATTTTGTTCAAATCAATCAGCAATTTTCCGTCCGAGTAAAATCCGCTGCGAACGTTGCTCAACTTTTGGTATTATTTTTAGTATTAAAAAACCAAAAAAAAATTTCGAGAATTCGGACGCAATTTCCGTTTTAGACGCTGGCATACAACGTTTTGTGTATGGTTAGTTGCGTGGTTCAGCAACTAATTTAGTAAACAAATACTTGCCAGAGAAAATTCCGAAGGAATTTTCCGGATAAGCACTAGCCATAGCAATTAATTATACACTATGTTGGCAACAGTTTTTTATTCATTTGCAATTTTAATAGCTTTATCCAAGATTTCATCCCGCCCTTGCCTTAATCCATTTATTGTTGGTTTTATTTCTACGTCTATTCTCACACCTTTTCTTTGCGATTCAGTTCCATCTGGGTACATAATCCCATATCCTGAAAATGCTGTTTTATAACCGCCTAAATATTCTATAATTATATTTCTACCATCTGCTCCAGCGGTTTGATTGCCAATAGTAATTACATTGTCAGCGGTTTGAAAAGCCATAGCGGTAAACTCTGATAAACTCAAAGAATCTTCATTTACGAGAAGTATAAATTTTCCTTTAAAAGCTTTAGTGCTACTGTTTGTTTTTATATCATCGTCAAACATAAACTTCCCTGGATAAGAAATTTCAGGACTATATTTCTTTGCGAAAATTCTATTGTCAGTATTAAAATATCGAGTAAACATTTTATATTTTAATTCAGGATAGGCGCGTAAGTCAACAATTATATGTTTTTTAGTTTTAAATGAGTCAAATATTTTGTCAAACTCTTTTGCAGTAAATTGAGATGCCATGTTGATATAACCAATATTTTCGGTTAATGATTTAGATTTTATTTTCCGTTGATTCTTCAAATAGTCAAAATCACTAAAATCATATTTATTTACTTTGATTTTACTTATTTGTCCATCTCTTTCTATGGACAATTCTATAGTATCTTCATTACCGTTAAAAATCTTTTCATAAGTCTTTAGTATTTTAAAATTTGTGTTGGAACCACTCACATATTTTAGATTTTTATCTGATTCACTTTTAACATCTTTGTCATTTATTTTTAAAATAACATCTCCTAGTTTTAAGTTATTCAGTTTAGCTATTGAATCGTTATAATAGCCTGAAATAACAGCTTTGTCTTCAATATGGGATATTTTAACAGGTATGTATTTATACTTTATTGTATGGTCAAATACTATCCAAGCATGAGAGTCATCTAATTTTCCAATAAGTTCTTTAAGAGTGGATTGATATTCAGTCTTACTTGATGCGTTTCTAATCTTTGGAATAATTGCTTTTAAAACTAAATTCCAGTCTTGGTCTGTAAGATATTTATATGGATAGAAATATTCTATAATATTCCAATATTTGTATAGACCCAATAATCGATATTCTTCTTTTGGGTATTCAAAATCTGTATATACAGGTTCGTTAGTAATTTTTATGTTACCAACTGGTTCGGTTGTGACGTAAAAGTTCTCTCCTCGGTTTCTATTGTTTTCAATATATTTTAATTTCGATGAAAGTTCATTATTGAAAATAGTGGTGTCTTGTGTCCACCGTAGGTCAAAATTTTTATCAAAATAATTTTCTTTAGAATCACATTTCTTACATTCTTCAATTTTACCTAAACTCTCAATCCAATTGATATAAATTAGTGATAATGATTCTTTATCTGTAGCTTTTAAAACTTCTGGAAGTTGCTTTATAAGATCTTTGTCCCAATCAAATTTACCTTTTGCAACTTCGGGATGATAATATTTTAAGTAGCCATAGATTTTTCCAAGAGAAGCTAATTTTTCAGTTTCAGAAATTGTCTGTTGAGCAGTCAGTAAGTTAGAACTGAAAATGAACAAAAATAGAAGTAGGACTGTTTTTTTCATATTGTTGCCAACAATTGGATATAGTTATTGATGATATACATCTTATATAACGCTAAGATAGTAAATCTTTAATTTCCATGAATGACCTATTTGCTACGTGAGTGTATATTTCTGTTGTTTTGGTGGAACTATGTCCCAGCAAGAGCTGAATATGTCTAATATCCGTTCCGTTTTCCAATAGGTGTGTGGCAAAACTATGCCTTAACATGTGTGGTGTGACTTTTTTATAAATACCAGCTTTTCCAGACGCAGCGGCAATAATGCTTAAAATACTGGTCACACTGTACTTGGTTTCTTTGGGTCCTTCAAAAAGATATTTACTGGGACGGTATTCCACGTAATATTCGCGCAGATCTTTCAATATACTTGGGCTCAAAATCGAAATGCGGTCTTTGTTTCCTTTTGCATTGTTGATTTTCACGACCATCCTTTTACTGTCTATATCCGTGACATTGAGATTGATCAGCTCTCCTCTTCTAAGCCCAGAGGAGTAAAGAAGGCTTACTATACATTTGTGCTTTATATTATTGGTGCTGTTAATGATCTTCATAATTTCTACTTTAGAAAGAACTTCGGGCAGTTGCTTTACTTTTCTTGGCCTTTCAATGGAATAGAACCGATTGGGCATGCCGTGGACAATTTCATAAAAGAATTTTATGCTATTAATTGTCAAGTTCACATATGAGTTCGATTTTCCTTCCTGTATCAGCTTTTGCAGATATTTTCTAACGTCAATTTCATTTAGGTTTATTGGGTCTAAGTGATGGTAATGGTTGATGAATGCCTCAAATTTTGATACATAGTTGCGGACAGTGTTATCAGAATATCTTTTAAGTTCCAGCTTTAAGAGATATGCTTCTGGACAATATTTGAAACCCTCTTTTGGTACTCTGTTTCTGTAACGCTCCAAATTGAGCAAAGGATTGTCGCTATTAATCACTTTCTCTGCAAAGAAAAAATTTCCGTTCACCCATGCCACACCGTTAAAGGTCTTAAAGATCAATTCCAGATTGACCTTATTGTTTGGAACATAGAACATGCCAAATTCTTGGCTCCAATCTACATTTGGTAAGGTGTCAACCAGTGCCTGTATGACTTTGTTTGTGCTAAATTGAAGTCCGATGCATTTCTTCTGGTCTATAAGAAGGTGCTTTAGGGTTATACTTTTCTGTAGTTCCATATTTTTTTCACCAAATTAAAATATATAAATGTTTTAATCGTACCTTATTCGAATAGGATACGTATAATATTCGGTTAAGTTAAAATTCATGCGATTTCAAGGAACCTGTTTGCATTGTGAGAAGGAATTATTGGGTAGGACCGATAAGAAATTTTGTGATCCACAATGCAAAAGTGCTTTTCATTACGAACAGGCAAAAGAGCAGCCAGAAAGATTTTTCAATAAAGTGGACAATCAGTTGAAACTCAATCGTAAGATATTGAAGGAATATAATAAAGGAGGAAAGGTCACGGTAAGAGCGGAGATTTTGAAAGCAAAAGGATTCGACCCCAACTATTTTACCCATTATTGGAAAAATAAAAAAGGACAGGTATATCTATTTGTCTATGAATATGGTTTTCTAAAAACAAACGAAAGGAACATTGAAAAATACGTTTTGGTGATTTGGCAAGATTATATGACCAAACAATAATTGCTCTACGCCCTGTGTTTTTACTAAATTCCTTCATGAAAATATAACTCAAAATAAGACTTTAAACTGCGTACGCTTTTTATTCCGTTAGCAGTTTTTTCATTTCAGTGATTGAATCAGTAAAATCAGATATTTTTGAACCTTCTCCGATATGAACAGGAGAGCTATTCATCCTATTTGTTAAATCCTTAATTGGCATATTATCTAAACTACCAAATTCGTATTTCCACCAGTCCAAATCCTGAAGACGATGATTCTGAAATCCAGTTGTCTTTTTGTCGTTATCGGTTGGTAAAAAATCCAGCCCGCCAATTAGTGCATTCAGATCATCAAATTCCACTAAAACTCCGTCATAGATTAGTTGCGTATAAAGAGTGTTTTTAAAAATCTCCTCTATGTTTTTCAAATCAGCAGCTTTAATATCTGTTAAAATGACCATATATTGAGTTGTAGCATTTGTAATTAGCCAACACTTTTTCCGGTCTATGTAAAATAGGGTGGCATTCCATTTTCCAAGCATTCCAGATTTACCGTAAGGTTTAGTTTGAATTAATTTTTTAACCAGCTTCTCAAGCTTTTTAGTTGTGTAGATTGGGGTTCGAATCATCGTTTAAAACGTTTTTGGAAGTTACCAGACTCTTTTTCTCTATTAATATTGATTTTTTTAACATGTTTTATTTCTAATATAAATAACGTCATTGATTTAAAAGAAGTTGAGTCCCTTATCAACTGAAAAACAAGTTGAAATACGGATTTGTGAGGCTGCTGACCAATTTTAAAGATACGTTTTTAACGATTTGGTATCTTATTTTGTTAAAAAACAGTCTTGCCTAAACGACTTTATCAAATGCAAACCGAATCGAATCCTGATAGCAATCAGGATGCCTGTCCACTTACTTCAGGATTCGAAAGTACCTCGATGCTTCGAGGTCGAGCTTGCAATTATTTTTAAAAGGTATTAAGTGTTCTTTTTATTTGCTTTTATGGGTTTTAATTTCCTCTTCAGACAGTCCTAAAAAACGCGCAGCATTATTATAAAAAATATCTTCCTTTTGCTCAATAGTAAGAAAATTAGATGAATTTACTGATGCTATAGCGTCATCTATTGTTTCTGGCCATACCATCTGGTCAGTTCCAAATAAGATTCGATTTCCAAAACCAGCAGTGATCAGAGCCTTAAGATAATTTTCTAATTCTTCTTGAGGTAAGATCCAGTTCACCACAGCAATATCAACATAAACATTTGGATGCATGTACATCAGAGTTTTTACATCTTCTATATAAGGCCAGCCGCCATGCATAATGTATAATTTCAGATTCGGAAATTTTAAAAGCACGTCTTCTAACTGCAACGGATTGGCATTTTTAGCGCGCATACCACCGAGCATTTCTGGCAGTACATGGAGTCCATAGTTAGGGCCACCAGGAAAAATATGGAAACCAACTGGAATGTTTAAAGTTTGTGCCAAATCAAAATGGGGCATTATGGAGGGGTCATTGGCTTGAATGCCAGAATAAAAAGGGGCCATTTCGGCAATGACTTGAAGTTTGATTTCCCCTATTTGTTTTTTTAAAGCATCAACATCCGTGTTAGTACCTCCGATTATTATGGATCCATCGTCTTTGTCATTCCATAACTCACCATTGACAACCATGGCTTTAACAATATTATACTTTTTGAACTTTTTTAAAGTTTTTTCTTTTTGTTCGATAGCAGAATTAACACCCTTATATGTTTTACCGCGGAGCGTGGGCGGATGAGTCATTCCGAACATTGGATGTCCTTCATTGAAAGCGTGAATGTGCATGTCGATTATGGGGCCAGTGTAATTTTGAGAGTTTTGTTCGGTAATTACAGGTTGATCTTTTTTTTGATTGCACCCGAACATTAATAATACTGTCGCGAAAAGAATAAATTTAATTGTCTTCATAATCTTGTTTTTAGTGTCCCTGACGTTTTAGATTATGGTTTAATTGGGTACTTTAAACTTCTATTTTAGCGAATAATCATGCGGCGTTGCACTTTCGTTAATTACTGATGTTTTTCGGTGTAAAATGTCTATGAGCCCAACTTCTAAAATCACCACTTATATTGAATTCGTCTCTAACCTCTTGAATGTCGCTTATAACACAAAAGTCATTCTTATTCATATATTTAAACATTTTTGAAAGGTCTTTGCCCATGACTAAACGAGTGATAAACCCTGGGAGTTTTTTATAGCTAACAGGTTTATTAATAACTTCTGAAAATAGTTGGGGAATATTACCAATCTGCCATTCATCAGTAGCGATAGAAATTGTTTTATGATTGTATTTTTCTTTGTTAGAAATTATAGCAGCAGCTATTTTTCCAATATCATCAACGCCAATCATTTGTTGATTACACTTTTTATCTAGAGGAGAAATATACTTTCCTTTTTTAATATCATTAGCCACTCGCGGATACAAATGATTTTCGTAAAACGATGCTGGTCGAATTATGGAATAATTAAGACTTTTAGATTTTATATAGTTTTCAAGCTCAAACTTGCTATCAAAATGAGGTATATCGGTATCAAGGTCTGCGCCAAGAACAGAAGCATATACCAAATGCGTTTCATTTTCAGGCTTAATTGTGTCAATAAATCGTTTTCCTTGAAGTATCTCTTGGTCTTTTCCTTGCAAAGCTTGCACTAGAAATACTGCGTCAGCCTGATCAAGATATGATTCATAAGAATCAGGATTGTTCATGTTCCCTTCAATAATTGTAACGCCTTGTGCCTCCCATTGCTTCGCTTTTTCTGAATTTGCATTTCGTGTTAAACCAGTAACCGAATTATTTCTTTCCAATAAGTATGTTGCAACAGCACTACCTTGGTTTCCCGTAATACCAGTGATGAAGATATTTTTTTTACGTTCCATGAATGAATTTATCTCATATTAGAATTTGATATTCGACTTCTGTATATATGAGCTGAGGCGGGTCTCTTAACGTACCACTAAAAGTACAAAATTCCACTGTAAAATCCTATAGCCCCTTCCAGGTTGCTATCGGGATTACTTATCATTTGTATTTGTTTAACTATAATAGGGTCTATTTTTTAACCTGTATAGGTATTTTAGGACGTGTAAAACACTGTGCAAAGTCATAGATGAGCCATAGATAAGCCATGGATAAGCCCACGATGGTGACGACTTAGATCTAATCACACTTAACTCACATCTCTGAGATTGCCGTGGAATAGGATGCTATTGGTCGTCAAATTTTGCTCCTGAATGTTTTTTAAAGAGATATTTGAGCCATTTGACTAAAAAATATGTTGGTATTTAAAAGTGAATGTATGTTTGTTGACCCTCAATTTACTAACATAAGTTTAATCAAAATTATATGATTATGGAAACTACATTAAACTACCGCTTTCAGAGACAATCAAAAAATTATTTTGAATGGCTTTTATATACGATTAAATCAGAAAAGTATCATGAGGCTGAAAGCCAAATCGTGATGTTCGAAAATAACGGTTTAAAGATTCAATTATCTAATTAGGAATTCGCTAAAGTGTCAGCATCCATGTATGCTGAAGTTTCTTGAATTTTTGCAATTCACTTCTTAACATAGGCAAATAGTCCTTTCCATTGCTATTGCATCGCTCTAAACGTCTGCAATTATTGTATAACCGTGTTGTTAATCGCTCAAGAGATGCAAAATGCTTATGCTTTTGGTCTGAATACCGTTCAAGTTCTGCATTGACAATCTCTGGAGCTAATGAGGATGATTGTTGTACAATGTCACCAGAAAAATAAATGTTGGCATCTTCGCTACCATCAGGGCGTAAATACGCTAAATCCTGATTGAGGTATGTAGAAATACTTCGAGATAGGATTATGATTTCCATAGCCTTTTTATAAATAGGCAAATCAGATAGATGCGATGGGATATGGTACATAACAATTTTAAAAGCAATGACAACAAATTTAATAAGAACAGTTAACACTCTACTTTCGATATTAAAGCAAATGTGTATATTTACTTTAATAATTAATTTTTTATAGTTAAAATTCCTTCAATGAAGATAGATAGCCTCAACTGGAAGATTTTGAAATGTTTACAGCGCAATGCGCGTCAGTCAAACGCAGAAATAGGACGGCACGTAGGAATCAGTTCTCCAGCTGTTTCGGAGCGCATCAAGAAAATGGAAGATGCTGGGATCATTAGGGGCTACCATACTCATATCGCTCCGATTGAAGCTGGTTATCAACTGAAGGCCATTATCACCTTACGAGCCTTTATGGGGATGCTCAAACCATTTTTGGAAAAAGTAAAAACCTATGATGAAGTGTTGAATTGCTATCGTATTACCGGAGACGAAAACATCGTTATGGAAGTAGTTTTAAAAAATCAAATGCATCTGGAGTCTTTTATTGACCAACTCATTATTTATGGTGAGACGAAGACTCAGATTGTGCTATCACATGTGGTAAGTTTTAATGATGTGAAGCCATTGAGATAGCCTTGATTCACTATGAATCCTTTTTGATTTAAGCAGATGTTTACTAAATTATTTAGAACGAAGCGTACGTTAAATATCATCTTCATCTTCGTTTTCGTCATCAAATTCATCGTCATCGTCGTCGTCATGACTTAAATAGACCAGTCTAATACCGTCGGGGCTGAATAGTCCCCAGTCATCACCATCGTACTTCCAGAGTTCGAAGGTTTTTATCCATTCTTTAAATAACAATCTTAACTCATCGATTTCTTCGTGTAAGAGATCTAGATAGTCAATATCCTTAAGACCCAAATCTTCAATATAAATAGCATCAGCTAGTAACTCATGTGCTGCTTTTTTAATGAATATAGCCTTTTCCATGTTATAATCATATGGTGAGGGCACAGCAGATGCAATAGCGATTAATGATGGTATCTCTTGTGCATTTAATTGCATTTCTGTTAATTTGTCTTTGATCAATTCGAGGTCAACGTCATCAGCATAAGGGAGATCAGATTCCTTCACAAGAGTGACTAGTGATTCCACAAGTTTTTGTATTTCCTTTGCTTTTTTATAAATAGGAGTTTGGTGCTCTGGTCGCATGATACAAAATTAGGTAGTGAATTTACTGTTTTCCAAGTGATTTGCAATCATTTTGGCATGAATCCGAGAGTTTTCTATAAACCATTTGTGGGTTTCCATACCGCCACAGATAACGCCAGCAAGATACAAACCACTGACATTCGTTTCCATTGTATCAGGATTATATTGTGGCTTGCATAATTTGTCGTTCGACAGTTTTACGTCAACGGCTTCCAAGAATTTAAAGTTCGGTCGATAACCAGTTAAAGCCACCACAAAATCATTCGGTATAGAGATGATGCCGTCTGGCGATTGAATGCTCACTTCAGCCTCTTTTATCTCCTTGATTTCCGAATTGAAATACACCTTGATACTGCCTTCTTCAATTCGATTGATGATATCTGGTCGTACCCAATACTTGACGCGCTCGCCAATTTGACCATTCCTAATAACCATCGTGACCTTACCACCTTTTCGCCAAATTTCTAAAGCAGCATCAACCGATGAGTTACTGGCACCAACCACAACCACATTCTGCATCGCATAAGGATGTGCTTCCTTGAAGTAATGGGTCACTTTAGGTAGGTTTTCTCCAGGCACATGCAACAGATTAGGAATATCATAAAACCCAGAGGCTATGATTATTTTTTTAGATTCATAAGTTTGTTTGTCGGTGCTTAGTCTAAATTGGCCATCCACTTTCTTTATAGAGGTGACGTTTTCATAGAGATGAATATTCAAATCATTGGAAGTCGCTACACGTCGGTAATATTCCAAGGCTTCATCTCGGTTGGGCTTCGGGTTTTTACTGATGAATGGAATTCTGTCAATTTCCAACTTTTCAGAGGTTGAAAAAAAAGTCATGTTTTTGGGGTAATTGAATAGCGAATTGGTGAGCGCACCTTTCTCAATCACCACATAATCCCAATTCTTTTTTTTACATTCTAATGCACAGGCAATTCCGATGGGTCCTGCTCCTATAATTACGATGTGCTTCTGTTCCATCATATGCTAGCTTTCTTTGTTTGAATTTTTCATAAATTTTTTCAAGCTCAACAATAAAAATACACCTATCATTCCAAGTGTAGCCATTAAAATCCAAGTATTGTCAAATCCGAAGGCATCAATAAAATGAAACCCTAGATTATGTCCGAATACATGCGAAATTGAAAAAGCAATGCTATACAATGCCATATATTCACCCTGTAGCCCACGTTTTGAACGTTTTAAGGAAAACGCATTTGAAAATGGGAACACGATCATTTCTCCGAAAGTGACAATAATCATACTTATAACTATTAATGCAATCATAGTGTTATACAACAAAAACAAATAACTGGCCGAGGTCAAAATAAGTCCAAATACCATCAATCCTACTTTAGTATAACTCCTATGCTCCAACCATTTGATAAGTGGCATTTCAAAAATAAAAATTAATACCCCATTTAAAGCCATTAACAATCCAATTTCAAATTCTGATAAGCCTACACCTAATTTGTAAAAGTAAGGTAGTGTGGACAGAAATTGAAGGAATACTACCCCAAAGATGACCATTGCCAAGAGGAAAATCAAAAAAGCCTTGTCCGTATATGCTGATTTCGGATTTTCGTTGATTTCCATATCAAGCACTTTAGCCTTTTTAGGATGCAAAACATTAAGCAGTGCGATAGCCGCTATCATACAGGTAATGCCATCGATCCAAAAAAGTCCGCCGTAGCTCATTTTTGTGATTATCAATCCGCCAATTGCTGGACCAGCTGAAAAACCAAGATTAATAGCAAGACGGATAAGCGTCACACTTCGCGTCTTATTTTCAGGCTTACTGTAAGCATTTAAGGCGACAAACATCGCTGGACGAAACATATCTGCCACAGTCATCAATACAAAAATACCTGTACAAATAGTCGCGAAGGTGTTTAAGAATTGCATGCCGATAAATAACAATCCGCTCAACATCAAACTAAAAACCATGACCTTGTAATAACCGATTTTATCGGTCATTTTTCCACCAAGCCAAGAACCAGCAATAGAACCCATACCGAAAGCTGACATGATCCAAGCCACATCTTCCAATGAGAATTTTAAACTTGTAGTCAAGTAAAGTGATAAAAATGGAATCACCATAGTGCCAGCTCGATTGATAAGTGTAATAAGCGCTAGCCACCACACTTCTTTGCTCAGGCCTTTAAAAGTGTTAATATAGGCATGGCCTACATTGTAGAATAAAAAGTTGAAAATTTTCATCGGTCTTATTTGTCTGTTATTAAAAGGACCGATGAAACATTTACGACACTATCTGTTGCTTTTGTTAAATTCGAGAAAATATGTTTCATTTTGATTGATTGGTATAAAAGTAAAAAGTCCGACGTTATCGCCGGACTTTTGTATATTGATTTAATGTATATTCATAGCATCATAACATATCAAAAGTCCAACTTCTCACAGAAGTGGTTCTCTTTTGGGTATATGTATTGACACAATTGCGCATAATTTTATTTATTGTTCATCAAATCTAGGAAAAAAAACTTAAAGTTGTATTTTTGAGCTTATACTTTTTTTATTAATGATATTTATGAAAACATCACTTTCAATCCTATTCGGGCTCTTTTTTTTATGTAGCTGTGCACAAGACAAAAAGGCTGTCGCTGACGAGACCGCGTTTCAGAGAGAAATCAATTCTGACTATAAGGATGCCTCAAAATCACCTTTGAAAGAGAAAGATTTAAAAACATTCAAGGGTTTGGATTTTTTTAAATTTGATTCAGCTTATGTCGTTACTGCACGATTCATCAGAACGATGGATGAACAACCCTTTAAAATGAAAACGACCACAGACAGGCTTCCTGAATATGTGAAATATGGTGAATTGACATTCGATTTAAAAGGTGGGCAATTCAAATTGAATGTTTATCAAAATCAAGATTTAATGAAAAAGGAAGGCTATGAGGATTATTTGTTCCTTCCATTTCTTGATGACACTAATGGAGATGAAAGCTACGGCGGAGGTCGTTATATCGATATGAGAATTCCTGAAGGTGAAACTGTAGTTGTTGATTTTAATTCTGCCTATAATCCATATTGTGCCTACAATGAAAAATATTCATGCCCAATCGTACCAAGAGAAAACTATCTGGAAACTGAAGTTAGGGCAGGTGTGAAAGCATTTAAGAAAAAGTAATTAGTCTTCAGCCGGACTTTCATACGCTAAAACTTTTTACAACAAAGATTCCTGCAAATACCGCCAGAAATCCAATAACGAAACTTGCAACGGTATAAACTGCAAAACTCGTGAAGTCTCCAGATTTTAGAAATACGTGATTTTCATAGGCGAAAGTCGAAAAGGTGGTAAATCCACCGCAAAACCCAGTTGCTAGAAATAGAATTTGATTTTGGGATAAGGTGTTCTGCTTCACGGCCAGCCCCAAAATAACACCGATCAGTAAGCTGCCAATAATATTAGCGGCAAAAGTGCCATATGGAATGCCTGTTTCTGCACTGTTGAGATATTTCCCAACCATAAAGCGCAAGACACTTCCAATGCCCCCGCCAACAAAGACTAAAAGTAATTGTTTCACAACTATTCAGTTTCAGAAGCTATAACTGCATCCTTAATTGGGATGTAGATTTCAGTCAAATAATTTGCAGGATTAGGAGTGCTTCCTGGGTCGGTAATGTATATTTCAAAAGGATGTTGTTGCGATTGCTCGAGATTATTATCCTTAAGATAGTTCATGGCTGCGTTCCAGGCTTCACCAAGGTTGCTATAATCGCCTTTAAGTGTGGCTTTAATTGCCCTCGTTTTTTCAATATATCCACAAAGAATGTTACTGTTATCTGCCAAGATGACTTTATTCCTAACAGGAATGGCATTGGTCATAATGACACTGCCGTTATCGTTGCGTTCATTATAGATGGTAAAAGGCATTCCAGCGGCTTTAATAGTATGCTCTTGCATAAAATTCCTGATTTCGGTATATTGCCTTGCCATCATATTTCTAATATTGCTAGCCGAAGCTGATCTGGTCTTATAAATGTAAAATCCACCACCATATTCAGTAATCCCATCAACTTTTACACTATATTCTTTCATGCCGTTGACAACAATACTATCAATTTTTTCGAGTTCTCGCTCAAAGTGAGGCGCAATTTGTTCTTCCATTCCTCCTTTAAATGTGACATAGGCTTTAAATAAAAAAGGTAAATCATCTCCTGAAATTGTTCTGGTCACATCTGTGGTCCCATCTCCATTGGGTTTAAATGTCCAAGTGATATCAGAGGCAGGAAAGCCTCCAAACTGCATTTTTTGTTCTATACGATTTGGCTTGTCAACATTGACCGTCGTTAAAGTGCCTACTTCACCATCCTCTTCCCAAGTATAGGAGGCGCCAACACCTTCGGTTTTTTCGGGCAATGTCATTTTAATATCCGGATTTTCTTCTTTCCATGACGACCAAGCTTCCCAGTTTTTATAATCGATGATGTTATCATAAATAACGGCCGCTGGAGCTTTGATTGTTCGACTTCGTGTGATTTCGAATGAATTAGGCTGGACAGCAACATAGATGGAAAGTCCAATGATCGCTATCAATAATAAAAAGAGAATATATTTTAGGAATTTCATTTGCTTTTGGATTGCATGGTTGATGTTCCGACGAGTCGGAATTCAAAGATACTTAAATTTATACTATTTTTTAGAGATAATTACGGTTCAAAAATGAAAGCTTTTGGTACAGGTTAAAATAGAGGATCAGATTAAATTGATCATTCTGATTGTTAAACTATTAGCATGAGATGGTTGAAAATCCTGAAACTGATACGAAAATTAAATGAAAGCGTATTTAATAAAAGCAATAAACAAGATGAATGAAATAAAAGCAATGAGCACCCAAACACTGCCTCTATAATATTTTTGGTGAAGTTTGAAATCTTTACGATACGTGTAAGTTAAAGCAGCTATGAAAGCAATTATGAAGAAAATCGCAAAAATCAATTGACCTTTAGTAAACATATAGCTATTTTTATGCAAAAATACTTAATCTATAGTAAAACCCTTCAAAATTCGGGAGATATAAACTTTTATATTTTATGACCATATGATTATTTTTGGATAAGAATCGTATATAGTTTTCCTTTTTTACTAACTATTTTAATACAATCAAATGAAAGACAAAATTGACGCCGTAAAGGCATTCCATACAGCATTCAAAATAGGACATAGAGAACATCCAAAGGCCAATTTAGGAATCGAGAAAAATATGCTACGCTACAAACTGATGCGTGAAGAAAATGAAGAATATCTCGAAGCTGCAAATAATGATGATTTGGTTGAAGTTGCAGATGCTTTAGGAGATATGCTTTACATTCTCTGTGGTACTATTATTGAACATGGCTTGCAACACAAGATTGAAGAAGTCTTCAATGAAATTCAACGCAGTAACATGAGTAAACTTGGTGAGAATGGCGAGCCTATTTATAGAGAGGATGGCAAAGTGCTCAAAGGGCCAAACTATTTTAAACCAGATATTATAAAGATACTTAATAGCTAAAGGATAATTTCCAAAAATTAAATCCCAAAATCCAATTACTACAATTGGAATTTGGGATTTTTTATTGAGAAATTTTTAGTTTTGAATTCTAAACCTCGTACCTCCAACCATAAGGGTCTTCGGAAAGGTTGTGTTGAATATTCAACATTTTATCTTTAAAGAGTGCGGCATAAGAATCTGATTTTAATTCCAGTTCAAATATATCACCACCATGCTCAAATGCCGAAATTGGGCTAATGACTGCCGCTGTTCCTGCACCGAAAATTTCTTTTAATGAGCCATTACTTGCGGCTTCCTTTATTTCTTTGACAGTTACAGGTCTAACCTCTACTTTGACTTCGCTGTCTTTTGCCAGTTGGATCACACTTTTTCTTGTTACACCATCGAGAATACGATCGCTCGTTGGAGCAGTAATTAAAGTATTATTTATTCTGAAAAAGATATTCATGGTCCCAGCTTCTTCTAGATATTCATGGGTGTTGGCATCTGTCCAGATAATCTGTTGAAAACCTTTCTTTTGAGCTAATGATGTCGGATAAAATTGTGCAGCATAGTTACCTGCAGCTTTTGCGAAACCAACGCCACCATTTGCCGAACGACTATATTTTTCAGCAAATAATACTCTTACACCACCTGTATAATAGGCTTTCGCGGGCGAACAAATAATCATGAATCTGTAATTATTGGCAGGCGAAGCAGAAATAGCTGGTTCGGTTGCGATTACGAATGGCCTAATGTAAAGTGAATTTCCTTTTCCAGATTTTATCCAATTTTTATCCATTTTCAATAAAGTCGTCAGACCTTCAAAAAAGAATTCTTTTGGAAACTCTGGAATTGCTAATCGTGCTGCCGATTTATTAATACGTTCAAAATTTTCTTGAGGTCTAAATAAGAACACATTCCCATCATCATCTTTATAAGCTTTCATACCTTCAAATACAGCCTGTCCATAATGGAAAACTCTAGCAGAAGGTTCCATACTCATCGGACCATAAGGTGTGATTTTTGGCTGTTGCCATTTTCCATCTGCATAATCGCAGAAAAACATGTGGTCGGTAAATGTTCTACCAAAGGTGAGGTTTTCAAAATCGACTTTGTCCAGCTTTGAACTTCCAGATTTGACTATATCGATTTCGTAGGTTGCAAGTTTTGTCATTTCATTTTATTTCTTTTGCAAAAGTACTTAAATAAACCAGTTAAAAAAACCGAATTTCATTTTTAAAAATTGATATCTTTGTTGTTTATAAAATTTTAAAATTAAAAATAATTATGAAACATATTCTATCCGCTTTAGTCCTTATAACATTGATGGTTTCGTGTAAGTCAAAAGGTCAAGAAGTGGAAAAACAGGAGGTTGTAAAGGAAGAGATTGCTTATGCTTCTTTCGGAGACAAGATAAATGATGAGAATGTCATGACCACTAAACAAATGGCAGAGAAGTATAAATCTATGTCAGTAGGAGATACTATCAACACAAAAATATCTGCTACAGTCATCGAAGTTTGTCAAGCGAAAGGTTGTTGGATGACCTTAAATCTAGAAAATGGCGAAGAAGCCATGGTTAAATTTAAAGATTACGGATTTTTCATGCCAAAGGATATCGCAGGTAAAGAGGTTGTCTTAAATGGCAAAGCATTTGTGAATGAAGTGCCAGTTGATGAACAACGTCATTATGCGGAAGATGCAGGTAAAACGAAAGAAGAAATTGCAGCAATTATTGAACCAAAGAAAACTTATTCTTTTGAAGCTGACGGCGTGCTAATCAAGCAATAGTTGCAGCGCAAAGTTATAATAACGGCAGACGGTTCTAAAACCATCCATTTGGTAGAATGGAACGAACACTACCATTCCATTCATGGAGCCATACAAGAAGCAAATCATGTTTTTATAAAGCATGGATTGCTTTTTTTTGTTGAAGAGAATGATTTAATTTCTCATACTCCTGGCGTTTTAAGGGATTTAGGTAAAAAAAAGTATTATGATGTATCTAACAATCAAATTTCCATTTTAGAAATCGGTTTTGGTACCGGATTAAATGCTTTTATGACCTTACTCGAAGCACAAAAAATTAATTTGGGTATTGAATATACAGGTGTTGAAGCATTCCCAATAACTTCAGAAGAATTGGCAGCCATGAACTATCCCGACCAGTTGGACACCAATAAAACAATGGAATTTGAAAGAATCCATCAGGTTCCATGGGATGAAAAACAGACCATCACTTCACTTTTTTCATTGACCAAACAAAAAAAATTCTTTAAGGATATTGAAGACATAGAAAAATTTAACCTCATTTATTTTGATGCCTTTGGAGCACGAGTGCAACCAGAATTATGGACTGAAGCCATCTTTGAAAAGATGTATACTTCATTAAGACCAAATGGCGTTTTAGTTACGTATTCCGCAAAAGGAAGTGTCAGGCGAGCCATGAGTGCGGTAGGCTTTGAAGTTGAAAAACTACCCGGTCCACCAGGAAAGAGAGAAATGTTAAGAGCAAGAAAAGGTTTTTGACATTCGGCGAGGGTACGAGCCAAATGTTCTTGGGAAAAGGTTTTTGACATTTAGGTTTGGGCAAAATACTTTACGTTACTGAATTAAATACATAAAATTCAGTTAAATCTGTTAAACCTAAACTAAATTCTACTTGAAAGGTTAGGGCATTCATTAACTTTATCAAAAAGAAAATTTAAATGACGGTTTTAATTACAGGTGCAACAGGATTAATAGGGGGTGAGATTGTAAAGCAGTGTCATGAAAGAGATATTACAGTTCATTATCTATCAACTTCCAGAGAAAAGTTGAGCACTGAACCCAACTACAAAGGATTCTATTGGGACCCAAAAAACGGTAGTATTGATCTTGGTTGCTTTCAAAACGTGGAGTCCATTATCAATTTGGCTGGTGCAAGTATTTCAAAACGTTGGACAACATCCTACAAAAAAGAAATATTGGAAAGCAGATTGCAATCGCTACAACTTTTGAAAGTATCGCTATCAAAAATTGAGCACAATGTCAAACACATCATTTCTGCAAGTGCTATAGGTGTCTATCCCGATTCATTGACCAATTATTACGAAGAAGATAATCCTAAATCATCTTCGACATTTCTTGGAGAAGTTGTCGAAAAATGGGAGGACAAAGCGGATGAATTTAAAGAACTGGATCTAAAAATTTCAAAAATAAGAATTGGTTTGGTATTATCAAATGATGGAGGAGCTTTGCCACAAATAGTGAAGCCTGTAAAATTGGGTGTTGGAGCGGCCTTCGGTAAAGGAACTCAATGGCAGTCATGGATACATATTGATGATTTGGCAAGCATATTTATACATGTGTTACAAAATCAGCTTGAAGGTATTTTTAATGGTGTCGCACCAAATCCAGTGACAAATAATGATCTCACTAAAGCTGTGGCAAAAACACTTAAGAAACCATTCTTCTTGCCCAATATTCCAAAGTTTTTCATGAAGTTGGTTTTAGGCGAAATGCATATTTTACTCTTTGAAAGCCAAAGAGTCAGCTCAAAGAAGATAGAAGATCACGAGTTTCAGTTCGAATATTCTAATTTACAGCCAGCTCTAGAGGATTTGTTGGGGTAGGAATTTAACCCTTGCTTCATTTCTTAAAGTGAATAATTGTAATAATTTACACTGTAAGTCAAATGAAGTTTCACCAATGATCCTTTATTTCCTACTCCCTAAACTAATTTATACCAAAGAGACAAATTCAAAGCCTCTCAATTCAGAATTCCAAAAAACCATAAAATATATTGTGACATTTTGACATTTTATTAATAATGGCAGTACTTTTGCCAAATTGAAATGAGATATAAACGCGAATGACACAATGAGCAAAAAAGATAATAACGAACACATCGAAAACGACGATTTCGAGTTTGAAGGAGAAGACACTACACAAATAGAAGAACAGTCTGTTGAAGATCAGTTAAAGGAAGAACTTAATAAGGAGAAAGATAAATTTCTTCGATTGTTTGCAGAGTTTGAAAATTACAAACGTCGTACTGCAAAAGAACGTATAGAGTTGTTTAAAACAGCAAGTCAAGACGTCATGGTTTCAATGCTTCCAGTTTTAGATGATTTTGAGCGTGCCATACTGCATACTGAAGATGACAAAGAAGCAGAACATTTAAGAAAAGGTGTTCTTCTTATCTATCAAAAATTACTTTCCACTCTAGAACGAAACGGTTTGGCTAAAATTGAGGTGTCACAAGGCGATACATTTAATGCTGATGAACATGAAGCTATTACCCAAATTGCGGCTCCATCTGATGAATTGAAAGGTAAAATCATCGATGTGGTTGAAAAAGGCTACAAATTAGGTGATAAAATTATTCGTTTCCCAAAAGTAGTCACAGGATACTAAATTTTAAAATAAAATATAGATTCCCGTATTCATGGGAATGAATAAACGATTCAATGAAAGAAGATTTTTACGATATATTAGGGATTTCAAAAAGTGCAACTGCTGAAGAAATAAAAAAGGCATATCGAAAGATGGCCTTAAAATACCATCCTGATAAAAACCCGGATAACACGGAAGCAGAAGCTATGTTCAAAAAAGCAGCTGAAGCTTATGAAGTATTGAGCAATCCCGAGAAAAAATCACGTTATGATCAATTCGGTCACCAAGCTTTCGAGGGCGGCGGTTTCGGTGGCGGCGGTATGAATATGGATGATATCTTCAGCCAGTTTGGAGATATCTTTGGTGGTGGTTTTGGAGGTGGCGGAGGTTTCTCTGGTTTTGGAGGTGGTTACGGTGGAGGTCAACGACGTGCCAAAGGCAGCAACCTTAGAATCCGCATTACATTGTCACTTGAAGAAATCGCGAATGGTGTTGAGAAAAAATTAAAGGTCAAAAGAAAGATTCAAGCAGATGGCACTACTTACAAAACTTGTTCTACCTGTAATGGTCAAGGCCAAGTGATGCGAGTGACCAATACGATCTTGGGTAGAATGCAAACAGCCTCAACCTGCCCGACTTGTGGAGGTGCAGGTCAGACCATTGACAAGAAACCTGCTGACGCCGACGCGCAAGGATTAAAAATACAGGAAGAAACAGTTTCTGTGAAAATACCAGCAGGGGTTGTGGACGGAATGCAGCTTAAAGTCTCCGGAAAAGGAAATGATGCTCCAGGCAATGGAATCGCTGGTGACTTGTTAGTCGCCATCCAAGAGGAAGATCATCCAACCTTGAAACGAGAAGGCGATAATTTACATTATGATATGTATATCAGTTTGCCAGATGCCGTTCTTGGAACCTCAAAAGAAATTGATACGGTAACGGGTAAAGTTCGTATTAAAATTGAATCTGGTGTACAATCCGGGAAAATCTTGAGATTACGTGGTAAGGGAATACCTAGTATAAATGGTTATGGCAAAGGAGATTTGCTGGTTCATGTGAATGTTTGGACACCAAAATCACTGAACAAAGAACAAAAAGATTTCTTCGAAAACATGAAGAATGATGAACACTTTGCTCCGAATCCTGATAGTGAAGACAAATCTTTTTTTGAAAAAGTAAAAGATATGTTTTCTTAAAAAAGGGTTTTTTAATAAAAAACACTATATTTGAATATCACTAATTAACGTTAGTGGTATTTTTCTTTTTCATAGCAATTTTTTCCCATCCTTAATTTTATTGAGGGTGGGTTTTGCTTTTATGGTATTTTGTGTTGGCCGCATATTCTTGTTTAAGTCAAAAATATATGCTATTTTGATAATCCAAGCAGTAACATTTAATATCTTTACAGCACAAATTTTGTAACCCTCGCAATATCCTTAATTTATGAATGATGTATTAGTTGCTGAAAGCGTTTCCAAGCATTTCGGAGATTTTAAGGCGCTAAATGATGTTTCCATCGCTGTTCCCCAAGGAAGTATTTTTGGACTGCTCGGTCCAAACGGAGCCGGAAAAACTACTTTAATTAGAATTATCAACCAAATTACAATGCCTGATACGGGCAGGATCCTTTTGGATGGTTCACCTTTGAAGCCCTCTGATATTCAAAACATTGGTTATCTTCCAGAAGAGAGAGGATTGTATAAATCCATGAAGGTAGGAGAGCAGGTCCTGTATCTCGCTCAGTTAAAAGGAATGTCTAAACAAGATGCCAAAGACCGATTGAAATATTGGTTTGATAAATTTGAAATCGGTGATTGGTGGAATCGAAAAATACAGGAATTAAGTAAAGGTCAAGCCCAAAAAATACAGTTTATAGTGACCGTTTTGCACAGGCCAAAATTGCTCATATTTGATGAGCCATTTTCGGGATTTGATCCAATAAATGCGAACTTAATCAAAGATGAAATTTTGCAATTGCGCCATGAGGGTGCAACAGTTATTTTCTCTACACATCGAATGGAATCGGTTGAAGAACTTTGTGACCATATCGCCTTGATTCATCAATCTAATAAAATTTTAGATGGAAAACTGAACGATATCAAACGTCAATATAAGACGAATACCTTCGAAGTAGGGTTGCAAACTTCAAATGCCGAAGAAGTGGTAAATAGTATTAAAAATAATTTTGAAGTCCTTCCTGCTACCTTTAAAAATTTGCACGATGATATCAAACTGAATATTAAATTATCAGAAAATAAGTCTTCCAATGATTTATTGTCCTTTTTGACTTCTAAAGCAGAGGTTCATCATTTCGTCGAAGTCATTCCAAGTGTTAACGATATTTTTATCCAAACTGTAACAAATAATTGAGCATGAATCATTTGCCTCTCATTATAAAGCGAGAATATTTAACTAAAATACGCAATAAGTCATTCATTGTCATGACATTTTTAAGTCCGATGATTATGATTGGATTGATTGCATTGGTTGCTTATTTGTCGCAAATCAACAATAATCAAGACCGTACAATTTCCATATTGGACGAAACAGGATTGTTCTCTGACGTTTTTACTGATTCTGAACATATCCAGTATTCGTATTTAAGTGATATCAACCTTGATATCGCTAAAGAACTGGTGAACTCAAAAGAGGAATATGGTTTGTTATATATTGAAAAGAGTATCGATTCATCACAACTGTTTGATAGTGCAAAATTCTATTCAGAAGATTCTCCTTCACTGACGATTATTTCGAGTCTCGAAAGTAAAATTGAGAAGAAACTGACAGATTTAAAGCTCATTCAAGATGGTGTTGATATTGAAAAAATAAGAGCTTCGCATACACGAATCACAATTGCCCAAGAAAGTTTTCAAGGAAAGCAAACCTCTAAAATTGATAGTTATCTCAAGTTGGTTTTTGGAGGTGCAGCTGGTTATCTGTTGTTTATGTTTATCATTATTTATGGTAATATGATAATGCGCAGTGTGATCGAAGAAAAAACAAGTCGAATTGTAGAAATCATTATTTCATCTGTCAAACCCATTCAATTGATGATGGGAAAAATAATAGGAACATCTCTGGCTGGTGTAACTCAATTTATCATCTGGATTATACTCGGTGGCGTCATGTTGTTTATTGTTTCAGCTATTTTCGGAGTTGATTTAATGCAGATCGAAACACCGCAACAAGAGATGATTCAACAAGCGATAGCATCTTCGGAAGCACAAAATCAGGCACAAGAGTTGGCAACTGCTTTTCTAAATTTGCCTCTCCTGAATCTATTTGTTGCATTTTTGTTCTTCTTCCTCGCAGGGTTTCTACTTTATAGTTCATTGTATGCAGCGATAGGTGCCGCTGTAGATAATGAAACAGATACTCAACAATTTATGATGCCTATCATAATGCCTTTGATTTTGGCAGTTTATGTAGGCGTATTCACGGTTATAGAAGACCCTCATGGCACCGTCTCAACTGTATTTTCATTTATTCCTTTAACATCACCAGTAGTCATGTTGATGCGAATTCCGTTTGGTGTTCCAATATGGGAACAGGTTTTGTCGTTAACACTATTAGTAGCGACGTTTGTATTTACAGTTTGGTTTGCAGCTAAAATCTATAGAGTGGGAATTTTGATGTATGGTAAAAAACCAAGTTATAAAGAATTGTTCAAATGGTTAAGGTACTAGTTTTATGAAGGAATTTTTTAATTTTTTAAACGAAGAATATCACATTGGCCAACAAATTATAGTTAGTCCGATGGATGTTATTATACTAGTTATAGTTCTATTAATTGCTACGGCAATATTGCGGATTATACGAAAATTGGCTACTAGAAATTTGCCTTATGATGATAAGAGAAAATTTAAAGTAGTTTTTAGTTACGCAAGGTGGTTTATTTATGTCATTATTTTTCTTTTGACATTCCACTCTTTAGGAGTTAATGTCACTGGTATATTTGCTGCATCAGCAGCATTATTAATAGGTATAGGTCTTGCGCTTCAAACTTTATTTCAGGATATTATTTCTGGTGTTTTTATTTTAGTTGACCAATCAGTCCATGTTGGAGATATTATTGAGATAGAAGGGAAAGTTGGCAGAGTAGAGGAAATTAAACTCCGAACGACCAGAGCAGTCACAATAGATAATAAAATATTAATAATTCCGAATCACTTATATCTTGAAAACAGTCTCTATAACTGGACTCAAAACGGGACTACCACAAGAGAAAATGTGAAAGTTGGAGTCGCTTATGGAAGTGATGTACTATTGGTTAAAAAATTATTGTTACAAGCAGCTAAGGCTCAACCAGAAAGTCTGGAAACACCAGAGCCAACAGTATTGTTTACTGATTTTGGTGAAAGTTCATTGAACTTCACTGTTGCATTCACCATTAACGACAGTTTTAATGCAAGATTTCCTCAAAGTAGTATTCGTTTTGAGATTGATCGTTTGTTTAGGGAACATAATGTAACCATTCCATTCCCACAACGTGATATTCATATTATTGATAAAAATCCACGGAACAAATAATAAATGCATCATAAAAAGCAATTTTTAATAATAATCCTATGTCTTCTTGTTGGAAGTGTTGGCTATTCCCAAACCAGTGATTTATTGCGATTGGAATACTTAAATATTCCCAATCCAAGCACCAAAAATTCGATAAGTAGATTTCGGACCCTTATTCAGGCTCCTTTAAAGATTAGCGAGGGAAACTATATTATCATTGGAGGTGAATATCGTTACGTTGACCTAACATTGGATAATGTACCCTTTAACACGGATGACCTCAATTCTGTGCAGAACATAGAGGCTACATTAGGATATTTACATAGATCAAAGACTACCGATTGGATTTATGCCGGAAAAGCTGGTGCAAGAATATCTTCAAATTTTGATACCAAATTGAAGTCCGATGACTATATTTACATTGTAACTGGATATGCAATAAGAGATAGAACACAAGAAGGAAAAGCGGAAAAACCCAATCGTTTGATTTTTGGATTGGAATATACTACTACACCTGGTCGGAATTTTCCCCTGCCTATTATAAATTATTATAAGGAATTTGCTCCAAAATGGACCTATACACTTGGTGTTCCAAAAACCAATATTCGATATAAATTTGATGATAAAAACCATGTGCAGGCCTTCGCAACGTTGGATAATTTCTTTGCCAATATTCAAGGGAATAAAATGGTCAATGGGAAACTCGCTAAAAATATCTCATCCACACAAATATTATTGGGATTGGGTTATGAATATTATTTCACAAAACATTTATTATATTACGGCTATTTCGCTCACACCATATTCAACGATTATCGATTGAGAGACAATAAGCGCAATGATATTTATATCATTCAGGATAAGAACAGCATCTATTTTAGAACAGGAATTAAATTTAAATATTAAAAATGCCGAAAATACTAGTAATTGAAGACGAAGCGACCATCAGAAGAGTTTTAATCAAAATTTTAACTGAAGAAAACGATACCTATGAAGTTGAAGAAGCTGAAGATGGATTGGTAGGAATCGAGAAAATAAAAAAAGAAGATTATGATTTAGTTCTTTGTGATATTAAGATGCCAAAAATGGATGGTATTGAGGTATTGGAAGCAATGAAAAAAATAAAGCCCGAAATTCCTATAGTAATGATTTCTGGACATGGTGACTTGGACACGGCTGTCAATACGATGCGTTTAGGGGCTTTTGATTACATCTCAAAGCCGCCAGATTTAAATCGTCTTCTCAATACTGTTAGGATTGCTCTGGACAGAAAAGAACTGGTTGTTGAAAATAAGATGCTCAAGAAGAAAGTGAGCAAAAATTATGAAATGATTGGCGAAAGTAAGGCCATTGAACATATTAAAGATATGATTGAAAAAGTTGCCGCCACTGATGCTAGGGTACTAATTACAGGTCCCAATGGAACAGGTAAAGAATTGGTAGCGCATTGGATACATCAAAAAAGCGAACGGGCTAATGGTCCAATGGTTGAAGTTAATTGCGCAGCAATTCCTTCTGAATTGATCGAGAGCGAATTGTTTGGGCACGTCAAAGGTGCATTTACAAGTGCTGTGAAAGACAGAGCAGGAAAATTTGAAACGGCTAATGGTGGCACAATTTTTTTGGATGAAGTAGGTGATATGAGTCTTTCTGCACAAGCTAAAGTATTAAGGGCTTTGCAAGAAAATAAAATACAGCGAGTGGGGAATGATAAAGACATAAAGGTCGATGTTCGAGTCGTTGCCGCAACCAACAAAAATTTAAAGAAGGAAATTGAAGAAAATAGATTCCGTGAGGATTTATATCATCGATTGGCTGTGATTTTAGTTCAGGTACCGCCTTTAAATGATAGGAGAGAAGACATTCCAATATTAGTCGATTATTTTTCAAACAAAATTGCGGAAGAGCAGGGAACGGCTAAAAAATCCTTCTCTCCAAAAGCCATTAAATTATTAAAAGAATATGATTGGACGGGTAATATCCGAGAACTTCGAAATGTGGTCGAGCGTTTAATTATTTTGGGAGAAAAAGAAGTAAGTGAGAATGATGTGAAACTCTTCGCATCCAAGTAACATTCCATATGAAAGATATCAATATCAATGACTTTAAAGTTACCGAACCTATTAAAATAAAGACGTTAAAAACGACTTATGACCTCGATGCGTCTGAAGATAAAATTGAGGATGAATTAGAGGAGGTGCGTGAAAAATTAGGAAAACTCCAAGACACTATGTATGCTCATGGGAAATATGCAGTATTAGTATGTTTGCAGGGCATGGATACTGCTGGTAAAGACAGCTTGATACGTGAGGTCTTCAAGGATTTTAATACAAGAGGAATTATCGTCCATAGTTTTAAAGTTCCTACTGAAAAGGAATTAAAACATGATTATTTATGGCGTCATTATATTGCATTGCCAGAGCGTGGTAAATTTGGAATATTTAACCGTACTCATTATGAAAACGTGCTAGTAACACGTGTGCATCCCAGTTATATTTTGGGCGAAAACATTCCTGGTGTAAATTCATTGGAAGATATCAATGAGGATTTTTGGACAAAACGATTTGAGCAAATCAACAATTTTGAAAAACATATAGCAGATAATGGAACTATAATTTTCAAATTCTTTTTAAATCTTTCCAAATCAGAACAAAAAAATCGATTGTTAAGACGATTGGAAAAGCAGGAAAAAAACTGGAAATTCTCACCAGGTGACCTTAAGGAGCGCAAACTTTGGGACGACTATTTAGCATGTTATGAAGATGCCATCAATAGAACTTCAAAAGAGCATGCACCATGGTTTGCGATACCTGCCGATGATAAAGAAACCGCCAGGTATATTGTTGCGAGAATCTTATATGACACGTTAAAAACTTATTCTGATATCCAAGAGCCGGAACTTGATGACGATATCAAAGCAAATCTTGAATTGTACAAGAAACAGTTGGAAAGTGAATCGTAAGCGCTAAACCTTATTAACGTTTTTTATGATTTCATTTGAATTTGGTCTCTATTATATGTAGTATATTTAGAGCTTAAATTAATTGAGCCCCATATTAAATGAAACAATTCCTATTTGTACTTTCCCTGCTTTTTGCACTTCAATTATCAGCCCAAACAGACTCTGAAGTCCTTGATAAAATCTATACAACCTCCCTAAAAGAAGGTAAAAGTTATAGCTGGCTAGACCATTTATCCAATCAAATTGGGTCTCGGCTATCGGGTTCTTTGGGAGCTGAACTTGCTGTTGCTTATACGAAGGAAGAATTAGATAAGTTAGGCTTGGACAAAGTCTGGTTACAGCCAGTAATGGTCCCTAAATGGGTGCGTGGCGCACCAGAATTTGCCTATATCGAAACGTCTCCAGGAAAGACAACATCAGTAAACATATGTGCGCTAGGCGGTTCTGTCGCTACGCCCAACGCAGGTGTCAAAGCCGAAGTCATAGAAGTTAAAAGTATTGATGAACTCGACAAATTAGGCAAAGATAAGATCGCAGGTAAAATTGTATTTTTCAATCGACCAATGCAAGCCGATGCCATTCGTACTTTCGATGCCTACAGTGGAGCAGTCGATCAAAGAAGTTCTGGTGCTCGTGAGGCGGTAAAATACGGTGCGGTTGCTGTTATAGTACGATCGATGAATTTACGTCTAGATAATTTTCCTCATACCGGTAACACGGGTTACGGTGATTTACCACCCTCAAAACATATTCCAGCGGCGGCTATAAGCACAAATGATGCGGAGGTTTTAAGTGGTATGCTTTCGCTAAACAAGGATATAAAATTCTTTTTTAGACAAAACTGTAAGCAACTCAAAGATGTTCAATCTTATAATGTGATTGGTGAAATAAAAGGGAGTGAATTTCCTAATGAATATATAGTCGTAGGAGGGCATCTAGATTCTTGGGATTTGGGTGATGGTTCTCACGATGATGGTGCTGGATGTGTGCAATCTATGGACGTATTACGAGTATTAAAGAAAATTGGTTACAAACCAAAACGTACTCTTAGAGTCGTGTTGTTCATGAACGAAGAGAATGGTCTGCGTGGAGGCACTGAATATGCCAAAGTCGCCAAAGAAAAAGGAGAAAATCATATTTTTGCACTGGAAAGTGATTCTGGTGGTTTTACACCAAGGGGATTTTCATTTGACACCAGCGACGAGACGTTTGTTACCAAGGCACAGCAATGGAAACCGCTTTTTGAACCGTATCTTGTTCATCAGTTTGTTAAAGGTTATGGAGGAGCAGATATTGGTCCTCTAAAAAATGACACTATTGTTCTTGCAGGTTTTGTGTCAGATTCGCAACGTTATTTTGATTACCATCATGCTAAGATTGATGCTTTTGATGCCATTAATAAGCGAGAGTTAGAACTCGGTACGGCAACGATGGCTTCGATGATATATTTGATTGATAAGTACGGAACTAATTAGGGATTGACAAAATAAAATGAAAAAAAATCTGTTTTTACTGGTCTTGTTGTTTTCTACCGTTGCATCATCACAAACCGTTGACGAGCAACTTGCTTATTATGAACTTCCAGAATACCCTGAAACATACACAGCCGGCACGATGGCTGCGAGAATGGTTGATGCTTTAGGTTTTCGATACTATTGGGCGACTGAAGGCTTAAGAGAAAACGATTTAGAATACAAACCAAGCGATGCCGTAAGTTCAATTGGAGAAACAGTGGACCATATTTTAGGTATGTCCTATGTGATCTTCAATGCCACCCTGAAAAAGCCGAACGATAGAAATGATGTCTCAAAGTGGGATTTTGAACATAAGCGAACGCAAACTCTTATCAATCTTAAAGCTGCTGCGGATATGTTAAGAACGAGTGATGATATCTCGCAGTTCAAAATCATTTTTGGTGAGAACGAAATTCCGTTTTGGAATAACGTGAATGGCCCAATAGCTGATTCAATTTGGCATTGTGGACAGATCGCTTCTTTTAGAAGGAGTTCCGGAAATCCAATCAATCCAAAAATCAATCATTTTATGGGTACTTTGAGAGACTAAATCTTTTCAAAGATTTTTGAGCATCACTGAAGTGAAGTCACTGTATTTTGTTTATTTTTTGTCTTCTCTATACCATCTAATGCACGTAATCTTTTTGGACCTTTTTTGAGCGAAAGCTTATACTGTGCTGCGGCTTCTTCTAAACGGTTTTGAGATATCAACCAATCGGCGTATAGTTCGTGTGTGGGCTTTTGAATGGCAGGTGGGCCATAACTATAACTGATACTATTTTCAACCTCAATGGATTTCAAAAAATGTGTTTCTGCTAATTCTGGATCTCGTTTCAAATCTGCCAATAGACCCAATAATTGTTCTTGTCTTATAATGGATTCTTTTAAATCCATTTCTGTTGCTTCATCTCGTGAAACGTTTGAGCAGAGATTAGAACTGCCTTCGACAAGGATATACGATTCTCTCTTTTCATCTTGATTCATTCGTTCGATAATCGACTTTAAGGCCATACTATCTTTATTTTTATAGGCCTTCATTCCCTCCAAAAAATGGTATTTTGATCGAACTGAAATATTTAAATCTGATATTTCAACGGGAAGATCTGCAATGTCTCCGTCCCAGTCGTCAGTTTCATTTAAATAAGTTCCTTTCAAAAACACCAAATGTACTCTGGCACGTTTGGAAGGTTTTTCTTCAGCCAACTGTTTTAACTCAAGAACCATTTTTTTAGCTTCTGCTTCATTGTTTTTTTGGAGATAACCGTACTCCAACCAATGAAACGCATGATAACCAAGCGCATCATTATCCAGATCTTTATTTTGCTTTCGTGTGACACTTGCTTGGTAGGAATCAATATTGGAAGCAATTACTTCGTCCCACATTCCCATGGCCACATAAATATGTGAAGGCATGTGCAGTGCGTGACTCGCATCTGGCGCCACTTTAGAATAGGAATTTGCAGCATCCAAAGCAAGTGAAGCATGATCAGGATCATCATAGGAATGAATGAGATAATGCAACGCTCCTGGATGATTTGGATTTTCTTTTAAGATTCCTTGGGCGATAATTGCTCCTTTTCCATACATGTCGTCATCTCTTCCTTCAGGGACAGCACCCAATAATGACAATGCATAAAAGGCAGCCACTTCCTGATTGTTAGGGTATTTTTTGTGCAAATCTTCCATAAAGCTGGAATAGGCTATATCACGTTCAGCTTTGGTTTTTTTAGGTTGATATAAAATTTTCACAGAAGTAATAAAATCTTTTTCAAGTTGGGAGATGTTCTTTTTGGCATTGGTACTGTCCAATTTAAACAAAGTGACCTGGGCGGCTTCGTAATCCTGTTGTTGCCATAAACTATGATTATAGGTCATAGCTTCTCCCCAGTAAGCCATAGCCATTTGAGGGTCTTCCTGCCTCGCTTTTAGAAAGGCTTCACGTGCATCTACATATTCGAAGGAATGTAGTAACAAAAGACCTTTTTCGAAAAAAGGAAGAGCGTCTTTTTTTCCACTAACTTCAAAATCTACAATGCCTAGGGTATCTTGATTTGGTTTGTTCTGTTTGCACGAAAGCAAAATAGTCAGTGCTAATATCGTGGTTATTAGTTTCATTTTAAGATGATTAAAAAAGGAAAAATAAAATTAGTGAAAATTGACTAATAATTTAGGGTATAAGCAATCTAATAACAGATTTGATTGTGAGAAGGAGAAAAGGTTGCATGTTAAAAAGACTATTCCTCTTGTTTTGATTCTTTTTTCATCTTGATATAACCAGTCACCAACCTCACGCCCAATCGTGCAAAGAGGATAATGGCAATTACCATAACGATATCGAATCCATTCATGAATGCAAGATACTATAATCTTTATTATGTTTTAATTTATAGAATTAGTTTAACCAACAATTAACTATTGATTTTATAATCAACTAGCTCTATTGGTTTTTCGGCTCTATAATCAAAAACACAGCTGTACTATCACCAATATTTAATACTTCGTGCCATTCGATGCCATCATTGTAAAATTCAGTTCCGGTTGGCACATTTACTTCGCGAACTCCTGTGGTATCCTTGATTCTGAATTTGCTTCCTTTGATGGTGTATCCAAAATGAGTAGCATGGTAATGACGTTCATGGCCAACTCCTGGAGCAAATGTGCATTTAAGGACTCTGATTTTCGGATTGTCCTCCATAATTTCACAAACTGACTTGTTGTTCCAGCCAGCTTCTAATGGATCTGGTAAATGCTGTTGTTTTTTGCATCCTGCTAAACACAAAAAAATTAAAAATAGTAATATCGAACCTTTGTTGTTACTCATTATAATTAGAAGATTAGGGAAAGTTATCAGCTTTAATTCTTTTTTGCAAGTTCGTTGTCTATGGCTTTAATGAGTGCGAGTATTTTGGCCTCTACTCGTTTTGCGCGATTTTGGACACTAGAGTTTTCAAACGCAATGGCGGAGGTCAATTTTAGAAATGCAGAATCACTTTTAAGTCTTAAGTAGTCTTCTATGGAAATATCATAATGGGAGTAGTATTTATAACTTTCGTCGTATTGCATAGTAAAATATTCCAATAATTTAGGTTCGCTGTGTGTGATATGAAAGCGTAATCGTTCTTCTTCATACCGTTTATAATAATTGTAAAGCCTTTCATAATGTACCGAAATATCATTTCGTAAACTGTCGTTGGATATAATGCCTATTCCCTTTGATACCAATAGTCCATATCCGCTTTTATTTGGGTCATAATGAGGCGTGACACGTAATATCGCAGCGTAAAAGTGCAAACTGTCCGAAGGCTGGTCATTGGTCTTTAGGTAGGCTCTAACATACTTGCTTGCTTTATTGATATCGTCCATGATACCAATGTCTTCTTGAATCTCAATTAAATCAAGTTTAAGATTGTTGCGTATTTCCTTCAGTATTTTTATCTCAAGGGTTCTCTCATTTTTTTCGTTATTCCAATTATTGATTTG
>JAGXIE010000106.1 GCA_024635765.1 Flavobacteriaceae bacterium | reverse complement strand
TTCTGGAAGATCGATAAGATTGATTTCTAAAAACGCTACGTTCCCTTCGGTTTTGGCTAGATAAATATCGATAGCACTGAACAGTTTGGAATTCCATAATTTTTTGAGAGCAGTACTGATTTCTTCACCTGGAATGGAAATTTCTTCACCTTTTCTTAATCCTGAATATGTAATTACCGTTTGCTCACTAAAATTAGTATTACCTGTAACTGAAATTTCACCTATGATGTATTTCTGACCATTATTGTATTTAATGTCTTGTGCAGTTACGGTATTGGAAACTATAAATAGTAAGGAAATGAAGAATGTTTTAAGAAATGTTTTCAAAAGTATTTTGTTAGCTAAGTTGTTCACTTGTTTTTCCAAATCGTCGTTCTCTATTTTGATATTCAATCAAAGCGTCGTATAAATCATCCTTTTTAAAATCTGGCCATAAAATAGGCGTAAAGTATAATTCGGCATACGCTATTTGCCATAATAAAAAATTGCTGATCCGTTGTTCGCCACTGGTTCTGATAAGCAAATCCACGTCTGGTAAATTTTGCGTGTAAAGATGCTTATTTATAATGGATTCGTCAATAGAATCAGAAGAAATTATATTATTTTTAACTTTATTACTTAATTCTTTCACCATGTTAATAAGCTCCTCTCTAGACCCATAACTTAACGCCAAAGTTAAGGTCATTGCAGAGTTTTCTTTTGTTTTTTCAATCACTTCAAGTAGTTCGTTGTGAGCTTTTTTGGGCAAATCGTTCAGGTTTCCGACAGCGGAAAGTTTAATGTTATTATCCTGGAGTGTCTTGATTTCTTTTTTTAGGGATTTTACCAAAAGTTTCATTAAGGTTTGTACTTCGATTTTTGGTCGGTTCCAGTTTTCGGTCGAGAAAGCGTAGAGTGTTAGGTTTTCTATTCCCAGTTCAGCACTTGCTTCTACAATTTCTCGGACAGATTTAGTGCCATTTTCATGACCAACCACTCTTAAAAAACCTTGTTGTTTTGCCCATCGCCCATTTCCATCCATTATAATGGCTAGATGCTTAGGGAGTTTGTCTTTATGAATGTCTCTTGCGTTTCCCACTTAATAATTACAATAACATGGTTTTTGACCAAAGGTGTAAGTTAAGGTTATTCCTGTAAATACATACCAATCGTTGCTATTGGTGTTTCCAAAACTAAATTGTTGTCTTGATTGTGCTTCAGGGACACTACCATCTATTTCATCGGTAAATGTATAACGCGCACCAACTTCCACTGCCAAAATGATATTCTCTGCCGTAGCTGTTTTAAAACCCAAAACCATTGGTATTCCATAAGCCCAACTACTTGTGTTTTCAGATGTTAATGTGCCATTCGAGTCAAAGAAAAAGTTTTCGTGGTTAGCAGCACTAATACCCGAATACAAATATGGTGTGAATTGATGTTCTTCTAAATGCAGATTC
Source organism: Flavobacteriaceae bacterium (assembly GCA_024635765.1). Classification (GTDB taxonomy): domain Bacteria; phylum Bacteroidota; class Bacteroidia; order Flavobacteriales; family Flavobacteriaceae; genus JBPOFM01. The sequence continues at coordinate 16,661 of JAGXIE010000106.1, read as the reverse complement.
CAATCAAAAAATGTGAACTCCATTCCCGCCGAAGCTTCAAATATGTTATTGGTAAATTCATAACCTCGCTCAATTCTTCGAGGGTCATCAGATTTGGCATCTACACCCTTTAATTGAGAAAAAATAGCTGTTAACCTAAATGAATGCCTAGGGCTTCGGTTCCATTTAAAAACGCCACCAAAAGCAGGACTATTGGGAGAGATATAATTCGTTGAACCTACATCACCTATAAAATTACTGCTTCCCAAGAAAAAGCCAACCTCATAAATTTGAGACTGAGAAGTTTGTGAAAAACAGACACTAAATAAAATCAAGATTAAATACCTCATAAAATTTTAAAAGTTTGCAAATATAATAAATATGATTAGCCTATAACAATTTGAATGAAATAGTATTACTGATAAACAGCATTTATGAGGTTTTATTGTTTAATTGCGCTTGTCTTCGCCCCAAAGCAATTTTTTCCGAAGTGTATCAATAAAGCTCTCGTTTAACAACTCTACCATATTAATTTTAAAAGGCGCTTTTTTAATGGTGACAATGGTGGAATTCGGCAATGTGGCAATCCTAGAGTCTAATGAAATTAAATAGTCATCTTCTCGGCCACCAACTTTTAATTGTATTTCGGTGTCATCAGGAATCACTAATGGTCTGGCACTTAAGTTATGAGGAGCTATTGGTGTGAGGACAAAGTTATTGGCATCTGGAGAAATCACTGGTCCGGCACAACTCAAAGAATATCCCGTAGATCCAGTGGGTGTTGAAACAATTAACCCATCTGCCCAGTAGGACGTTAAATATTCTCCATTTAAATGAGTGTCAACTGTGATCATGGAGGTCGTGTTTTTTCTGCTCACAGCAATTTCGTTTAATGCAAAATTAGTACGTACAAGATCCATATTCTTTGGATTTGTTTCAATACTCAAAAGTGTGCGTTCGGAAATCTTGTATTGTTTGTCAAGAATACTAGAGATGGCTGTTTCGATTTGATTTGTTTGGATGGTTGCTAAAAATCCCAATCGTCCCGTATTGATGCCAACAATAGGAATTCCTAAATCTCGAACAAAAGTGATAGCTCTTAAAATGGTGCCATCCCCTCCAATACTTATGAGTAAATCATACGTATTGTCTAGTTTTTTGAAAGTATTGAATGTATCATATTTGCGGATATTTTTATCTTCATCTTGAATTATATCAAAAAATTCAGACTCTATAAAAACTTTCAATTTTTTCTGGACTAAAAAATCCAATAATGTTTTGATACTGGCTTGAGATGTATTTTGATAATATTGTCCGTAGATCGCAATTTTCATCATTAGATATCAAGATATTTTTTCAGATAATCAGATCGTTCTTTTAGGCTTTCAATATATGTATCTTCTTCATGTCCAGAGACAATATTATAACTGTAACGTCTGAAGGATTGAATGACATCGTTTAATCCAGAGCTTCCAATTTTTAAAGTGACTTGGACGACATCACTTTCCATTTTCGAAATAAATGCTCCCAGAAGTCTAGCGCCATTCGATTCAACAATTTGACTTATTTCACTAAAAGAGTAATCCGAAATTCCTTTTTCAACAATCAGAATACCGCCAGGTTCTGCAAAAAATGGTGTTTCGTTGAAAAGTCCAATAATGTCATTTAATTCATAATATCCAAGGTACTCATTATGCGTACCCAAAACAGGCATGATATTACAAGAATTTTGAGCAAATTCCTCTAAAACATCCAACCAAGTTGTTGTTGATCTCACAAAAAAACCTTCGAAGGCATAATTGCAATCTCCTATTTTGTTTTGACCTTCAAAGATATAGGCGTCATTCTCTGAAATACAGCCTAAGTACGTACCGTTATTTTCTATAGGTATGTGAGAATAGGTGAGCTCATTGAACATCATCTTCAAATCACTGACTTTTTCATTAATGTTCAAAGGTTTTATATCATTTATGATGTATTGTTGTAAAGGCATGATCATTTATATTCTATTGCAAATTAATTAAAAATTACCAGAAAAAGCTTGTTCTACTTTGTATTTTTGTTGGGTAAAAGTTAAAGTTGATGACAAAATTAAGTGTAAATATTAATAAGATTGCCACATTACGAAATGCAAGAGGTGGCGATGTGCCTAACTTGGTGCAATTTGCAAAAGATGTACAGACTTTTGGGGCACAAGGGATCACAATACATCCACGTCCCGATGAGCGCCATATTCGTTACAATGATGTCTATGATTTAAAACCAATAGTCACGACCGAATATAATATTGAGGGTAACCCAATCCGTCAGTTTATTGATATGGTTTTAGAAATTAAACCAACTCAAGTGACTTTAGTGCCAGATGCCGAAGATGCAATTACTTCTAACGCAGGTTGGGATACGCTTCAACATAAGGACTATCTTAAGGAGGTCATCGAGGAATTTAAAGCCAACGGAATTAGAACTTCTATTTTTGTTGATCCAGTTCTAAAACAAATGGAAGGAGCCATGGCAACAGGAACTGACCGAATAGAGATTTACACAGAAGCCTTTGCTCACCACTATAATTTAGGAAATGAAATGGCTATCAAACCTTACACTGATTGTGCAGTATTGGCGAATTCACTCGGACTAGGAATCAATGCAGGTCACGATTTGTCATTGGATAATATTCAATTTTTCAAAAATAACATCCCTGATTTGTTGGAAGTTTCAATAGGTCATGCATTGATATCTGAAAGTTTATATTTTGGCATAGAGAATGTCATCAATATGTATTTGCACCGACTTAAATAAAATCAGATCGAAAAACAGTATTGCTAATCGGTAAATCAAAAATCGCATATTATAAATGATTCTTCATTCTAATGTTTTAGGCAAAGGCAAACCGTTCATTTTTCTCCATGGCTTTCTGGGCATGAGTGATAATTGGAAAACTCTCGGGACAAAATTCAGTGAGATGGGCTATGAATCTCATTTGATCGATCAAAGAAATCATGGTCGAAGTTTTCACAGTGATGAATTCAATTATGAAGTAATGGTCGAAGATATGAAAGCATATATTGAAGAGCACCAACTAAAAGATATTATTTTGTTAGGCCATTCAATGGGTGGCAAGACCGCTATGTTATTTGCGGTTGAGTATCCAGAAGTTATCGATAAACTTATAATTGCTGACATAGCACCACGCTATTATCCTACACATCATGAGGATATTTTAAAAGGTCTATCAGCACTTGATTTTGATAGTCTTCAAAGTAGAGGTGAAGCGGAAGACACTCTAAAACGGTATGTACCGGATTTAGGGACGCGACAATTCTTGCTCAAAAATCTTTATTGGGAAACCAAGGAAAAATTGGCTTTGCGTCTTAATCTTGAGTCCTTAAAGGAAAATGTGAACGAAGTTGGTGAAGCCTTGCCTGCTCATTCAAAATTTGAAAAGGATACTTTGTTTTTAAGGGGAGATAGGTCAGAATATATATCGCTTCAAGACGAAGGAATCATCAAAACCCATTTCCCAAAAGCTAAAATTGAAACCATTTCCGATGCTGGTCACTGGCTTCATGCTGAAAATCCAACTGATTTTTTTAAAGCTGTAAACAAATTTTTAAAAGATTAATGCTATATTTAGATTGAATATTGAATAACTAACAGAAAAACTCATGAACCTAATCATTAGATTATTACTCACAGCAGTTGCAGTGGTCGTTTTAGCAAAATTTCTTCCCGGTGTTGAGGTAGCGGGATTTACAGGCGCCATTATTGTTGCAATTGTTTTAGCGCTTTTAAACGCCATTTTAAAACCAATTCTTATCATTTTAACCTTGCCAATTACAATTGTAACTTTAGGCCTTTTTCTTTTAGTCATAAATGCACTTATTATCTTATTGGCAGGCGAGTTTCTAGATGGTTTTGCCGTTAGTGGATTTTGGATTGCTTTACTGTTTAGTTTACTCTTATCTTTCTTACAATCTATATTATATTCGATTTTAAAAGAGGATAAATAATAGACCTTAGCACAACCTGTTAAAAAATTTGTTGGGATGTTAAAGAATACGTACTTTTGCATCCCAATTTTATTGAAGAATTATGAATATTACAAGAGAAAACATCGATGAGCTAAACGCTGTTGTTAAAGTAGATATCGCTAAAGAAGATTACAGCGATAAAGTAGAAAAAATACTTGTGGATTACCGAAAGTCGGCCAACATTCCTGGATTTAGAAAAGGACATGTGCCTATGACCATGGTGAAAAAACAATATGGTAAGGCTGTATTGGTTGATGAGGTCAACAAATTGTTGCAAGATGCATTGAATAAATATTTGACGGAAGAGAAATTGGACGTGCTAGGAAACCCACTTCCTAAAGCACAAGATAACTTGGATTGGGATGCTGATTCTTTTTCATTTGAATTTGAATTGGGTTTGGCGCCTGAATTCGATGTTGAATTGAAGACCAAGAAACCAATCACTCAATACAATATCGTTGCGGATAAAAAAATGATCGACAATCAGATCGAACATATTCGTAAGCAATACGGAAAATTAATCTCTCAAGATACAGTTTCCAAAGATTCTGAAATCACAGGTGTATTTGTGAATGAAGAGAAAAACATAAACAACAAAGCGACCTTCACTTTAGATAAATTCAAAGGAAAAGCAACTGAAAAGCAGTTCTTGGGCGCCAAAGTTGGCGACGTTGTGACTTTAAATACTAAAGGTTGGTTTGAAGATGAGCACGATTTGATGGATTTCTTGAAAGTTTCCCATGATGATGCTCATGGGTTGGATATCGATGTAAATTTCACCATCAATGAAATCAACACAAGAGAATTGGCAGATTTGGACCAAGAGTTATTCGACAAACTATTCGGAAAAGATTCGGTGACAACTGTGACCGAGCTAAAAGATAAAATCAAAGCAGATTCCGAAAAGCAATTCGCTCAACAAGGTGACCAGAAATTCTTGAACGATGTGACTGAATATTTGGTAGAAAACACAAAATTCGATTTACCAGCTTCTTTCCTTCAAAGATGGATGCAAACAGCAGGTGAAGAAGTAATGGATGCGGACCAGGCAAAAGAGGAGTATGAAAAGTCAGAAAAGAGCATGCGCTACCAATTGATTGAAGGCAAATTGATTGAGGACCATAATCTGCAAGTGACTTTTGACGATCTAAAAGATTTTGCAAAAGACATGATTAAAGTTCAAATGGCACAGTTCGGTCAAATGAATCCTTCAGATAAAGAATTGGATGATATTTCTGCGCGTATTTTATCAAATAAAGAAGAAGTAAAACGCTTGTCAGAACAATTGATGAGCCAAAAATTATTGAAACTTTACAAAAAAGAAGTCAATGTTAAGGTTAAAGAAATGACCTATGATGATTTTGTAAAAGAATTCTACAGTTAATTGTTATAAATTAAATCCTTATATTTAGAGCGTAAAACTGTGAGGTTTTACGCTTTTTTTTAAACCCTTAAATTGAAAGAAAAAAATCTATGGATTACGGAAAAGAATTTGAAAAATTCGCAATAAAAGACCAAGGTGTCAGTAGCACATATTACGATAAAATCATGAGCAGCATGTATCCCGTTGGTCTTACTCCTAATATAATTGAAGAACGCCAAATGAATGCTGTGGCAATGGATGTGTTTTCACGTTTGATGATGGACAGAATCATTTTTTTAGGTACAGGTATTAATGACCAAGTTGCAAATATCGTTCAAGCACAGTTGTTGTTTTTAGAAAGCACAGATGCCTCTAAAGACATTCAGATCTATATCAATTCTCCAGGAGGAAGTGTATATGCAGGACTTGGTATTTATGACACCATGCAACTCATTAAGCCAGATGTCGCAACAATTTGTACAGGAATGGCAGCTTCTATGGGAGCGGTATTGTTGTGTTCGGGCCAAAAAGGAAAACGCAGTGGATTGACCCATTCTCGTGTCATGATTCATCAACCATTGGGAGGAGCACAAGGTCAAGCCAGTGATATTGAGATTACAGCAAGAGAAATCATTACTCTCAAAGAGGAATTATACAAAATTATCAGTAAACATACGGGTCAAGATTACGACAAAGTACATGATGATAGTGACAGAGACTATTGGATGAAGGCAGACAAAGCTATGGAATATGGTATGATCGATGAAGTGTTATCAAGAGAGAAAAAATAATACAAAAGAAATTTTCCTTCCAAATTAAACATTGGAATATAGAAAATTAGAATTAAATAGTTATGGCAAAGGAAGAATTAGAATGCTCATTTTGTGGTCGGAAGAAGCCAGAAACCAATTTATTGATTGCAGGTCTCGATGCACACATTTGTGATCGTTGTATAGAGCAAGCACACGGTATTGTTTTGGAGGAGTCCAAACAAAGTGGCAATTCAGAACTATCATCTGAATTGATGCTTAAAAAACCAATGCAGATCAAGGCATTTTTAGATGAATATATCATTGGTCAAGAATATACGAAGAAAGTGATGTCTGTTGCGGTTTATAACCATTACAAACGTTTGTTACAACCGGCATCCAAAGACGATATCGAGATTCAAAAGAGTAATATCATCATGGTAGGCCAAACAGGTACTGGAAAGACCTTGATGGCAAGAACGATTTCAAAAATGCTGAATGTGCCCTTGGCAATTGTCGATGCAACAGTTTTGACAGAAGCAGGCTACGTAGGTGAGGATGTCGAAAGTATTTTGACCCGATTATTACAAGCGGCAGATTATAATCTAGAGAAGGCTGAAAAAGGCATCGTTTTTATTGATGAAATTGATAAAATAGCACGCAAAAGTGACAATCCATCGATAACACGTGATGTCTCTGGTGAAGGCGTTCAGCAGGCATTACTTAAATTATTGGAAGGAACCGTTGTAAATGTTCCACCAAAAGGAGGAAGGAAGCATCCAGATCAAAAATTCATCGAAGTTAATACAGAACATATCTTATTTATTGCTGGAGGAGCATTTGATGGTATTGAAAAAATGATTTCAAAACGTTTGAATATGGCCGCCATTGGATACAAAGCACTACACGATGAGGTAATCGATTCAGATAATTTACTGCAATACATTATACCAAAAGATTTAAAGGATTTTGGATTGATACCAGAGATTATTGGCCGTTTACCAGTCTTGAGTTTTATGGATCCATTGGATGCGAAAACTTTGAGAGCAATTTTAACAGAGCCAAAAAACGCCATCATCAAACAATATAAAAAACTGTTTGAAATGGATGAAATAGAATTCACCATTACAGATGGAGCTTTAGATTTTATAGTTGAAAAAGCAATCGATTATAAATTAGGGGCTAGAGGTTTGCGTTCTTTATGTGAAGAAATATTGACGGATGCAATGTTTGAAATGCCTAGCAATAACGAAAGAAAGCTTAACGTTACTAAAAGTTACGCAGAAGATAAGATTTCAAAAACTACCTTGAAACGATTGAAAGCCGTTTCTTAACCACATTTTAATATTTGACAAAAAATAAAACCACTCCTTGCGGGTGGTTTTTATTTATTTTGGATTTAAGAAACTAATATTGCAAACACAATATTCTAACTATAACAAAGAGGGGGATTTTTTCTTGATAATCGTAATCAAACTTAGACACTGAAAAGTGCCGTTTTAATCACGATGACGTAAATATAGTAGCTTATTTGTAAGTTAAAAATTACCATAGTAAATTTTAGATAAAGAACAATTTAAATTCGTTATATGAATTGAGATTGTATTTTTTTCCGTTAAAAAACAATTGCCATAAGATTAGACTAGTCCTGGACTATTCAAAATCAGAAGTTCATCGAGATAGGTCCTTGTGTTTGACAGTCGCGGTACTTTGTGCTGGCCGCCAAGTTTGTTGTGATATTTGAGCCAGTCATAAAAAAGTTGCTGACGTGCAATGTGAATTTTAGGTTTATTGATTGTAATATTATTGAATCGCTTGGCTTCATAATCAGAGTTTAATGATTTCAAAGCATTGTCTAGCAATTCGTTAAATAAGTCGAGATTTTCAGGTTGCGTTTTGAATTCTATCAACCATTCGTGTGCTCCTTTTTCTTTGCCTTGCATAAATATAGGTGCCACGGTATAATCTACGATTTCGGCTTTTGTTCTTTTGCAGACTTTTTTCAACGCGTCTTCGGCATTTTCAATAATCAATTCCTCGCCGAAAACATTAATATGATGCTTGGTGCGTCCTGACACTTTAATGCGGTATGGGTTTAGTGAGGTAAACCGAATAGTGTCACCAATTTTATAACGCCACAAACCAGCATTGGTGGTTATGACCACTGCATAATTAATATCTTTTTTGACCTCACTTAATGGAATGATGCTTTGGTCAGGAGACCCATACGTATCCATCGGAATGAATTCATAAAAGATACCGTAATCCAGCATCAATAATAATTCGCTCGAATTGTTTCGGTCTTGTATGGCAAAAAAGCCTTCCGAAGCATTATAAATCTCATAATATTTAAAATCTTTCCGAGGCAAAATGGCTTTATACTGGTCAACATAAGGTAAGAAGCTGACTCCTCCATGAAAATAAACTTCTAAATTGGGCCAAATATCAAACAAGTTATTTTTACCTGTGGTTTCTAGCACATTGTTTAGCAGTACCAGCATCCAAGAAGGCACTCCAGCAAGACTCGTTACATTTTCATTGATGGTTTCATTGACGATCGCTTGCATTTTATGCTCCCAATCACTCATTAAAGATACTTTGTTACTTGGTGTGCTGCTGAATTCTGCCCAAAACGGCATATTGTCTATCAAGATAGCAGAAAGGTCGCCAAATACCGTCCCGTTTTCTCTATATAGCTCTTTGCTTCCGCCTAATCGAAGACTTTTTCCGGTGAACAATTGAGATTCTTCGTTATTATTGAGATACATACACAACAAATCTTTGCTTGCGGCATAGTGGCAATCTTCTAGCGATTCATAACTGACGGGAATAAACTTGCTTTTCGCATTAGTTGTTCCACTCGATTTGGCGAACCATTTTATGGGTGTGGGCCAAAAAATATTGTTTTCACCTTTTTGTGACCGTTCAAAATTGATTTGATTATCCTCATAAGTTGAAATTGGAATACGTTCTGCAAAGGTTTTATAATCCTTGATTGATGAAAAATCGTAATGCCTTCCAGTTTCAGTATCCTTTGCCATAAAAACCAATTGTAACAACAGCTCATTCTGCACTTCGTTAGGGTACTTCAAAAACAATTCAATTTGATGAAATCGTTTTTTCAAGAACCAGGAAGCAATTGAATTGACTATGGGAATTGGCATTTTTAAAGTATCTTTAGAATTCTAAAAATAATACTTTTTTTAATGCAGTACCAAGGAGTTTTAACAAAAATGGAAACCGAGTTTTCCCAACCCATTCAATACTATCTCATATTTGAGAATGACTTCATCAATATGAACCAATTGTTGGACAAGACTATCACGATTCAATTTGTTGGGTATCAGTGTTTGAGTTGCGGATTGAACAAACCGATTTATCGTCAAGGATTCTGTAAAAACTGCTTTTTTGATATGCCTCAAGCTGGTGATTGGATTATGCGTCCTGAATTGAGTACTGCACATTTGGATCAAGAAGATAGAGATTTGATCTATGAAAAGAAAGTACAATTACAACCGCACATTGTGTACTTGGCAAATTCCAGTAACATCAAAGTTGGCGTGACTCGGAAAGGGCAAATACCTACTCGTTGGATTGATCAAGGGGCCCATGAGGCCATCGAAATTGTGGAAGTTCCAAATCGTTACTTGGCAGGCATCACTGAAGTTGCGCTTAAAGATCACGTTGGTGACAAAACCAATTGGCGAACCATGTTAAAAAATGATGTCGTTGATGAAAATTTGGTGGAGTGGCGCGATCGATTAAAACAATACATTCCAGATGAAGCTAAAGATTATTTTATTGAATCGAATACTGAAACAAACATTGAATTTCCCGTCCTTCAATATCCCGAAAAACCAAAGAGTCTTAATCTAGATAAAACGCCAAGCTATTCAGGTGTTTTAAAAGGAATCAAGGGGCAATATCTCATCTTTGAAGATCAAACTGTTTTTAATGTGAGAGGGAGCGAAGGCTATGTGGTTGATATAGAAATACTTTAACGAATTTTTAAATTCAATTATTTTTACATTACACGAATTTTCAGTAAATTCTAGTAAAAGAAATTATGAAAATTCCTGTGATATTTTATGTTGCATTGACGACGTTACTACTCGTCACTTTGACTATTATGGTAGCAATGGATTTGCCTTTCAATTGGGTGTTCTATGTTACTTGTTTGGGTCAGGTTTTAGTAGTTGTCATGGTGTATAAAGTTCTGAAAGATAATTATACCACGGACAAAACTTTTGAAGACTTTTACGAAGACTTTCCAATAAGGAAATAAAAAAAGACGCATTCTAAAATGCGCCTTTGTCAGTATATATTATTTGAAGATTAAATATCTTCTTGATCTCTTAAGTTTTGAATGTACTCTGCTTTCTGTATTTCACGTCTACGCTTTACAGATGGCTTCGTAAAGAACTGATTTTCTCTTAAGTTCTGCATTACTTTGATATTTCTGTGTTTACGTTTGTAACGTTTGAGAGCTCTTTCTATATTCTCTCCTTCTTTAATTTCGATTCTTAACATGTATGGGTTTTAATAAGTTGTATGTGTATTTAAGTCTATCCTAAATACGTTTTTAATATTTTACTTTTCGAGGTATGACGTAAACGTCTAATCCCTTTTTCTTTAATCTGACGAACACGTTCGCGAGAAAGTTCGAAAGTTACGCCAATTTCATCTAAACTCATTGGCATTTCTCCACCAAGTCCATAATAAAGCTTGATTACATCACCTTCCTTATTGGATAGTGTGTCTAATGCTCTATTTATTTCGAGTTTTAGTGAATCTGCCATCAAATCATTATCTGGTTTCGGTGATTCTGTATGTGAAACAACATCGTATAGACTAAAATCTTCACCTTCTCTTAAAGGTGCGTCCATTGAAAGATGTCTTCCTGAATTCTTCATTGACAATTTCACGTCACTCAACGTCATGTCTAGTTCTTTAGCAATTTCCTCTGTACTTGGTGGTCTTTGGTACGATTGCTCTAAAAACGAGTACGCTTTATTGATTTTGTTGATGGATCCAATCTTATTCAAAGGCAATCTCACTACACGAGCTTGTTCAGCCAATGCTTGAAGAATTGCTTGTCTAATCCACCAAACTGCGTAAGAGATAAATTTAAAACCTCTGGTTTCGTCAAATCGTTTGGCAGCTTTTACCAAGCCAGCATTTCCTTCATTGATTAAATCTGGAAGTGTTAAGCCTTGATTTTGATATTGTTTAGCGACAGACACCACAAAACGGAGATTGGCAGTAACCAATTTATCGAGAGCCACTTGATCATCTTCTCTGATACGTTGTGCTAACTCCACTTCTTCATCCGCTGTAATAAGAGGTAGCTTGCTAATATCCTGTAGGTATTTATCAAGTGATTTAGATTCTCTATTGGTAACCTGCTTTGTGATTTTTAATTGTCTCATGTATTGTTTTTACGTTAATATTAATTCTTATACTACATTATAATCGAATAATCGAGAAAAGCAAATTTAAACAGAAACCTTTAACACAAATTTAGGAAAGCCTACCGTAAAGTTGTTGTAATGGGACATTTTGCATGAATAGCCAAACTTTTATGGCTAAAAATTCCAAACTCAGAGTTCAAGACATCTGAACCAACTGTTCAAGCTAATTAAATTTCATTCGTCGTAAATTATACTTTGGATATTAGTTTACCGAATCCTTTTTCTTTTTCTTGCCACCGAGAAGGCCTCCAAGAACATCTTTCACACCTTGCTTAACAGGATCAGTTTTGGTAGAATCTGTTTTTACTTTCGTAGAATCTGTCGTGGTGTTGGAACCAGTACTTGTGTTCCCTCCAACCATACCAGACAATAAATCTTTTATTTTATCCTTCCCTTGACCAATTAATTTTTGCTTTTCGATTTCTATCAGTTGTTTGGTCAGATTAGTTACGCCACTTGTTAAATCAGTTGACACTTTTGGATTTGTAAAACTTCCAGTGATGTTGGCAGTGACAGGAATTGATATTTTATTAACCTCATTATCATTTATTTTACCTATCAATCTATTGACTTCACTTCCCAAGTATTTTGCGGGCACATTAAAAACCGCATTATAGCTCAAGGATTTATCAAATCCATGTGAACCAGCCACGGTAATATCTATATCCTTATAGGCAATGTTAAAAGGTTTCACACTCACCATGCCGTTAGCAAATTCTAAATTGGCTGCCAAGTCTTTTAAATCCAATTTATCAAAGTCGATAAAGTTCAATGCTCCATCCAATTTTGACAATAACGGACTTTGGTCTTCATTAATTTCTGTGGTCAAGAGTTGTGCATAGGCCTTACCAGAAACAGTATTTAGTTGTGGTGAAAATTCCTTATCCAATAATCCAGAAATATTGATATTGGTATTCAATTTACCTTGCAATACTTTAGCAATTGGCGCCAAACTTTGCAATAACTCCAGTCCATTGAATGATTTGGCAATGTCAAAGCTATCGGCATTTAAATTTAAGCTAAACGATGGTGTATCGGTTTTAGTGCTCACACTTCCAGTAACCGTCAACAATCCATCAAATAATTTGGATGTCAAACCGCTCAATGTTGCCTGTTGGTCCTTGATGATTAAATTGCCCTTAACATCTTTAAGATTCAAGTTGTCATAAATAACGGTATTTGCATTCGCCGTGATGGAACATTCCAAAAATTCAGGAATTCTCAAAGCTTCTGATGTTGAAGAAGTTTTAGCAGAGGTTGATTCATTGTTACCGCCTGAAGATGGTTCTTCCGACATAAAATCACTCAATGCTAAAGTGTTTGAATTGACATTAAAATTTCCTTTTAGATTGACTTTTTTGCTCAACATAAATCCTATCAAATTGTTGATGGTTCCAGTAGCAGATAAATCACTTTGACCTGTTCTCGCATTAAAACTATTTAAAGTTACAGTGGAAGGATTAAATGTCATATCTGCCTTTGAAATCTGTAAGGGTTGGTTCATCGCGTCCGAACTAAACACCATGTTAGTGATATTGGCATTTCCTGATGCTTTGATTCTATCATACGCATTGGTTTCAATGGCATCCATATCAAAAGCCGTATTGATTTTAGCTCTTAAAATTCCGCTCAATTCATTTTCCAGTTCCAATGGATACGCTTTCGTGAGATTAGCCAAATTCAAAACACCATCGACATCAGCGTTCACAAGCATATTTCCTGTCATATTTTTGATAGTGGCCGATGATTTGAAGACGTCTTGGTCTATTTTGAAATTCAAAGTGTTGATAGCAACATAAGTATCTTTAGAATTACCTGTTTCATTTTTAATTTCGGTATCAATGACAATATTTTCGACTCTTTTCGGCAAGTCCGGGTATTTGAATGACGCATTGTCTGATTTGATGCTGATATCTAAAGTCGGAATCGTTGTCTCGGTAATTTTGCCTTTTATAATACCTTTTACTTTAAAGGTGCCAGTTGTTTCTACATTTTCGATATTTTTTGAATACGTTTCTGGAATGACTGCCAAGAAATCCTTAAAGGAAGACCCAGGATTTTCAAAGGCAATATCGATATCCTGACCTTCTTCGATTATTTGAACATAGCCTTTGAACTCTAAAGGCAACTGATTAATGAAACCTTTGTTGTCTTTAAATGTATATTTATAATTGTTCAAGTCCATATCTATCAACGCATCCAATTTCACATGGTTGTTATTGAGATAATTGGTACTATCGATGCTCAAACTTACATTTGCTTCACTTTCGGTATCTAATTCAGAAACTTCATTGTTGATTTTGGCATTTCCTTTATGATTAAATTCCGTGACGTATATCTGAGTATTTGAAGGTACGTCTATATAGGTGAAGGCACTATTTCTTATACGATATTCTTTTATGTCAAATGCAAAATTGTTTATAGTATCGGCAGGATTTGTAGTTTCTTTTTCCTTGACTATATCGTAGTTGACGTTTCCAAAAGCATCAGTTTTCAATGTCAAAAGTGCTTCATCTACATAAATGGAGTTGATTTTTATAGGGTCGTCATCTGCATTTTTGAACAATTCCTTAATGGCTATCGTAAACGAAATGTCTTTGGCTGTGGCGAAAGTTTCATCTTTGAAAGGCTCAAACGATGTGATAACCAAATCGGTCAATTGCACATTGGCATTTGGAAAATTACTGAATAAGCTCAAGTTCACATCGCTGAACTCCACTTTAGCATTGACATTTTGATTAATATACTTTTTTACCATGCCTTTTATTTGCGACTGAAACACAAAAGGTGCAGCAATCAGAATAACTAAAAGTATCAATAAGATAATTCCAGTGATTTTTAGAATTTTTTTCAGAGGCGATTTTCTTTTTTTTGTAGTCTCCATAAGGAATAGAAAAGTTTCAGTTCAGTACTAATATATACGCAAAATTGCTTGCAAAAGCTGATGGAATGTTAAAGTTTAATAAAACTTTAGCAGTTTCAAAGGAGTTCGATTTCTTCATTGGTTTTTAAACGGAATCGTTTTTTGAATAAATGAACTCCCAAATATAAAAGAGGGGTATCACATAGGGCAATCAATACCTTAAATAAAAAACCACTAATCAATAAACCATAAAATTTATCCCATTCAATAATTTCGAAGGAACACAATAATAGTAAAATGGTCAATGTGTCAACAAATTGAGAAGAAAATGTTGAAAAATTATTTCTTAGCCACAAATGTCTTCCTTCTGTCAAACGTTTCCAGAAATGATAGATTTGAATATCTATAAATTGAGCAAATAGATATGCCAACATACTTGCGGTAACTGCTATCGCTGTACTGCCAAAAACAGTCGTAAAAAGTGAGTCTTTAACTGGAGACCAGAGGGTTGCGGGCACTGCATTAGAAACCAAAACGATAACTAGCGAGAACAAAGAAGCAAATATTCCAACGACAACGACATCATTTGCTCGCTTTTTGCCGTAGATTTCACTTATTAAGTCTGTAATCAAAAAAGTGATTGGGTAAGGTAAAATACCCACTGAAATTTCGAATAGCCTAGTTCCAAATAGTTCGATATGAAAAGGATACCAATAAAAAAATTTTTGAAAAATTAAATTTGAAACTACCAAAGAGGTGATGAACAAGGCTGCCAAAAGGAAATAAATTCGTTGTGCAGCGAGTTTGTCTTTCAGGGTCATATTGTGGATAAGTTGTTGCTATAAAGATAGGGCAAAGTGATTTTGTTTTCTTTATTTTGGCATTAATTATGGATCAACCGCATAAAGTTTACATCGCACTAGGGAGCAATAAAGGCGACCGAATAAAGCATTTGCAAGATGCGGTCGATCTCATTTTTAATCAAATCGGGAACATCCAAATCATTTCTAGAATCTATAACTCCCAGGCTGCAGGATTTGAAGGGGATGATTTCTTGAATTGCTGTTCCATTGTTGAAACCACAATGTCGGCAGAGGATACCGTGAAGCAATTACTGGATATAGAAAAACAATTAGGGAGAACACGAACACCAAACGCTGGATATGAATCACGTATCATCGATTTGGACATGCTGTTATTTGATGATTTGATCATAGATACCAAATTATTGCGAGTACCACATTTGAAATTGCGCGAGCGAAAGTTTGTCCTTCAGCCTTTAAATGACATTGCAAGCGCAGTTAAACATCCAACATTAAAAATGACTGTCTCTGAACTATTGGAATCCTGTAATGATTCCGGTCTGATTGAGCCATTTCATATCTGGTTGAAAAACCCGAGTAAGCAAATGAATTTCACCGATTACAATTACATTGCGATCGAAGGTAATATCGGAGCTGGAAAAACTAGTCTTGCTAACAAAATTGCACAAGATTTTAATGCCAAATTAATATTGGAGCGTTTTGCGGATAATCCGTTCTTACCAAAATTTTACGAAGAGCCACAACGTTATGCGTTTGCTTTGGAAATGTCTTTTCTTGCCGATCGATATCAACAAATCAGTGACGACCTATCACAACTCGATTTGTTCAAAGATTTTATGGTGAGCGATTATGACATTTATAAATCTCTAATTTTCTCAAAAATCACATTGCCAGATGAAGAGTTTAAGCTCTATCGAAAACTCTTCTATTTAATGTATAAAGACATTGCCAAGCCCGATTTATACATTTATTTATATCAAAACACGGAACAATTGCAAGAAAACATCAAAAAGCGTGGCCGTGATTACGAACAAAAAATTGATGATGAATATCTTGAAAAAATCAATTCTGGCTATTTAGAGTTTTTAAAGAATCAATCAGAATTGAAAGTTAAAATCATTGATATTTCAGATCGGGATTTTGTGGAAAACAGGGAAGATTATTTGTGGATACTGCAGGAAATAACAAATAACGAAATACCAAATTCCAATAGTTGAAAGCTGCCCCGCAGAACTCGCAAAATTTTGCAGAGGATTCTTAACATCAAATTTTTCATGAACAGTTATGCATTAATCTGCGAATTCTGCGGGAGAAAGCCAAATAGAAATTATGAGATTTATCCTGCGTCGGAATGATAAATCTAATTTTTAGTTTTTCATCTTCG